>JAATGL010000106.1 GCA_015654705.1 Alphaproteobacteria bacterium | reverse complement strand
GGACGTGCCGGGATTCGCGAAGACCGGCGCGTCACTGCGTCAATTCGGTTTCGCGCTCGAATGTGGCAATAGTCTTCAAGTTCTCAAAGGGTGGATGACGTGGCAGACACGACTCATGACGCGGGCACCAGGCGCGACTTTCTTTATGTGGCGTCCGGAGCGATGGGCGCCGTCGGCGTTGCCGCCGCGGCCTGGCCGTTTATCGATCAGATGAACCACAGCGCCGCCGCGCTGGCCTTGGCTTCGACCGAGATCGATATCACCTCCATCCAGCCCGGCCAGCAGATCGTCTACAAGTGGCGCGGCCATCCGCTGTTCGTGCGCCGCCGCACGCCCAAGGAGATCGCCGACGCCAAGGCGGTGAACCTGGCCGACTTGCCCGATCCGCTGGCGCGCAACGCCAACCTGCCGGACAGCGCGCCGGCGACCGACGCCAACCGCGAGATCCATCCCGAATGGCTGGTGCTGGTCGGCGTCTGCACCCATCTGGGCTGCACGCCCACGGTCAGCACGCCGCAATCGCCGCAGGGCGAATATGGCGGCTGGCTCTGCCACTGCCACGGCTCGCAATACGATACCGCCGGACGCATCCGCAAAGGACCGGCGCCGCAGAACCTGGCCGTGCCGCCCTATTCCTTCCTCACGCCCACCCGCATCAAAGTCGGCTAACGGAGCGCCCCCATGTCCGGTCCCTCGACCTACGTTCCGAAATCGGGTTTCGCGCGCTGGTTCGATTCGCGCCTGCCGCTGATGCGCATGGCGCACGACACGATGCTGAGCTTCCCGACGCCTCGCAACCTCAATTTCTGGTACGCGTTCGGCGCCATCCTCACCTTCATGCTGGGCGTGCAGATCCTCACCGGCATCGTGCTGGCGATGCATTACGTCGCCAATGCCGACCTCGCCTTCGACTCCGTCGAAAACATCATGCGCGACATCAATTACGGCTGGCTGATCCGCTACATGCACGCCAACGGCGCCTCGTTCTTCTTCATCGCCGTCTACATCCACATGTTCCGCGGGCTCTATTACGGCTCCTACAAGGCGCCGCGCGAGATCCTCTGGATCCTCGGCGTGATCCTTTATCTGCTGATGGTGGCGACGGCGTTCTTCGGCTACGTGCTGCCCTGGGGGCAGATGTCGTTCTGGGGCGCGACGGTGATCACCAACTTCTTCTCCGCGCTTGACCAGATCGTCCCGCACATGGGATCGGCGATCGCGACCTGGCTGTGGGGCGGCTTCGCGGTCGGCGACGCCACGCTGAACCGCTTCTTCTCGCTGCACTACCTGCTGCCCTTCGTCATCGTCGGCGTCGTCGGGCTGCATGTCTGGGCGCTGCATGTGCCGGGCAACAACAATCCGCTCGGCATCGACGTGAAGGGGCCGCAGGACACGCTGCCCTTCCATCCCTATTACACGGTGAAGGACGCCTTCTATGTGGCGATCTTCGCGCTGATTTATCTGGGCTTCGTGTTCTACGCGCCGGATTTCTTCGGCAATCCGGACAATTACACGCCGGCCAACCCGATCGTGACGCCGCCCGACATCGTGCCGGAATGGTACCTGCTGCCGTTCTACGCAATGCTGCGCTCGGTGCCGCAGAAGCTGCTGGGCGTCCTGGTGATGGCCGGTTCGCTGTTGACGCTGGCCTTCATTCCCTGGCTCGACACCTCCAAGGTGCGCTCCACCCGCTTCCGCCCGATGATGAAGCAGTTCTTCTGGCTCTTCGCGCTGGACTGCCTCGTCCTGGGCTATTGCGGCTCGCAGGGCGCCGACGCGATGCTGTTCAGCACCTCGATACCGCTGGTGTGGATCGCGCGCATCGCCACACTTTATTACTTCGGATTCTTCTGGGTAATCATGCCGCTGCTCGGCCTGATCGAGACGCCCAGGCCATTGCCCGCCAGCATCGCCCAGCCCGTCCTGGGCCCGGCCGAGTGAGGATGACGACGATGAAAGCGCTTCCACTCGCCCTCGCTTCCCTGCTCGCCCTCGCCGGCGCGGCCCGTGCCGACGCCGCCGATCCCGGCGCGCCGCTGCCGCCCAAGGCCGAGACCTGGTCGTTCGAAGGTCCGTTCGGCACCTTCGACCGCGCCGCCCTGCAGCGCGGCTTCCAGGTCTACAAGGAAGTCTGCTCGGCCTGTCACAGCCTCAACCGCATCGCCTTCCACACGCTGGCCGATGACGGCGGGCCGGGCTTCAGCGTGGCGCAGGCCAAGGCGATCGCCGCCGCCTACAAGATTCCCGCCGACCCCAACGACAAGGGCGAGACCGTCGATTCCAGCGGCGAGCGGCTGACGCGGCCCGGCATCCCGGCCGATCATTTCCCGCCGCCCTTCGCCAATGAGGAAGCCGCCCGCGCCAGCAATGGCGGGGCGCTGCCGCCGGATCTCTCCATCATCGTCAAGGCGCGCGAGGGCGGCCCGCGCTACGTCTATTCGATCCTGACCGGCTTCGGGCAGAAGCCGCCGGCCGGCTTCAAGGTGCTGGCCAACAAGTACTACAATCCCTATTTCGCGGGCCGCAACATCTCCATGCCGCCGCCACTCACCGAGGGCACCGTCACCTTCTCCGACGGCACCACCGCCAGCGTCGACCAGGAGGCGCACGACGTCGTCACCTTCCTGACCTGGGCGGCCGAGCCCAAGCTGGAGGAGCGCAAGCGCCTGGGCTTCGGCGTGATGATCTTCATGCTGGTGCTGTCCGGGCTGCTGTTCCTCTCCTACCGCCGGGTGTGGAAGGACGCGCATTAGGCTCATGCTTCGAGGCGCCGCGTCCCGCGGCGCACCTCAGCATGACGAGAGGGTTATCTCCCTTCGCGTCATGCTGAGGTGCGAGCGAGGCGAGCCTCGAAGCACGCAACCCGCCGTCAACCCGCTATAACAGTTCATCGCGCCGGTCGCGCAGCACCGGATAATAGGCCAGCATCCGGGCCAGCCGCGCGATCTGCGGCGCGCTGAAATAGCGCGCGCCGCGGCCGGGCTCGCCGCGGTTGAAGCGGAAGTCGCGGCGCTCGTTCCAGATTTCGGCGACGGCGCGCCGGCAGACCGGCTCGGGCTGCGCGACGCCGGCATGGGCGAGCGCGCGGGCCAGCGTCGCCGCCGGGTTGCGCAGCAGCTCGTCGTAGCGGAGCAGGCAGACGCGGTCCGGCTCGGCGCGGGCGAATTCGAGCCAGGTCGCGTAATAGCCGACATACCAGCTTCCCAGCACGTCGATCAGGAAGTCGCCCTTGGCGTCGTCCGTCCACCCGACGAAATCCGAGGGGATCGCGCAGTTCAACCCCTCGCCGCGCGCCTTGGCGTCCCCGTCCAGCATGTCGCGGTAGGACGCCAGCATGTCGGCGATGCCGCGCAGCATGATGACGGGCTTCAGGTCGAGCGCCTCGAAGAAATGGCGGTTGGCGGGCAGTGCCTGCAGATGGACATGGGCGACCAGCACCGAGGTGCCCATCATGCCGTGGAAATAGGAGAGGAACACCGGCAGGTAGGGCTGGGCGTCGCGGCCGCCCTGGGCGTGGACGATGCGCACCAACTGCCCGTCCGCCGCCACGATCGCGGCGGTGCGCAGGAAGGTGCCGGCCGCCTTGGGCGGAAATGCCAGGATCACCGACCGCCGGCCGGCGCCCAGCGTCCGCAGATAGGTCCGGAACGCCTCCGGAAAGCTGCCGTCATTGTTCGGCTGTGCGAAGGCGGCCAGCACCGCCATCTCGTCGAGCGCCCCGGACATGCCCGATTCCCCCGAAAGCGCGCCATCGTCGCGCCGCGGACACGCAGCCGATTGTCGGCTTCGTTTTTGTGTGTTTCAAAGGGCCCGCCTGGGACATCTCGGGACAGAGCTTGCCGATCTTTCATCTTGCGCGGCATGCGCGCCTGCTACGGGACCATCATGGCCAGAACCGTTCTCGGCATCATCGGCGGCAGCGGCGTCTACGACATCGCAGGCCTGGACGACACGCGCTGGGAAGCGGTGAAAAGCCCGTGGGGCGAGCCCAGCGACGCGCTGCTGTTCGGCACGTTTAGGGGCATCGACCTGGTGTTCCTGCCCCGCCACGGCCGCGGCCACATCCAGTCGCCGACCTCGATCAACTACCGCGCCAATATCGACGCCCTGAAGCGCGCCGGCGTGACCGACGTGATCTCGGTCTCGGCCTGCGGCTCGTTCAGGGAGGAACTGGCGCCCGGCACCTTCGTGATCGTCGACCAGTTCATCGACCGCACCCATGCGCGCGAGAAAAGCTTCTTCGGTCCGAGCATCGTCGCCCATGTCTCGATGGCGCATCCGCTCTGCGCCAAGCTTTCCGGGGCGCTTGGCGAAGCGGCGCGCGCGATCGACATTCCCCATGCCGTCGGCGGCACCTATCTGGCGATGTAGGGCCCGCAATTCTCCTCGCTGGC
>JAATGL010000191.1 GCA_015654705.1 Alphaproteobacteria bacterium | reverse complement strand
CCTCATACTGATGGAACATCGGCGAATGGGTGGCATCGGAATCGACGCGATAGGTGCGTCCCGGCGAGATGATCCGGATCGGCGGCGTCTGCTTCAGCATGGTGCGCACCTGCACCGGCGAGGTGTGCGTGCGCAGAACATGGCGCGAGCCGTCCGCCTGCCTGGCGACGTAGAACGTGTCGTGCATCTGCCGCGCCGGATGATCGGGAGGGATGTTGAGCCTGGTGAAATTGTAGTCGTCGAACTCGATATCCGGGCCTTCGGCGACCGCGAAGCCCAGATCGGCGAAGATCGCGGTCACCTCGTCCAGCACCTGGGAGACCGGATGGATGCTGCCCTGCGGCTCGGAGCGCGGCGGCAGGGTGATGTCGATCCGCTCGAACGCCAGACGCGCGTTCAGCACCGCGTCCTGCAGCGCGGTCTTGCGCGCGGCGATCGCCTCGGCGACGCGATCGCGCAGGGTGTTGAACAGCGGGCCGCTGGTGCGGCGTTCCTCCGGCGACATGGCGCCGAGCGTCTTCAACAGCTCGCTGATGCTGCCCTTCTTGCCGAGTGCTGCGACGCGCACACCTTCCAGCGCGGTCTCGTCGGCGGCCTGGGCGACCGCGTCGAGGATCTGGCGTTCCAGGGAAGAAATGTCGGTCATCACGTCCACACGCTTTCTCATTCATCCTCCGCCGGACGAGCCGGCGAGGACGAAAGGGGAATAGGGAATTTCCCGGTGGAACGCGAGGCGTCTACGACAAGGCTGGCGCGTTGGCCGCGGCCTGATCCACCAGGGCCTTGAAGGCCGCGGGCTCGTGAATGGCCAGATCGGAGAGCACCTTGCGGTCGACCTCGATCCCGGCCTTGGCGAGCCCGCTGATAAATCGGCTGTAGGTCAGCCCGTGCAGGCGGCAGCCCGCATTGATGCGCTGGATCCACAGGGCGCGGAAATTGCGCTTCTTTTCCTTGCGCCCGATATAGGCGTGCTGCAGCGACCGGTCGGCCGCGGCGTTGGCCGAGGTGATCGTGTTCTTGCGGCGGCCATAGAAGCCCTTGGTGAGCTTGAAGACGCGCTTGCGGCGGGCGTGGGAGGGAACGGAACGGGGGGCGCGGGACATCGGATAAGCCCTCCTTTAAGCGTATGGCATCCAGCGCTTGATGCGCTGGACTTCGGATTTGGAAACGGTGCTGGTGCCGCGCAGGTCGCGGATCTGCTCGTTGGAGCGCTTGATCATGCCGTGGCGCTTGCCGACCTGGCCGTGCTTGACTTTACCGCTGGCGGTAAGCCGGAAGCGCTTTTTGGCGCCCGACTTGGTCTTCATCTTGGGCATTTTGGTCTCCTTGGCACCCCGAAGGCACCGGTTTTCCATTTGGGGTCGCCACGGCATGCCCAGCCGGGCGACCCGAAAGAGGGGCGTCTTATACGGAACCGGACCGCGATTGCAAGAGCGTGCCATATCCGTCACAGAGACGGGGTGGCGGCGTCTTAACGCATCTTCGCCATGATTGCAGCTATGCTGAATGGGCAAATAGTGGAAACCCCCACCGTGTGGCGAAACCAGGCCGTGAAAAACCTCTCCAGGCTCGCGCTTTTTCTGTTCTGGCCGGCGCTGGCGCTGGTGGCGTGGGGCGAGCTGACCCCGCATCCGCCGCCTGTCTTCGCGCATGTCTGGGACAAGGCGCTGCATTTCACGGCCTATTTCGGCCTGGCCGGGCTCGCGGCGGTGATGCTGCGCTCGTGGCGGGCGGCGGCCTGGGCGGTGCTGGGGCTGATCGTGCTGGGCGGGATGCTCGAAATCCTGCAGGGCTTCACCGGCCGCGACCCCGACGTGCTGGACGAGGTCGCCAACACCTTGGGCGCGATCAGCGGGGCGCTGGCCGGCTGGGGCGTGGTGTGGCTTCTGATGGCGCGCCCGCTTGTTGAAGGCGCCGCGCCCGATTAGCCTTGCGGTTCCAAAAGGGACCCGCGATGTTCCAGGAATTCAAGACCTTCGCCATGCGCGGCAGCGTGGTCGACCTCGCCGTCGGCGTGGTCATCGGCGCCGCCTTCACCGCCATCGTCAATTCTCTGGTCAAGGACGTCCTGACCCCGCCGATCGGCTGGATCACCGGCGGCATCGATTTCTCGAATTTCTTCCTGGTGCTGAAAGGCGGCCATTTCGCGACCCTGGCCGAGGCGCAGAAGGCCGGCGCCATCACGATCAATTATGGCGTTTTCCTCAACGCGGTGTTCAGCTTCCTGATCGTCGCCTTCCTGCTTTTCATCGTGGTGCGCCAGATCAACCATCTGGTGGACCGCCCTGCGCCGCCGACGCCCGCCGCGCCGCCCGAGGACGTGATGCTGCTGCGCGAAATCCGCGATCTCCTGAAGGCGCGTCCATGACAGGACGGGCCGTGGCGGCCTGCGCAATGTTGACCCTGCTCGGCACGGCGGCCTGCCTGGCCGACGGCGCGGCCGGGATGGCGGATGCCGCGAACGGCTTCTACGGCGTCTACGCCACCTTCCATCCGTCCGACGGTATTCCCGACGCGGCGGGGCGGGCCAGATACCAGCCGTTCCTCTCCCCGGCGCTGGACGCGCTGCTGGCGCGGGGCGCCCAGGCCGAACAGGGTTTCGCCTGGGCCGACAAGGGGGCGCCGCCGCTGCTCGAAGGCGATATTTTCACCTCGAATTTCGAAGGCGCGACCGCGTTCAAGGTCGGCGCCTGCAGCGGCGACGCGAAGACGGGGCGTTGCACGGTCGCGCTGGCCTATGACGACCGCGGCGCTCATCCCGGCGACAAGCCGCTCGCCTGGAACGACACGGTCTATCTGGTCGCCACGACGGCGGGCTGGCGCGTCGACGATATCGGCTACGGCGCGACCTGGGCGTTCGGCAACAAGGGCAGGCTGACCGACACGCTGAAAAGCGCCATCGCGGATTCGGGACACTGAACGGAGCCGGCCATCTGGGCCACGTCTTTCCGGACGGACCCAGACCGACCGGCCTGCGCTATTGCATGAACGGCGCGAGGCGGAAATTCACGCCAGAAAAGGCTTAAGCGCTCAACTGTCGCTTTCGTCGCCGCCGGTCTCGGACGCCGGCCAGGAGGTTTCCGGCGCGGGGGCGGACGGTGCGCTGACCTTGCGCTTTTTGGTCTTCTTGACGCGCTTGGCGGGCGCCGCCTTGCGCGTGACCTTCTTGGCTTTCTTTGCCGTTTTCGCCTTGCGCTTGACGGGCGCGGCGCGGCGCGTGGAGACCACGCGCTTGGCGGCTTTGCGTGTCGTCTTCGTCGCGGATTTCTTCTTCGACTTTTTCGTCTTGATCTTGCGAGCCATGAGTGCCTCCGAGAATCAGCACTATAGATTGCGCGCGTTCGCGCCGGCGGGCAAGCGGCGGAACGTTTGCGTGCGCGATGCTATCGCGCCTTCAGCGACTCGAGATGCCGCAGCATGGTCTTCACGTCGTTGGTCAGCGCTTCGATCATCTCGGCCTGCTTCTTGTCGCGGGCTTCGTCCTCGGTGTCCTCGCTGATCTCGCCGATGTCCTCCTGGATGTCCTCGACATCCTCTTTCAGGTCCTCGACGTTCTCGCCCAATTCCTCGACATTCTCGCCCAGCTCCTCGACGTTTTCCTGAATGCTTTCAACGTCCTCCTCGACCTCCTTGAGGCTGGCGCCCTGCCGGTTGACGCTCATCTGGATGAAGATGGCGAGGTAGATCGCCTCCAGCGACACCACCGTGGTCAGCACCAGCAGCATCAGGTCCCACGCCACCAGGCGCAGCAGAGACACCGCGAAGAAGGCGATGAAGACCAGCGTGTGCAGCGCCAGCGAGGTGGGCGAGCCGATCCAGGTGATGATCCACTCGATGCGCCGCGCCGTCACCTCCGCCGGGCTGAGGACCGCGGCGGGCGCGATGGGAGCGTGTTGCTGCGCCGTGGTGGACGGATGCATCGCAAGGACCCGGTGTTCGCGTTCTGTCGGAGCGTACCGGGGGCGCGGGACTTGTCTCGGGCCTTCGGGACGCCGCCCAAATGAGCCCGCAGCCGAAGAAAATCAAGCCCGTTGGCGCTTCCTGTCGGCATATTTATTGGGCCGCGAAATGGCGCGTGTAGAACCAGCGCTTCACCCCCTCGACGGTGAGAAGGTAAAGAGCCGTCATGCCGGCCAGCGTCAGAAGCAGCACGGCCGGAACCGGGACCAGGCCGAACCATCCGCCGATGAAGGTGTAGGGCAGCGCGATCGCCACGGCGACGATGGCCAGCGCGCTGGCGACCAGCAGCCGGTGCGGGCGGCTGGTGAAGGGATTGCCGCGCGTGCGGATGACGAAGACGACCAGCACCTGAGTCATCAGGGATTCGACGAACCAGCCGGTCTGGAACAGCCGCGCGCCGGCATGGAAGACCAGCAGCAGCAGCGCGAAGGCGAGGAAATCGAACAGCGAACTGACCGGCCCCAGCACCAGCATGAAGTTGCGCACGAAGCGCACGTTCCAGT
Source organism: Alphaproteobacteria bacterium (assembly GCA_015654705.1). Taxonomy (GTDB): domain Bacteria; phylum Pseudomonadota; class Alphaproteobacteria; order Micropepsales; family Micropepsaceae; genus Rhizomicrobium. Next base: position 23,902 of record JAATGL010000191.1, on the reverse strand, counting down.
GCCGCGGCCGCTCGGCCATCTCGGCATCGACTTCGTCCAGCGGGATGGCGATCTGCGAGACGTCGTAGAGCAAATTGTTGAGTAGGATCTGCACCGGCAGCATCGGCAGGAAGGGCAGGAACAGCACCCCGCCGGCCATCGAGAACATGTTGCCGAAATTCGAGCTGGTCTCCATCATCACATATTTCATGATGTTGGCGAAGGTGCGCCGCCCCTCGCGCACGCCGTCGGCCAGCACGCCCAGATCGGTCTTGAGCAGGATCATGGCTGCCGCCTGTTTGGCCACGTCCACGGCATCTGCGACCGAGAGCCCGACATCGGCCTCCTGCAGCGAGGGCGCGTCGTTGATGCCGTCGCCCAGATAGCCCACCACATGGCCGCGCTTGCGGAAGGCGCCGATGATGCGCGATTTCTGCGCCGGCGCGACGCGGCAGAACAGCGTCGTGCCCTCCAGCCGGGCGAATAGCGCCTCGTCCGTCAGGGTCGCCAGTTCGGGTCCGGTCAGGACGCCGTCGACGCTCAAGCCCAATGCCTCGCAGACATGGCGCGTCACATGCTCGTTGTCGCCGGTGACGATGCGGACCGATACGTTGAGATGCGCCAGGGCTTCCAGCGCGGCCCGCGCGCTCTGCTTGGGCGGATCGAGGAAGACGGCAAAGCCCGCGAAGGTCAGGTCGGCCTCGTCGCCCAGATGGCAATGAGCGGTCCCGGGCACCATCTCGCGCCAGGCGACGCCGAGCAGCCGCAACCCCTCCTGTCCGAATTTGGCGAGCAGGGCGAGCGCGGCGGCGCGGGCCGCATCGTCCAGGGGAACGAGTCCGCCGCCGGCCGCCGGTTCGTAATGCGAGGCCAGTTTCAGGACGTCCTCGGGCGCGCCCTTGACCACCAGCATGCGCTTCCCCGCTTTCTCTACGAGGACGGAGACGCGGCGGCGCTCGAAATCGAACGGCACTTCGTCGATCTTGCTCCAGCCGTCCAGCGCGACGTCCTTGATGTCGAGGATGGCCTGATCGAGCGGGCTTTTGAGGCCGGTCTCGAAGGCGGCGTTCAGGTAGGCGAGCTGCAGCACATGGCGGCTGTCGGCCCCGGTCAGGTCGACCTCGCGGACCAGCGCGATATGGGCTTCGGTCAGGGTGCCGGTCTTGTCGCTGCACAGGATGTCCATGCTGCCCAGATCGTGGATGGCGGAAAGCCGCTTCACGATCACGTTCTTCTCGGCCATGCGCAGCGCGCCGCGCGCCAGCGTCACCGAGACGATCATCGGCAGCAATTCGGGCGTCAGCCCCACGGCCAGCGCCAGGGCGAACAGGAAGGATTCGATCAGCGGCCGGTGGAACAGCAGATTGACCAGCAGCACGAAGAAGACCAGCAGCACCGTCAGCCGCACGATCAGCAGGCCGAAATCGCGCAGGCCGATGGCGAAGGCGGTGGGCGGCGGCTCCTTGCGCAGCGAATGGGCGATGCCGCCCAGCTCGGTGGCGCGGCCGGTATGGACCGCGACCGCCTTGGCGGTGCCGCTGACCACCGAACTTCCCATGAAGACGGCGTTGGCGGGCAGCGCTGCGTCGGGCGGATCGGCGGCCGCGCTGTCCGTCGCCTGCTTTTCCGCCGGATAGGGCTCGCCGGTCAGCAGCGCTTGGTTGACGAAGAGATCCTTGGCCTCGATCAGCCGGCAATCGGCTGGCACCAGATCGCCGGCGGCCAGAAGGACGACGTCGCCGCGCACGATCTCGGTCACCGGGATCTCGCGCTGCTTGCTATCGCGCAGCACGCTGACGCTGAGCGCGACCTTCTTCTGCAGGCTCTCGGCTGCGCTCTGGGCGCGATGCTCCTGCACGAAATCCAGCAGCACCGAAAGCAGCACGATCGTCGTGATGATGAAGAAGCTCGGCGGATCGCCGGTCACGGCCGCGATGGCGGCGGCGGCCAAGAGCACCAGCACCAGCGGGTTCTTGAAGCGGCCCAGGAAATCGATCAGCAGGCGCCGCTTCGCCCGTTCCTCGAGCTGGTTGGGGCCGTCGGCCGCCAGCCGCCTGGCGGCTTCGTCTGACGCCAGTCCGGCCGTGCCGGTGGCAAGCCTGTTCAGCAGATCGGCGACGGTGCCGCCGGCGATGTCGCCGGCTTTGGATTCGGTCACGGGCTTGGCCTCTGCTGCGTCAGGGCGATGTTACACCGGCGCGGACGGGCGAACAGAAACCGGCCGGGCCAAAAGAAAAAAGCTCCCCGCTGGGCGCGGAGAGCTTTTTCCTCGGGCGATGTCCTTGCGCGGTTCAGTGGCCGCGGTCGTCGCGGCGATCCTGCCGGTCATCGCGGCGGTCCTGCCGGTCGTTGCGCAGGTCCCTGTGATCCTGACGGATGTCCCGGCGGTCGGATCGCACGTCGCGGCGATCGTCGCGCACTGCCGCATTGGTGTGGAAGCGCGCATTGATGCGGTCGGCGTCGCCGAAGCCGTAATTCCGCCCGCCGCGGAAATAGCCGTCATTGCGGAAGGTGATGCTGTTGGGGCGCGCGCCGCCGCGCCACTCGTCGCGATGCCAGCCGCCGTTCACGTAGAACTGGCGTTCGCCGTTGCGCATCTGCCAGCGATAGGGACCGTGATACCAGGCGCCGCCGATATAGATCGGATCGTAATAATACTGGTCGTCATAAGGCGCATAGCCCGCGCCATAGCCTGGGCCCGGCAGGCCGATGCCGATCGACACGCCGACGCCGGCGCTCGCCTGGCCGGCAAGCATGGTGGCCGCGCCGGCAGTCAGAGCCACAACGAGGGCTGATTGGAGAATCGTTTTCATGGGCGTTCCTTGGTTGTGAAGCGACCGCGGCGGCGCCATGCCGCGCGATGCTCCCTGAAAGCGTTTGCAGGTGTTGGCCGGCGCGGGCAGCCTGAATGACCTGAAAAGATCGACGGGCGCGGCGGAGAACACGCGGGGAAATGACTTCACCGCTCCGAAGTAAACGTGTATGCCGGTATTTGGTTCCAATGCCGCTTGCGATCGCATTGGTTGAGATCCGTGATTTCGGCTCCGCCTCGCGTTGCGCCGCCGTTTCTATCGAGACGCCGCCGACGGGGCTGGAAATCATCGCGAGGAAAGTCCGGCAGATGGCCCCCAAGCACAAACCCGTCTTCGATCCGAAGGCCTTCCTGGCCAAGGTCGGCGACGGGCGCCATCTCATAAAGCCGCGCAAGGGCCAGATCGTGTTTTCGCAGGGCGAGCCCGCCGACACGGTGTTCTACATCCAGCAGGGCAAGGTGAAGCTCAGCGTGGTGTCGCCGCAAGGCAAGGAAGCGGTGATCGCGATTCTCGGCCCGGGCGATTTCTTCGGCGAGGGCTGCCTGGCGGGGCAGCGCCGCCGCATCATGACGGCTGCGGCGATGACCGACGCCGCCGTCGTCCACATCAAGAAGGCGGCGATTTCGGACGTGCTCCACCGCGAGCCCGCCTTTTCCGAGCTGTTCATCGCCCACCTGCTGAGCCGCACGATCCGCGTCGAGGCCGACCTCGTCGATCAATTGTTCAATTCGAGCGAAAGGCGGCTGGCGCGGCTGCTCCTGCTGCTGGCCAATTTCGGCAAGGAGGGAAAGCCCGAACCGCTGATCGCGAAAATCAGCCAGGAAACGCTGGCCGAGATGATCGGCACGACGCGCTCGCGCGTCAGCTTCTTCATGAACAAGTTTCGCCGGCTGGGCTTCATCGACTACAATGGCGGCATTGAGGTCCACAGTTCGCTGCTGAACCTGGTCCTGCACGATCATCCCCATATCGAGCGATAGGTTCGCGCGCCGCCGCGCCTGGTCAATTTCGCACAGTTTTCGTCCCGCGACGGGTGTAGCGCTATGGGCCGGACAATCCCCGCTCCGCCGCGCGAAGGCGCGCGCAACGGCTTTACCGCAACAGGTGATCGCTCATGTCGCTCGGACTCATTCTCGTCATTCTCCTTGTCATTTTCCTGATCGGCGGCTTCAGCGGCCGCTTCGGCGGCTATGGGTACGGCTATGGTCACGGCGGCGTCGGCGTGATCGGCATCGTGCTGATCGTCGTCGTCGTCCTGCTGCTGATGGGCCGGATCTGACAGGCATCGCCTGCTGCCTTCGTGTGAGGCTATGAAGCGATCAAGCTGGTGAATAGGGCGCTTTTCTTCCGGCTCTTCAGAGATGCCGGAAGATATACCGGAGGCCGCCTGTTCTATCCTGTCCATGGTGAGAACTGGTCACGCCTGGACGGGGTGACAAATACCTGTCAAATAACCGGAAAATCGAATCCAGAGTAAATTTTCCGAAGTCTTTTCTTAACCACGGATTGGGCCGATTTTAAGCGCCGAAAATCGACTGTGAGCAAAACTGCTCAGTTTTTCCTTTGCGACAGGTCTAGTTTTGTCAAGCGGGGAGAAATTCCTCCCCGCCCAGACGCTGTCGATCCGTTGCCCGCGCGATTCAGTGGTTTGGTCTTCGACATGCGCGGGGGCCTGGGGCTCGCGGCAATGCCTATGTCCGGTGAAAATCTTCTGATCATTCTCGTGATCGGCCTGGCCGCCGGATGGCTGGCCGGCGTGATCGTGCAAGGCACCGGCCTCGGCATCATCGGCGACATCCTCGTGGGGATCGTCGGCGCCTTCATCGGCGGCTGGCAGATGCCCCGGCTGCACATCCATCTGGGCGCCGGCCTGGTCGCGGCGATCGTCAACGCCACGATCGGCGCGCTGCTGCTGCTGATCGTCATCAAGTTCGCGCGCGGTGAAAGACACTGGCGCGGAAGCGGAGGGTAGGACATGTCCATCGTCGAAAGCGCCTCGCGCCAAGCCGATCTGTCACAGGCGGCGCAGCTGGCCGCCCGCTTCCAGGACTATCTCGTCGCCCTCATTCCGCATCTGCGGGTCTTTTCCCGCTCGCTCTGCGGCGACCGCACGATCGCGGAAGACATGGCGCAGGAAGCGCTCGCCAAGGCCTGGCGCGCGCGCGACCGGTTCGAGCCCGGAACCAATCTGAAGGCCTGGGTCTTCACGATCCTGCGCAACGAATTCTATTCCCATGCCCGGCGCGCCTGGCGCGAGACGCATTGGGATGCCGACAAGGCCGAGCGCATCGCGGCGCCCGCCAACGAACAGGACTGGACGATCGAGCTGTCCGACACCGCCCGCGCCATGCGCCGCCTGCCCAACAGCCAGCGCGAGTCGCTGATCCTGGTCGCGGTCGGCGGGTTCTCCTACGAGGACGCGTCGCGGATCAGCAAGACGCCTATCGGAACCATCAAGAGCCGCGTGACGCGGGCCCGCGCCGCCCTTGTGGGCATCCTGGAAGACAGTAGGCCCCTGCCGCCGGTTCCCGCCGCGTCGCGGATGGTGGCCGCAGACGACATTCTGGCGCAATTGAGCGCCCTCATCCCCGCCGGCAGCGGATCCGGCGGTCCGCTGGTGCTGAAACACTGAGCTCCACATTTACAAAAATTAAACATTACTGACAGAAATCGGCAATCTGATTGTCGCCAAATAGGCGGAGTTTCCGCATCATCCTGGATTCCAAGATTAACGGAGGGCATCGCTTATGAAATTATCCAACTGGTTGCTCGGCTGTACGGCAGTCGTTGCGATGGGAAGTTGTGCTTTTGCGGCTTCGGCCGCGGCGCCGAAACCCGGGAAAAACCCGTGGGGGCCGAACATCACCCACCTGGTGGTGATCTACGAAGAGAACCACAGCTTCGACAATCTCTATGGCGGCTGGGACAGCATCGAAGGCGCCAACGTCAACGGCCTGGCCAATGCCGATGTCGCCCACACCACCCAGGTGCGCCAGGACAACGCGACGCCCTACAATTGCCTCTACCAGCTGGACGTCAATCTGACCTCGCCGCCCCTCGCCGCGTCCTGCACGGACAATGCCGGCACGCTGCCGATCACCAGCGATTTCGCCAACGCGCCGTTCGCGATCGACAATTTCATCCCGCCGGTCGCCACGACCTGCCCGACGCCGAACCAGTTCGCCAGCAACGGCATTCCCAACGGCCAGGGCCTGCCGGGCGGCTGTACGCGCGACATCTTCCATCGCTATTACAGCGAGCAGTACCAGATCGATAACGGCAAGCAGGATCGCTATGTGACGGGCAGTGACGCCTCCGGCCTGGCCATGGGCCACTACAACACGCTGCAGCTGCCGATCTATTCCTATCTGCACTCGGCCGGCGCGCCGCACTATGTGGTCGCCGACAATTTCTTTCAGGGCGCTTTTGGCGGCTCGTTCCTCAATCACCAGTGGCTGGTTTCGGCTGCCGCGCCGGTCTTCGCCAATGCGGTGAACGACGGCGGTTCCACCGACCTGCACTCGATCGCCGACGCCAACGGCATGCCGACCGCGACGCCGCTCTACACGCCGGTCGGCCCCGTGAAGGACAGCCAGTTGACGGTCTCCTGCAATCCGCCGAAGAACCGTCCGGGGACCCCGCCGAACATCACCTGCGGCGACAATGCGGTGAACACCACCCAGCCGACCTATCTGCCCTTCTCCCCCGGCACAGCGAGCTACAAGCAGCTGCCGCCGCTGAGCAGCGCCAGCATCGGCGACCTGCTGACCGCGGCGCATGTCAAATGGGCTTGGTATTCGGGCGGCTGGTCGAATGCCGACGGCGATGTTGGCAAGCCGGGCTGGACCAACGGAACCTGGGCCGATCACAGCTGCAAGGATCCCAACGTCCTGCCGACAGCCGTGTGGCCCAATTGCCCGGATGGCGCCTTCCAGTTCCACCATCAGGCGTTCAACTACTACGCCTCCTTCGCGCCGGGCACCAGGCAACGTCGGGAACACCTGCTCGACGAAGCGCAGTTCTTCCAGCAGGCCAATTCCGGCACGCTGTATGCCGTCAGCTTCATCAAGCCGCTGGGCGAGAACAACGAGCATCCCGGCTATGCCAGCGAATCGAACGGCAGCAGCCATCTGGTCAGCCTGCTGAAGGCGATCTTCAACGGCAAGGAAGCCGCCCACACCCTCGTCATCGTGACCTATGACGAGTTCGGCGGACAATGGGACCACGTTTCGCCTCCCGGCACGCCGGGCGGTCCGAACGGCCCGCACGACCAGTGGGGTCCGGGTACGCGCATCCCGGCGCTGATCGTCTCGCCCAGGTTCACGCATTCCGGTGTGGATCACACCGAGCATGACACGACCTCGATCCTGGCGATGATCGAACACAAATACGGCCTGACCCCGATGGGAACCCGCGACGCGGCGGTTTCCGATCTGAGCAGCGCCGTCCAGATCGGACGCAAGGGCAACAAAAAGAACAACTAGGCGGTTCGTCTCCCCGAAAAGGAGCAACCACAAAACAACGGGCCGGCGCGTTGCCGGCCCGTTCGCTTTTCCAGACCGGAAAGAGGTTTCAGACCAGCAGGAGATGATTGTCGAAGCCGGCCTGCGTGTGCCATTGCGCTTCGACGCGAGGCCCGGCGGCCGCGATCTTCGCGATGCCGCCGAGGCCGGAACTGGCCCAGAACATGCCGCCCTCGGAAGCCGCCGTGACGCCGCAGACATCGGCGATCGCCAGTCCGCCGCACCAGCGCCCGCTCGTCATCGACCAGAATCCGACGAGCCCACCGCGCGGGCTGGCCGCCGCGACGAATTCTCCGCTCCTGTCGACGGCGATCGAGCCGATATAGCCGCGGAAATCGAAGTCACGCGGATCGGGCTGGGGGAGCAATTCCAATCCCTTGCCGAGCCGGAGCAGGCTCATCAGCGGCCGCGTCACGGTGACGTCCTGGTCCTGCGCCGCGACCGCGATGGTTTCGCCGTCCGGCGCCACCGCTAGGTGGCGCAGCGACAGCGACGCGAATGACGCGCCGAGCGCATGACGCGCCAGCACCTTTCCGGAGAGCGGATCGAGCTCCACCACCGCGCTGCGCACGCCGCCGGGATTGAATATCGGGCCCGTGACGCCGCCATCCTCGATGAGGCCGCCCAGCGCCGCCACCAGGCGCGCGCCGCTTCGGGCGAAGATCGGCTCATGTGGTTCGATGCCGCCCGGCCGCCAGCGCGCGCGTTCTGCACCACTCCCGGGATCGCGCGCCACCAGGACGGCTTCGACGCTGGCCGCATCGAATTCGCTGGTCACCAGAGAGGTGCCGTCCGGCGAAACCGCGGCATGTCCGGCAAAGCGGCAGGCCTTCGCCGGCGCGAAGCTCTGCAGCGGCGCTGCCGGATCGCGCGGATCGATCATCGACGCGAACAGGCCGGGCCGCCGCCCCATCAGCAGCACGCGCCCATCGGGCAGATGCGCCAGCGCGTGGCCACGTGCGGGCAGTTCGAACGGCGTCAGCGCATCAGGCCGCCACAGCGCGCCGCCGTCGCGGTTGGCGATGCGCGCGGCACTCATCAGGCGTGGCGCATCCTGCGCGGCACGCACGCCGCCGATGCTCGCGGTCAGGCAGATACCGGCGGCGCCGGCGAGAAATTCGCGTCTAGTCGCCATCGAGATTGTTGAACCCCAGGGTGAGACCGGTTGCTTCCGGCAGGACCGCGATGCCCGTCTGGCTCAGCGCGCCGAACGAGGCCAGCGTCAGCTGAATGGCGGCGAGGCGCTCCTGCGCGCTCATCTTGGGGCGCTCGGTCGCGTTCAGCGCGTTCAGCGCGTCGTCGAAGGCCGCGTCGAGCCGGTATTTCGCGGCCGGCGACGCGTTGACCAGGAAGATGCCGAGCGCCTGGTGAATGGCGGCAAGGTTGAGCCGGATATCGTGCACCGTGCGTCCGCTGAAGGTGGCTTCCGCGAGCTTCGGCGCGTTGGCGTTGGTGGTGTCGTGGAACAGCATCGCGACCTTGAAGTCCTTGAGCCCTTCGAGGCCGGTCGCCAGATCGGTCAGCATCACGCTGGCCGCCTCCTTGGCATCGGCGAAGGCCACGTTCCAGCGCGTGTTGGCGGCAAGCGCGGCGCGCGCACCATCGGGCGCGGTCCAGTCGGTCACGATCGCATCGGCGATGACGGACTGGCCGCGCGCCACCGCCGTCCCCACCACGCAGCGCTGCGGCTCCGACTGGAGCTGCGCGGTCGCACCGGGCGCATAGAGCAGCCGCTCCAGGATCGGCAGGCCCTGACCGGCGACGCTGCCCGCGGCAAGCTTGTCGGGGGTCAGGTTCTGCGGATCGGTCGTGGCCAGCATCGCACTCAGCGCCTTGCCGGTCGCGTTGGTGCGATCGAGCCACCAGTTGAACCGCTCGACGCGGAGCGCCACCGCCGCCGGCCCGATGCGCACGAATTCGATATTGGCCCAGGCATCGGCCAGATCGTTGAACGCCTTCTTGAGCGTGTCCGGGTCGCCATGGGTCCGGTCGGTACAGAATTTCGACCAGGCACCTTCCTGCGCATGCGCCGCCGCCGCCACGGCCTGGAAGCGCGGAATGGTGAAATCGTCGGCGAAGCTCAGCGCGACATGCGCCGGATCGGCCGCCACGCGCAGCGGCGCCAGGACGAACAGGCCAATCGTCAGGATACGGAGAAATCGCATGTCACCCTCAATGTCCGAGCAGAAAATGTTCCAGCATATTGCGGTCGTTTGACGACAGCGCGTTGAAGACGGCACGGGCCCGCGACGCCTCGCCCCCGTGCCATGATACCGCTTCGGCGATGCTGCGAGCGCGGCCGTCGTGCAGAAGGCCGCCCGCCGCGAGGCCGCCGGCCACATCCCACAAGGGCGCGGTGCGCCACTCAGCGGCTTTCGCACCGCCCTCCGCGATGCCGTCGTCGAGGCCGGGGCCCAGATCGTGCAGCAGCAGATCGCTATAGGCATGTACGAATGTACCGTCCGCCGCCGTCAGGACGGCATGGCATTCGAGGCAGCCGGATCGGCGAAACAGCGCGAATCCCGCACTTGTCTCATCGCGCGGCGGTGGCGCCGGCAGCGACAAGACATAGGCCACGATCAGGTCGCGCAGCGAATCCGGCAATTCCACGCGGACGCCGGGCGCGGCGCGAACACATTGCGTTTCCGCGCGCGTGCATTCGCCGGCGGCGGCCGGATGGGCGGTGGTGGAAATCCCGAAATCGCGCTGGAACGCCAGATCGATTTGCACGGCCAGATCCGCTTCGCCGGCCTTCCAGCCCCAGCGGCCGAGCGCGCGATGCCCGTGTGCGTCCACAACCCAACTGGGACGCCCATGAAGGTCATCGTGATCTCCGGCGCGCGACAGAATCTCGGCATCCGGAACCGATGCCAGTTGCGCCAGCCCGAACAGCGACGGCGCACGCCTCAGCGCCGCGCGTGTCCGGGTATCGAGAACACCATAGTGGAATTGTGCGAAATCGATCTTCGCCACGCGCAGGTCATCGCGGTCCTGCCAATGAAGGTTCACATCTGCTTCCGGTTCGAGGCCCGGCAGCGCATGCGTCTGAAGCTGGGGGCCATAGACCGGATCGCCGCTGCCGTCCCTCTGTCCCAGACGCACGATCATCCCGGCGCCGATCGCGTCCACCCCCACGCGTCCCGCACCGCCGCCCGCATGGCAGGAATTGCAGGAGCGCGCGTCGTAGAGCGGACCCAGCCCGCCGTCGAAAAACTGCGACGACGGCGCGGAAATCCAGGCGCGATGGAACAGCGCGCGGCCCGCCGCTGCGTCGAGCCCGTCCGCGGCCAGCGCCGGCGTCGCGGCGGCCAGACAGAATAGAATCAGGAGATGTGAAACCATCCCATCATCCCTGTTTCCTGGTGCTCGATGACATGGCAGTGGATCATCCAGTTTCCCGGATTGTCGGCGACGAAGCCGATGGTCACGCGCTCGTTGGGCAGGACCAGCACGGTGTCGGCGCGGTGCACCGGCCGCGGCAGCAGGCTCGCCGACAGCACCGTCATGGTGTGGCCGTGAATGTGGATCGGATGGGCGCGCGAGGTCGAATTGTCGATGTCGAGAATCACGCGCTCGCCGCGCCGGAAGGAGAACAGCGGCGGCGGCAATTTCTTGTGATCGCGGTCCGGCCAGGATTTTCCGTCCAGCGTCCAGAACGTGCCGGCGGCCAGACAGAGCGAGTCCGCCAGATCGACGATGCGACCGTCCGGCAGCACGATGGGCGGCGGATTGGGCGGCGTGTTGGCATCGACGCCGGCACCCAGTTCCAGCGTATGCCGCCAGGCGCCGCTGAAATCCGGCTGTGGTGTCTGGTTGAGAGAGGCATCGCCACTGCCGTGAGACGCATCGCGCGGATCGAACGTCGCCAGCAAGACCGGCTCGGCCGCGAAATAGTCGAGCAGCCGGATGTCCTTGTTGCGCTGCGTGCGCACGGCCAGATCGAGCCGCATTCCCGGTCCCAGCCGCCAGGTGTCGAGCGCGAAGGGCGCCACCGCATTGCCGTCGACGGCGATGACGGACGCCTCGGCGCCGTCAATGCCGGTCTGCGCGATGCGCGTCGGATCGGCGTTGATCAGGCGCAGGCGGACAAAGGCCCTCGCCCGCGTCGCGATTCGCGGCGCGGGCCGGCCGTTGACGGTGCGCAGGGTTCCGAAACTGCCGCCGCGGCTGGCGCCGCTGGCGGTCAGGAACGGCAGGAACCGGCCCTTCTCGTCCAGCCGCCAATCCTTAAGGATCAGCACCACATCGTCGTCGAAGGTTTCGTCCTCGACGATCAGCGCGCCGACCAGGCCGCGTCCCATCTGCTCGGCGGTGTTGCAGTGCGGATGGAAGAAAAACGTCCCCGCATCAGGCGGCACGAAGGAATAGGAAAATTCGGCGCCGGGCTGCACAGGCAATTGGGTCAGATAGGGCACGCCGTCCATCCCGTTGGGCCCGCGCACGCCGTGCCAATGGATGGAGGTGTGCTCGCTGAGCTCGTTCCGCAGCGTGACGGAAAGGGCCTCGCCTTTCTTCAGGCGCAGGACGGGAAAGGGCTGCTCGCCGTAGAGCCACGCCGGCAGCGGCGCGTCGTTCGGCAGGAGCGCCAGACTGCGCTGGCGCGCGGTCAGCACGATCTGCCGGTTGCCGATCGCCGCCTCCGGCAAGCGTGCGTCGCGCGTCTCGGACAGCAGCGCGCAGCCGGCGAGCGAGGCGCAGGCCGCAACGCCCGAGAGCAGCATATCCCGGCGGGTGATCATGCGCGGAAGGCTCTCAACGCGGCGCCGGCGCGCTGCTGCCACTGTGATCGGATTTGTCCGACGCGACCTTAAGGTGCAGCGTGGCCGCGACGCCCTCGATGGCATGGGTCTGCGCCACCAGCGCGTCCATCGCGTCCTGCACCATCTTGTTGCCCGCGCCGTTTCCCGCCGCGATCATCTGGCTGTAGGCCATGCGTCCGCCGTCGGCCGCGTCCTTCATCGTCTTGATCGCGCCCAGCGCGTCGGCCAGCCTGCCGTCGAGCCGCGCCGCTGCCGCCGGATCGACCGACGCCGCATAGTCCCTGATGCTCGCGCCGTCGACGACGCTTCCATCCAGTCGCACATAGCGGCCGCGCCAGATTCCGCCGATGCCGATCTCGTCGTAATAATGCGAATTGTGCGTGTTGTTGGAGAAGCAGTCCTGCTGCTCCTCCGGGTCGTGCAGCATCAGACCGAGCTTCATGCGCTCGCCCGCCATCTCGCCGAAGGTGAGACTGCCCAGTCCGGTCAGAATCTCCGCCAATCCGCCGTCCGGCCCCTTGGCGAGGAGTTCGGCGCGCGCGTTGCCGCCCGCCTTCCAGTCCGCCGTCATCTCCGCCAGGTCCTCGACCAGCAGGTCGGTCGCAGCTTTCAGATAGGCGGCGCGGCGCGCGCAATTGCCGTGGGTGCAAGCGGAATCGTCGTAATCGCTCGCCGGCCGCGCGCCCGCGCCGCCGGCGAGACCGTTCAGGTCCTGCCCCCAGAGGAGGAACTCGATTGCGTGATAGCCGGTCGAGACATTGGTCTGCACGCCCTCCGCCTGCTGCAGGCGGCGCAGCAGCGCCGTGTCGATGGTCGCGGCATCCACCATCCTGGCGCCGACGCGAAGCCTGGTGTTGGCGATGACGTTCAGCGTGTAGAGCGGGTTTTGGTCCGACTGGGTGCCATAGGACGGCGCCACGTAGTCGATCAGCCCCTCATCCATCGGCCAGGCGTTGACCCGCGGTTCCCAGTCGTCGATCACGGTGTTGGCGAAGCGGAAGCCCTCGCTCTGCAGATAGGGAATGCGCGCCGCCTTCCACGCCGCACGCGCGGCATTCAGTGTCGCGGGCGTCGGATGGGCCAGGAACGCGTCGACCGATGTCTGCAGGGCGCGCGCCGCGATCAGCGAATCGCCGTAGATGGCCTCGGCCAAGTCGGCATAATGCGCGACCACTGCCTCCGGCGCGGGCGGGACGGCCTGTGCCGCGCCGCAAAGAAGCAGCATCGCGGCGGCCGCCCACAGCGTCCACCACATCCGCAAAACCCGCATGACTGTTCTCCTGGCGGTCGGCATAGCGTGGCTTCGTGACAGTTTTTCGCACAGGCCGCCGCGAAGATCGACCGTCTCGGTCAGGCGAGGATTCTGGCCAGCGCCAGGCGATAGCGCTCCACGATGGACGCCCGCGCCACATGCCGCCCGTCGCTGACCCATTTGCGGCCGCGCCGCCAGACGCAATCGACCGCTCCGCCGCGCGCTGCAAAGATCCAGCCGTCCAGCAGGGCATCACCCTCGCGGCCGCACAAGGCGGGATGTTCAGCGCTCAGGCTCACCAGATCGGCCGGGGCGCCTGTCCTGAGCGCGCCATCACCTGCGCCCAGCGCCTGGGCGCCGCCGTGGAGCGCGGCCCGGTACAGTTCGCCTCCGGTCGAGTGGCCCTCGGCGGAGGTCAGCACGTTGCGCCGCTGATGCATCAGGCGCTGGCCGTATTCGAGGGTGCGCAATTCCTCCGCGACATCGATCATCACATTGGAATCGGAGCCGATCCCGAAACGCCCGCCGGCGGCGAGGAACGCAGAGGCGGGAAAGATGCCGTCCCCCAGATTGGCCTCGGTGATCGGACAAAGCCCCACGACCGCCCCGCTGCGCGCCGCCGCGACCGTTTCGGCTTCGCTCATCTGCGTGGCGTGCACCAGGCACCAGCGCGCATCCACCAGGCCCTGGTCGAGCAGCCATTCCACCGGCCGGCGGCCCGACCAGGCCAGACAGTCCTCGACCTCGCGAACCTGCTCCGCCACATGAATGTGGATCGGTGCCGGTCCGGCGAGCGCCGTCACCGCCGCGAGCTCGTCCGACGTCACGGCACGCAGGCTGTGCGGTGCCGCGCCGACCACTGCGTCGTCCAGGAAGGCGACTGCCTTGCGGCTTGCCGCCAGGAGCGCGGCATAGCCGTCCGGATCGTGAAGGAACCGGCGCTGCGCCGGCTTGGGCGCCAGCCCGCCGAACCCGGAATGGGCATAGAACACCGGCAGGAGTGTCAGGCCGATTCCGGTCTGCCCGGCGGCGACCGCGATCCGCGCGGCCATCTCGGCCGGATCGTCATAGGGCGCGCCGTCCGCGGCGTGATGCAGGTAGTGGAATTCGCCCACCCGGGTGAAGCCCGCCTCCAGCATCTCGGCAAAAGCCATCGCCGCGATGGCCTCGAATTCGTCCGGGCCCAGCGACTCGACGAAGCGGTACATCAGCTCACGCCAGGTCCAGAAACTGTCTCCCGCGGGACCGCGCGTCTCGGCCAGTCCCGCCATGGCGCGCTGGAAGGCGTGGCTGTGCAGGTTGGGCATGCCGGGGACCGCGATGGCATGCGCCTCGTCTTCCGGCGCCCGTTCGGTGTCGGTCTCCAGCGCTGTGATGCGTCCCGCGGCGATCGACAGGCGGACACCCCGCGCCCAGCCCCCCGGCAGCAGCGCATGGTCGAACCACAGATGCCGATCGTCTCCGGCCACTCGACAGACCTCGTTTGTCCGCCCTATGCCTATCGCATCGGGGCGCCGGCCGTCGACGCCCCCGACCGGAGACGCCATGAGTCCTGACTGGCTGGAGGTCCACCGGGGGGATTCCCCGCTGCTGCTCGCCTTCCCGCACACCGGAATCGACATCCCGGCCGCATTGCAGGCGCGGTTCGTCTCGGACTGGCAGGCGCGGCGCGACGCCGATTGGTGGGTCGACCGGCTTTACGATTTCGCCGTCGACGCCACGACGGTGCGCACGCGGATTTCGCGCAGCGTGATCGACGTCAACCGCGATCCCTCCGGCGCCTCGCTCTATCCGGGGCAGGCGACCACCGCACTCTGTCCGACCACGGATTTCGACGGCGATTCGCTCTACCGCTCGGGCTGCGAGCCGGACGCGAGCGAAATCGCGCGGCGCCGTGAGGCTTTCTTCACGCCCTATCACGAGGCGCTGCGCCTGGAGATCGAAAGGCTACGGCAGGCGCATGGCAGCGTCGTTCTGTTCGACGCCCATTCCATCCGCTCGCGCATCCCGCGCCTGTTCGCGGGCGAACTGCCGCAATTCAACATCGGCACCCATGACGGCCGAAGCTGCGCGCCGGAACTGGCCGCCGCGGTGGAGGCGGCCTGCGCCACGTCGCACTTTTCGCTGGTCGTCAATGGGCGTTTCAAGGGCGGATGGACCACGCGCCATTACGGCCGGCCCGGCGACGGCGTCCACGCCATTCAGATGGAGCTCGCCTGCCGCGGTTATATGGACGAACCCGCCGCGCCCGACGCGGCGAACTGGCCCGCGCCCTATTCCGAGGCGCGCGCGGCCGCGCTGCGCAAGGTTCTGAAAACGGTTCTGGACGCCTGTCTCGTTTTCGCCCGGACCAAATCGTGATCCGGCTGCTGCGCGGCGCGGACCGGGTCGCTGTGCCGTGGAAGAATGGCGGCGGCGTGACGCGCGAGGTCGCGATTTGGCCGCCGAGCGCCGGAGTGGACGATTTCGACTGGCGGGTCAGCATCGCCGAGGTGCGCAACGCGGGGCCGTTCTCGCAATTTGTGGGCATCGACCGCACGCTGGCGATCCTGCAGGGCCGCCTCGTCCTGACCTTCGCCGACCACGCGGTGGAACTGACCGAGAGCGGCACTCCATTCGTCTTTCCCGGCGACGTACCCTGCAGCGGCGCGCCCGTCGAAGGGCCGGTGATCGACCTGAACGTGATGGTGCGGCGCGGCCGGGGCGGCGCCCATGTCGACCGCGTCACGCACACAACAGCACTCGCGGCCGTCAAGGCGATGTTGATCGTGGCGTCGGCCTCCACCGACATCCGACTCGGCACGCAGGATCTGACGTTGCAGCGCTTCGACGCCGTGCTGATCGAAGGGCCGCACGACGATCCGCTGTCGCTCAGCGGCGCCGCCTTCGTGATCCAGATCGCCTGAGCGCCGACACGACGACAAATTTCGATGGCGCACCCGGCAGGAGTCGAACCTGCGACCTCTGCCTTCGGAGCAATTAAACCTGCCCTTCGACCAACTGCGATGGGTTTCGCTCCAATGCGCTATACTACTGTAATCACTAAACAATTTGAGTTTTTGGCTCGCCTGACGTACCCTCGAACACGCTCCGATTTGCGTCCGCCTGCTTACGTGGTGCTTACGCGAGAATGGGAGTTTGGACGGGAGAATTCCCATGGCTAAGCTCACGAAACGGCTGGTCGACGCAGCCGAGCCCCGCGAGAAGGACTACGTCGTCTGGGATGACGAGCTACCAGGTTTCGGCCTTCGCGTCTTCACGTCTGGCAAGCGCAGCTACGTCCTTCAATATCGGGCATTGGGCCGCTCGCGCCGCTACACGATCGGCTTGCATGGCGTCTGGACCGCCGAAGGCGCCCGCCAGGAGGCGAAGGTCCAGTTGGGCCGCGTTGCCCAGGGGGACAATCCCGCCGAAGAGCGACAGCTCGATCATAAGGCCATCACGGTCAAGGAGCTCTGCACACTCTACCTCAATGACCTGAACGCTGGCCTAATCCTGGGGAAAGGTGGGCGGCCCAAGAAGCCGACGACAATCGTCACGGACACCGGGCGTATCGAGCGGCACATCATCCCGCTCCTGGGAACGCGCCGCGTGAAGGACCTGGCCAAGGCGGACATCAACAAGGCCCTGAAGGATATCATGGCCGGCAAGACGCGAGTCTCGGTCAAGACGAAGAAGCTGCGCGGCAAGGCCATCGTCCGCGGTGGGGCCGGAACGGCGACGCGAACGGTCGGTCTCCTCGGCGGCATTCTCACTTATGCCGTCGAAGCCGGCATCATCACGTCCAATCCCGCGCACGGTCTCCGCAAGCCAAAGGACAACGTGCGGCAGCGCAGATTGTCCGAAGCGGAATATCGGACGCTGGGCGAAATGCTGCGCAAGGCCGCCGAGGAGGAGAAGTATGCGATGACGGTGGATATCATCCGCCAGATCGCGCTGACCGGCTGCCGTCGCAGCGAAATGATCGGCCTGAAGTGGACCGAGGCGGACGAGGAGGCGAGCTGCCTGCGGCTAGAGGACAGCAAGGAGGGCGAATCCATCCGACCGATCGGCTTGCCGGTCGTCGAGTATCTGGAACAACGACACACCGGGGATGTCGGTACATACGTTTTCCCCGGCCGGGGCGAGGACAATGCCTTCGGCAGCTTCCCGAACCATTGGGAGCAGCTCTTCAAGGATTCAGCCCTTTCCGACGTGACACCGCATGTGCTCCGCCACAGCTTCGCGAGCATCGCCAACGACCTTGGCTTCACCGAAGTGACCATCGCGGCCTTGGTCGGCCACGCCAAGGGCTCGGTCACCAGCAAGTATATCCATACGCTCGATACCGCCCTGATCATGGCGGCCGATACGATCTCGGGCTATATTCAGGGTTTGCTTGATGGCATTGAGTTCAAACAAACGGCCTATGCGCTGGATCGGGATTCACGGCGAGCCGCGCTCGATCGCTTCTTGATCAAGGCTGTCGCCGATCCAGCCAAAGAGCCGGAAGCGGAGGTTCCGTTGGCCGCATAGGAGTTGGGCGCGTCGCCAAACGGCGCGAAGGTCGGATCAACGAATGCCCTTTAAGTCTCTCGATGACATTCTGAAGCCCGATCCCCGCTTCGCCGATCTTTGCGTCGTTCAAAGTGGCATCGCCCGGCGAATGACGCTTGCCGATCATCATGGAGTGGTCGCGGACATCAGTCTCAGCGACGCCGTACCGGGCGAGGTCGGCGCGGCCTTCGCCCGCGCTCGGAACACCGTCATCTACGCCTTTTTCGACTATGATCTGTTCGTTGTCGGCGAGGTCCAGGCTTTCGGCGCGTTCGAGTTAGCGTTTAAACATCGCCTCAACGGCCATGGCGCCGCCGCGCGTGGCACGCTGCGCAATCTCGTCGATCGGGCGAGGAAAGGTGGCTTCCTTCCCCCGCTTATACCCGGCGCCAACGCTCTTGCCGATCCTATCGAGGCCCTGATCGCCCTGCGAAACGGCCTTTCCCACGGCACTTCTGACATCCATTCGCCAGGCATGGCGCTGGAGGTTGTGGAGGCGTGCGCATTTTGGATCACCCACATTTATCCGCCCGTTCTCTGAACGACCGTTGCAAAGCTTACCCGCCGTCAGGCGTCTGCGCGAGGCCATCGCAGCTTGCCCCGTCCAACCCGCAGCACATCTACCAGATCCGTCGGCTTAGCCAGCCTTCCCGAAAACAAGCTAGGCTTCGGATCCACGGCTGCCTTCTTGAACGGGACCACGCGTCGATAGTCAGGGGTCGCAAGCCATGTACGTCCATCACCCTCATCCGTAATGATCCGATAGAGTCCGGCTGGGGGCGCCGAACCCGCAGGAAAATCGAGCAGGCGCTTGTAGTGTTCGATCGACCACTTCTGGATTCCACCGCTGAGGGCCTCGGTCCTGAAGCGTGCCCATAGCGCCGCAGTGTCCGGCGTTGGCCAATTGCCGGCATCAGTGAATGCCGTGATTTCGTCGGATTCCAGCCACGCCCGCATCTCGGCCGGCGTCACGAAAACGGGGTTCGTGGTTTGGATCGCCGCGATGGCCGCGCGCCTCGACGGCAGGCCCGCCCGGACCAACATTGACATCATGAACTGTGGCACCCCTGTCTCCAGCGACGCGGCTGCGCCGCCCGGAATGGTGTCCGGTGACCAGCCCAAAGTCAGACGCCTGGTTCTGATGGCTTCCAGTGCCCAAACTAGTCGGTAGGTGAAGGCCTCTTCCACCATGCGCATATTGTGCGGTCCGATCTGCGAGACCTCCGCGCCGGACACCCATTGCCTCAGGATCACTTTCCAGTTGCCGGGCAGCGCATTCTTCTTGTCGGGAATGAATGGCCGCATCACCAGAAGGCGCTCTCCGAGTCCCGCAAGGGCATTCGCCAGTTCGTCGAGATCTCCTGGCAGGGACGCGGCGTCAGCTCGATCGATGAGGTCGCCCAGTTCTTCCGCCATCGCGTCGATCGTCAATCCTGCCTCAAGGCCCACGCCCATCGCGAAATGCCCGCGGCGGGCCTGGGGCGTCGTCACCGACCAGATGAGATTGGCGCGCGCCTCGAACACCTTACGGTGTTGCGCTTCCATGCCTTCACCCTCGCGCGTTATTTGGCGCGCCCAGAGCGATCCCCTGAGCGCTTCGTCGAGAAGCTTAGGCAGGTCGGCGCGGTCGGCATCGAGCGCCTCCACCAAGCCAAAAACCGTCGCATCAAGGCGCTCGATTAATTCCGAGAGCGGTTCCTCGTCGATGCTTTCCTCCTCGTCTCCTCCCGCCTCGTCATCCTCGGCATCATCATCGGGCTCAGATTCGGCTTCGGGGGGTGCCGCAAACTGAGCGGCGAGGGCTGCTTCCTCAGCTGGCGACTTCCAGGCCTCACGGGCGTTGGCGAGATATTCCCACGCGTCGGCGCGCGACAGCACACCCTCTCGAGCCAGGCGGTCAAGAATCTCGGCCACGATCTGGATCAGCCCGCTCTTCAGCGTCCGGGCTTTTGAAGATGCCACCAGTCCTCGCCATTCTCCGCTCCGCCAATCGACACGATCGAACATGACATGAACGATGAGCCCTTCCACGTCGACGAACGCGCGGCCAGCGCGGCCGGCGACATTGGCGAACTCCTCGCCGGTGATCGGTTTTCCTGCTCGATACAGTGCCGGGACCAGCAAAACCGCGGCGTTGAGGTTGAGCCCCTGCGACAGCGTCGGCGATGCGACTATCACCTTGAGAACGCCTTCTGACAGCAACACCTCCAACTCTCGAAGGAACGGGCTGGGCAGGCGTCCGTGGTGAATGGCTACACCCGCCTTCAGGCTCGCCACCGCCGGATGGTCTTCACCGAGCCATTCTTTGCCGACTTCCAGCGCGCGGGCGATCGACGCCTCGTCATCCAGAAGCGAGTCCAGATAGCCGCGTTTGCAAAGATCGACGACTTGCTTCCCGTACCCCTCAACCCAGTTCGCCTGCGTCGAGAAGATGAGCGTCCGCTTGCCCTGAGCCGCAAACTCCCAGGCCGCGAACAGCGCCAAGTGTGACGTCTTACGGGGATAGGGCTTCTTCTCACGGCCGCGAGGCGGCTTTTGAACCACGAACAGGTCCAGGAACGGGCCGTTGTTGGTCAGATCGAGGGTCAGGCGAGCATTCAGCCCGCGCCACGCCAGCATGCCGAAACGCTGACGTGTCGGCCTCCAGTCGGATCGCACGGCATCGCCCGGCTCGTCTGCCCTTATCCACGCCGTCAGATCGTCGAGCTCGTCGCCACTCGGGAGGATCGCTGAGAGGCAGATGATACGGCGGTCGGCCGAATCCGTGCGCCGCAGCAGACGCTGCACCAGCGTCTCGTAGCGAATTTCACGCTCGCTCGGCCCGATCATGTGGCCTTCGTCCAGTACGATCAACCCGACGTCGTCGATCAGGCTTGGATCGCTTCGCAGCGCGAAGTCGAGTTTCTCCGGCGTCGCGATGATGATCTCCCGCGAGCGGAGTGCGTCCTCGTCACCGGCCGAGAGCCCGCTGGCGCCGTATAGTGACGATACGCTGAACCCGAGCGGCGCGAAGGTCTTCCGAAACGATCGTTCCGTCTGGGCCGAGAGCGCTCGCAACGGCGTCACGATGAGAACTCGCCGCGCCGAGGATAGCGTCATGAGCGCGGCGATCTCAGCGACGCGCGTTTTCCCGGCGCTGGTAGGCAGGGCGACGACCAAGTCATCCTTCACGTCCGTCGACCGGCGCGCCGCCTCACGCTGCGACGGCCACAGCTCTACCTCGGAATTCTTCCGAGCGTAGAGAGACCCAATAAACAATCGTCGCAGATCGGGATACTTCTCGGCGGCGCCTACAGGCGGCTCCGTCGGAAGGTTCTTGTGCAACGAATGTTGCCAGAGGTCGTCAACCAGATGACGGCACAGATTGGTGATCCACCACAGCGGCACGTTCTCCGCATTGTCGGCCAGGCTGACAGCTGTTGTGAGAAGCGAACGCGCCACCTCGAGCGGCTCCTCTTCGCCGGTCTCCAGCGCGAAATCGAAGAAGGCTAACGCTCGACAGATGGTGGTGTTGAGGACGGTCGCCAGGATCTCGTCGACATCGGCATCCTCGCCGGACAGCTCCGCAGCGATCCGGTCGTCACCATGGGCCTCGTCGTTGAGCCAGCCGCGCACGAAGGCTCGAAGCCCATCGAGGTCGCGGAGCACCAACCGCATCACCGCCATCTCGCCCGGGGTCAAATTCAGGTCACCAGCCTCCTCGTTGAAGAGCGAATAGGCGACGGCCGAGAACCCAGCCAGATGGTAGGCCGTGGCGGCGATTGTCCGGCGGAAGCCGCGGTCGGCGGCTTCGGGATCGGCATTTCGCACCAAGGCTTCAAAGGCATTGCCGGCGCGCTCGAACGCCTTGTTCGTCAACTCCGACGACCCGGCCTGGGCGCGAAGGGCCATTGCCGCGCGAAGCAGCGCAAACCCATGTTCTGCAAGATCGGTATCGATGGTCGCGCCGAGCGGCGGGGCATTTTCAGGCAGAACGCCATCGCTTCGCATCAGCGACCATGCCGCCCCACGGTACAACAGCCGCCCTTGCACGCCGTCCTGCGTCGCGCGCGTCAAAAATGCCTGCAGTTCGTCAGTCGTCTCCAAGGTCTTCCGCCTTCTGGTACATCTCCTTGATGAAGTCCTGGTGGTCTTCGATGTGGAGATTCACGACATACTGATCTCGGTTCGTCCCCGCGCCTTCGAGATCGTCCTTCAAAGACGCGTGAGGACCGTTGCCCGACACCGTGAAGAGCATGTGGTCGATGCGATCAGCACGTAGAGCCTTCAGACCGACTTCGTCGCGAAGGTCGCGGCCGAGTTTCACATCATCGTCATCTTTGCTCTCAAGCAAACGGTTCGCGACAAACGCCAACGAGTCCGGCGTGCATCTTCCGTTGTCGCGGTTCAGGACCTTGCGCGCGCTCGTGACGGTGGCTTTGCCTAGAGCCTTGTTGCTCTTGGCTTCACCTTTCAACAGCCAAAGCTTTGAGTCATCGCCTCCATAGCCCGCCCCGATGAAGTCGTCGCCCCGCATGGCCATGTTGCGCCCGTCCTTGTAGCGCAGGCGGCGCACGGGAACGCGCAGACCGATTTCCTCTTCGACCAGCTCGGTCGCCAATATCTCGCCGAGATCGCCCGAGCGGCCCCTGTCAGTTTGGGGAAGCTGCGCGCGCAGAATTTCTGCGGCAACCTTATAGCCGAGGCGCTGGACGTCATCGGCTATACGCTCAAGCCGATCATAATGGGAACGCATGGTCTCGGCGAGGGCATCACGAATTTCGTCACGTCCCCCATCCTTTTCAGCGTAGGTCCAATATCGCTTGCGTTTGTCCTTTTGCTTTGTGGCGTCGCACCACTTTTTATAAAGCACCACTTGGCGATTCCCTCCCGGCCGACGCCCCACGCGCCCGCTCGCGATGACGGGCAAGCCTCCGGCGATGCTCGTCCGTCAGCGAAATCGGGGAACTCCAACGAAGTTCGGCGCGCGCTTGCCCGCTGAGACTGGGCGAGATCTTGGGCGTTCCCTCGTCATCAAAAGTCACGAGCGCGCGGTCGAATGCGGCGTCCCACAGCGCCGAAAGGAGGAGGCCGTTATGCACGTCGAGCCGCTCGGCATCACTTTCGCACTCCGCCCATGGGATGATGTGCGACGCGCGTAGTAAGGCCGCGTCGGAGATGCCTGTGAGGGGGCAGCGTCCCTGCCAATAGTCTATCAGGCGGGCGCGAAAGATGTCCTGACCAATCCTTTGGATGACCAGCCGCTCAACTTCGGTCGTCCGGGGCAGCCCGGCGACCTGCGCCTCGAACTCCCGTAGCGGTGCATCCGGCAAGCTGATCGCAAGTTCATAGACGCGGTGCAGCGCCGAATAGAGCGCGCCGAGGTTATCTAAGACATGGCGAACACGTCCAGGGCCTGGCACAGCAGCCGTAGGCAGGTCCAGTTCCGCGATGATACCTCTATGGTCCAGCGCGAGAAACCATGGCCCTTGTGCCCCTATCGCGGCGAGATGAATTCTACCCTGCGCGGTAGTTGAGCCAAAGGCTGCCCAGCCTGCCTCTTCTCCCAGAACGCGGCGAAAGCCGTTCTGGGAGGCAGCTTTCTCACATTCCTCGCGGACTATGAAGGACTGGGGAACCTCAACCATCGCATTCCCCCTGCCTGTGCATGGTCAGAGATCCATTCCGAACAGCCGCATTGCCGCTGGTGTCGAGCTCATTTGAAGCCTGACATGCCTGTCGGTCTGCAGCTCAAGGGGCGGAGCTGTCGTTGTAGTGACGATGTACTGGAAGCAAGGCGTTTCCACGCTCTCCTCCCATTGATGCAGTAGGCCGAAAAGGCGTTCGTAAAGTTGCCCATCCAAGTCAGCCTCTCGCGGGCTATCGTGGACAAGGAACGCGGGCAGGTCTGCCTTCTCCTCGACGGCCATGTGCAAGGCGGCGAGGTCAAAGGCAACAATCTTGAGGGAATCCAAAGCTGCCGTCGAAACCTCGCCTCGCCCTGCAAATTGAGCGTCGACCTTCAACCCGTTCCCATCGAGCTTGACGGTCCCCTCGACT
>JAATGL010000144.1 GCA_015654705.1 Alphaproteobacteria bacterium | reverse complement strand
CCGGAAGGCGGCGCGCTGTTCGGCGACGCCGAGGTCTTCGACAATGTGATGACGTTCATCTTCGCCGGGCATGAGACGACGGCCAATGCGCTGGCGTGGACGTTTTATCTCCTCTCCGAATTCCCGGAATGGGACGCGCGCGTCGCCGCCGAGGTGCGGGATGCGGCGGATCTCGCGGCGATGCCGGTGACGCGCATGGTGCTGGAGGAATCGATGCGGCTCTATCCGCCGGTGCCCATCGTCAGCCGCGATTCGGTGGGGCCCGACATTGTAGGGCCCGTCGCGATCCGTCCCGGCACCTCGGTGATGGTCGCGCCCTGGATCCTGCATCGTCATCGCCTGCTGTGGGACGATCCCGACTATTTCGACCCGGAGCGTTTTGCGCCGGGCCGCCGCGAGAAGATCCATCGCTTCGCCTATATCCCGTTCGGCGCTGGGCCGCGGGTCTGCATCGGCATGGGCTTCGCGATGCAGGAAGCGCTGATCATTCTCGCGGCCATCCTGCGGCGCTTCCGGCTCGACCTGGTGCCGGGACACCGGGTCGAGCCGCAGGCGCGCGTAACCCTTCGGCCGAAATACGGGCTGAGGATGCGGCTGATGCGGCGGGATGCCTAGCAGCAGCCTTCACACCAGTGTCGTCAGCGCCTCCGACGTCCAGGGTTTCAATTGATCGACATGGCCGGCGCGGACCTTGTTGGGCCAATCGGGGTTGGCGATCAGCGCGCGCCCCACCGCCACCAGATCGAAATCGCCGCGTTCCATCATCTCCAGGAGACGCTCGATGCCGGCGGTTTCGGCGTTCGCTCCCCGGAACGCTGTGATGAAATCGGTGTCGAGGCTCACCGATCCGACCGTGATCGTGGGCTTGCCCGACAATTTACGGGTCCAGCCGGCGAGGTTCATGTCCGAACCTTCCTCCGGGAATTCCGGTTCCCAGAAGCGCCGCGTCGAGCAGTGGAAACAGTCCACGCCGGCGTCGACCAGCGGCTTCAGGAACCGCTCGAGTTCGGACGGCGACGTCGCCAGCCGCGCGGCGAAATCCTGCTGCTTCCATTGCGAGAAGCGCAGCAGGATCGGGAAATCCTCGCCCACCGTCTTGCGCACGGCGCGCGCGATGTCGGCGGCAAAGGTGGTGCGCTTTTCGAGGCTGCCGCCATATCTGTCGTCGCGCTGGTTGGTGCCTTCCCAGAAGAATTCGTCGATGATGTAGCCATGCGCGCCGTGCAGCTCGACGCCGTCGAAGCCGAGCTCCTTGGCATAGCCGGCACTTTTGGCGAAGCCCGCGATGACATCGGCGATCTCGCCATCCGTCATCGGCTCGGCGACCTTCTTGTCGGGTTTGGAGAGGCCCGACGGACTCAGGCTCCTGGCATCGGGATAGGGACCGGTCTCGGCGTGGCGCATGATGCCCTGGTGCCAGAGCTGCGGCATGATGTGGCCGCCCGCGTCCTTGACCTCCTTCAGCACATTGGCCCAGCCGGCCAGCGCGGCCGCGCCGAAGAAGGCCGGCACGTTGACGTCGTTGGAGGCGGATTTGTGTTCGGGCGAGGTGCCTTCGGTCAGGATCAGCCCGACCCCGCCCGCGGCGCGCGCCCGGTAATAGGCGGCGACCGCGGCACCCGGAATCTGGTGCGGCGATTTCGACCGCGTCATCGGCGCCATCACGATGCGGTTGGGCAGCGAAAGTCCCTTGAGCCGGAAGGGCTGGAAGAGTACGTCGGTGGATGTCATGGGTATCTCCAGTTCGAATAGCGATGCGGCGGACGCAAGCACGCCGCCTACGCCGCTGACAAGCGTTGCGATTCCGGACGACGTGGTCGGCACGCCGGTCGGCGAGCCGCCGGCCGAGCAGGAGGTTGAGGATCTGGGCGCGCCGGCCTCGGCGCTGGCGCTGCTGACGGTTTTCCGCCACCGCAATTACCGGCTGTTCTTTGCCGGCCAGTTCGTTTCGCTGATGGGCACCTGGATGCAGTCGGTGGCGCAGGGCTGGCTGGTCTACAGCCTCACCCATTCGCCGTTCCTGCTGGGTCTCACCACGTTCTGCGCGCAGGTGACGGTGTTCTTCGTGGCGCCCTTCGGCGGCATGATCGCCGACCGCGTCGACCGCCGCCGCATGCTGATGCTGACCCAGAGCCTGTCGATGATCCAGGCGCTGGCGCTGGCGGTTCTCACCCTGACCCATGTGGTGCAGGTGTGGGAGATCATCACGCTGGCCTTCGGGCTCGGGCTGATCAACGCCTTCGACATCCCCTCGCGCCAATCCATGACGCTGGACATGGTGGGACGCGAGGATCTGCGCCATGCCATCGCGCTCAACTCGATGATGTTCAACCTGGCGCGGGTGATCGGCCCGTCGGTCGCCGGCGCCCTGATCGCGATCACCGGCGAAGGCGTGTGCTTCGCGATCAACGCCTTCTCCTTCGGCGCCGTGCTGACCAGCCTGATCCTGATGCGAATCCCGCCCCGGCCCAAGCGCGTGAACGCGCATGCGTTGCAGGAAATCCTGGACGGCTACCGCTATTCGCTGGGCGAGCCGCGCATCCGCACGGCGCTGATGCTGGTCGCGGTGTCGTCCTGTTTCGGCGCGGCCTATCTTTCGCTGCTGCCGGCCTTCGCGCGCGACCTGCTGCACGGCGATGCCACGAGCTACGGCACGCTGATGACCGCGGTGGGCGCCGGTGCGCTGGTCGGCGCCTATGGGCTCAGCCGCATCCATGAGCGCTGGCTGACGCTGGCGCCGATCCTCTCCGCCGTCTGCTTCGGCGCCGGGCTGATCGTCTTCTCCCATTCGCACACGCTGTGGCTCAGCGTCGTCATCCTGCTGCCGACCGCCTGCAGCCTGATGCTGCTCGGCGGCACCACCAACACGATCATCCAGCTGACGGCGGCGGAGTCCATGCGCGGCCGCGTCATCTCCCACTACACGCAGTCGTTCCTGGGCATGATGCCGTGGGGCTCGCTGATGCTCGGTTCGCTGGCCGGCCGGATCGGCGTGGCCGACGCGGTGACCATCGGCGGCGCGATCGTCATGGTCTCCGCCGCTGTCGCCTGGTTCAGCAAGCGCGAAGCCTTCGGCACGAGGCACGCTCCTGCGGAGTGATCGCCTATTCCGCAGCTTGAAGGGTGGGAATAGCTTTGATCACCATCGCCAGTGCGCGCTCGGCGATTTCCAAATCGTAATTCTGCTGCAGACGAAGCCAGATGTCAGGGCCGCCGCCGACGAGCTTGCCGATGCGCAACGCGAGGTTTGCGGTGATCGGCTGCTTCTCATTCAACACATCATAGAGAGTCTGGCGCGATATGCCGAGCAGCCGCGCGATTTCAACCTTCGGTCTGCCAAGCGCCGGCAGCACGATCTCGCGTAGCGATTCTCCCGGATGTACCGGTCTCAAACTTTTCAGAAGCGGATTTCGCGCCATCAGTGATAATCCTCCAGATCAACGTCGATCGCATCTTCACCGTCCCATCCGAAGGTCAGTCGGAAATTTCCGCTGACACGCACCGAAAGGCGGCCTTTCTCTCGTCCTTT
This sequence comes from Alphaproteobacteria bacterium, assembly GCA_015654705.1. Lineage (GTDB taxonomy): Bacteria > Pseudomonadota > Alphaproteobacteria > Micropepsales > Micropepsaceae > Rhizomicrobium. The sequence goes on along the minus strand of JAATGL010000144.1, from coordinate 2,050 downwards.
GAGGGCATGAAAGAAAAAACCTGGCAAATTCATCTGCTCCGGAGTGGTGGCGCCGTCCAGGTGCCGTAACATGATCTCAAGCCGCTCAACGTTGCGAACACTCAATTTCGATGGATCGCCGCTCTCGGCGAAGCGCTTCAATCCTTTGCTGCGGAACGAACGGATCATCTGTAAGCCATTGCCTTACGTTCGTCAACCCTCAAGTGCCGGCGCCTCACCCCGTCCGCTTTGGCGCCGGCGTGCCGGAGAGGACTTCCTTCACCTTGGCGGCCAATTGCTTGAGGCCGAAGGGCTTGGGCAGGAAATGCAGGTCCTCGGCCTTCTCGTCGTTGCGGCGGAAGGCCTCCTCGGCATAGCCGGACATGAAGATCACCGCCATCTCCGGGCGCAGCCGCTTGACGGCGCGCACCAGCGTCGGCCCGTCCATGTTGGGCATCACCACGTCGGTGACCAGCAGATGGATCGTCGCCTTGTGGCTGCGCACGATCTCCAGCGCCTCTTCGCCGCCCGCGGCTTCCAGCACCTCATAGCCGCGCATGCGCAGCGCCCGCGCCGCGAAACTGCGCACCGCCTCCTCGTCCTCGACCAGAAGGATCGTATCCTGCCCGGTGACGTCGCGCGGACCGGCGCGCTCCGGCTCGGCGGCTGGCGCAGCGTTCGCCTCGGGGCGATAGCGCGGCAGGAAGATGCGGAAGGTGGTGCCGCGGCCCATTTCGCTGTCGACGGTGATGAAGCCGCCGGTCTGCTGTACGATGCCGTAGACGGTGGCGAGGCCGAGCCCCGTGCCCTGTCCGACCGGCTTGGTGGTGAAGAAGGGATCGAAGATCTTGCCCTGGTGCTCCTTCGAAATCCCGATCCCGGTGTCGGCGACCTCGATGCATACATAATCGCCCGCCGGCATGATCGCGGTGCCCAGCGCCGACGCGGCGGTGACCGTCTCGTTGGCGGTGCGGATGGTGACCGTGCCGCCCCTCGGCATGGCGTCGCGCGCGTTGACGACCAGGTTGATGATCGCGTTGGAAAGCTGCGCCTCGTCGGCATGGACGGGCCACAGATCGGCGCCGTGATCGAGTTCGAGATCGATGCCCTCGCGCAGCAGCCGCTTCAGCATCACCGCCAGTTCGCCGACCACCTCGCGCACCGCCAGCACGCGCGGCTGCAGCGTCTGCTTGCGCGAGAAGGCCAGCAGCTGGCCGACCAGCGTCGCCGCGCGCAAGGCGTTCTGGTGGATCTCGTTGATCTCCTTGAACGAGGGATCGGCCGCCTGGTGGCGCATCAGCAGGAATTCGCTGTTGCCGATGATGACGGTGAGCAGGTTGTTGAAATCATGCGCCACGCCGCCCGCCAGCTGGCCGACCGCCTGCATCTTCTGAGACTGGGCGAATTTGGTTTCCAGCGCTTTCTGTTCCGACACGTCGAGCAGGTAGAGGATGATCCGTCCGTCCTGCAGCGGATGCACGAAGAGTTCGCCGGCGCGTTCGTCCTCGCCGGCGGCGCGCAGTTCGGTCGAGCCCGCTTCGCCCCTGGCGAGCAATTCGCCAACGGCCGAGCGGTCGGACGGCTCGACCAGGCCGGCGAGATCGCGTCCGGCCAGCGGCCCCGGCACGGCGAAGAACGCCGCGAAGGCGCGATTGGCGTCGACGAGCATTCCGTCCCGGCGCGCGAAGGCCATGCCCATCGGTGCATCGCGGAAGACGTCGCTGACGCCGGGCTCGGACGGCCGCGTGACGGGCGTGGCCGGCACAGCGGCCTGCGCCAGCGCGGCACTCGCCAGCCGCGGCGTGAACCACCAGGCGGTCTGGCGGTCGGCCAGCGGGCGGACGGCGGCGACGATTTCCAGTCCCGGCGCGACGGTGAAGGATTCCTCGCGCGCCACGCCCTCGGCGGCGCCGCGCGTCAGGCGATAGAGCACGGCGGATGACGGCTCGCCCGCCAGCGCCAGTTCGGGCGGCGGCGCCGCCTCGCCCTCGGCTGCGCCCGCCATGCGGCGATAGACCGGGTTGCAGTCGAGAACCGCGCCGTCCGCGCCGGTGATTGCCCAGGCGACGTT
>JAATGL010000143.1 GCA_015654705.1 Alphaproteobacteria bacterium | reverse complement strand
GATGCGGCCGCGGTTGATGAACATCACATCGGAAAGGCTCTGCTGGATCTCCTCGACCTGCTGGGTCGTCATACCGCTGGTGCGACGACTGTCGAAATCGTCGTTCAGCAGGGAATCGTAGAATTGCTTGCGGAACCGAAGGTCGAGACCGAGGGTCGGCTCGTCCAGCACCAGCAGCCTGGCGTCGATGGCCATCACAAGGGCGAGGTGAAGCTGTGTCACCATGCCCTTGGACAGTTCCCGGACCTTGCTGGTTCTCTTGATCTGGGTCCGGGCGAGGAAGCCTTCGGCCTTGGCGCGATCGAAGCGCGGATGCACGCCCGCGACATAGTCGATCGCCTGCCAGACGCGCATCCAGCGCGGCAGCACGGCGACATCGGCAATGAAGCAGACGTCGCGCATCAGCTCGCCGCGCGCCTTCCAGGGGTCGAGCCCGAGCACGCTCAGCTCGCCCTGGTAGGGGATCAGCCCCAGCACGGCATTGAGCAGCGTGCTCTTGCCGGCGCCGTTGGGGCCGATGAGGCCCAGGATGCGGCCTTCCTCGATTTTCAGGTCGACGCCGTCGAGCGCGACGGTCGCCCCGAACGCCTTGCGCAGACCATGCGCCACGATGCAGGCCATGCGGCTAACGCTCCTTCGCGGTTCTGGCCAGGGCCAAATCCTGCGCCGTCAGGCCGAGGCGCTGGATGGTTGCATAGATGACGGGCCACTGCTCGGTGATGAACCGCTGACGCTCGGCGTCCAGCAGGAGCTTGCGTGCGCCGGTGTTGATGAACATGCCGAGCCCCCTCCTCTTCTCGACAAGCTGTTCGTCGACGAGCTGCTGATAGGCCTTCAGCACCGTGAGGGGGTTGACGCGATATTCGGCGGCGACGTTGCGCACCGAGGGAAGCGGATCGCCTTCGTTGAGGACACCGTCGAGGATCATGGCGATGACCCGATCGCGCAGCTGCCGGTAGATCGGCTGATTGTCGTTCCACTCATGATCCATCATGTGTTCCAGTTGGCCCTCGCGGGGTTCAGCGCGGCGCCGGGAGCAGATGCGAAAGCACCCGCTGTCCGGCAGCGCCGGGCCGCGCCATCGTGTGCAGAGTCGCCTTGCCCGTCCCGGCGACCATGTCCGCGGCCCGTGAGATCCCGGTGTCGAACGCCACGCGGACATCAGCCCACGCCGCCGGTCCCAAAGACAGGCTGGCCAGGATTGCGCCAAAAATGATATTTCCAAGCGTTTGCATGGGCTTGCCCCTCGTTCACGTTGCGAACCGCGCATCGGCTCGCCCCTGATACTGTGTTATATATAACTATAACACCAGTACATGCAAGAGCCGATTTGCTTAACAAATTCGGATTCGCGCGCACCGCCGCGCAGACCGGCGATATCTCGGCCGGACCTGCGCGGGCGGCGGCGTCAGATGCCGGAGGCCAGGGAGGCCGGGACCAGGGCGATCAGCACCATGATTCCCGGAATGGACCACGCATATTGGCGGTGATTGAGCAGGGTAATCTCGCCCACGAACGTGACGAGTCCAGCCAGCACCACGCCCCAGATGCGCGTCGGGCCGGTGGCCAGAAACGCGCAGGCCAGCAATTCCACCAGGCCGGTCACCCGGTAGAATTTCGGCGGAAACTCCCAGCGTGCATAGGCCCGCTGGACGAAGCCGGGGCCCGCGAGATGGACGACTGCGGCGGCGCCGAAGATGATCGAGAGCGAAATCGCGGCAATTAATGGAAACGAATAGGATTGCATGGAATTTCTCCTATCATTCAATGCGTTGCCATGTCTGGACAGCGCGCTGCAAAAGTGATAAAGTGATACTGACTAGTAACATCCGGTTAGGTACTTACTGGTCAGTACCGAGTCAAGAGGCGCAATGACGGTTTTGTCGACATCGGAAATGCCGGGGAAAATGCCCGAAGCGGCGCCCCGGGAACGGCTGCTGCAGGCGGCCGGCGAGCTTTTCTATGCCCACGGGATCCGCGCCGTCAGCGTCGACCAGCTCGCCGCGGCGGCCCACACCATCAAGATGACGCTCTATCGCAACTTCCCGTCGAAGGATGCGCTGGTCGCCGAATATCTGCGCATGCTTGCGGAGCAGGCGGATGCGCAATGGGCTGTGTCCACGCGCGACCATCCAGGCGATGCACTGGCGCAGCTGCGCGATTGGATAAGCCATATGGCGAGCGCCGATTGCCGCGGCTGCGCGCTTGCCAACGCCGCCATCGAACTGCCGGAAAAAAATCATCCGGCTCGGGCGGTCATCGAGGAGCACAAGACGCGCCAGCGCGAGCGGCTGGTCTCTCTCTGTCGCGCCGCCGATTTCGTCGAAGCCGACCGCCTCGCCGACGAACTGTTCCTTCTGCTGGAGGGGGCGCGCGTCAATGTCCAGAGCGTGGGCCAGGGCGGGCCCGGCGCCCGCTACGCCGAAATGGCGACGGCCCTGATAAAAAGCCACGCGCGCAAAGGCGCCTGACACGTCCGGTCCGCCAAAGCGCGGGCCGACGCAAGATCGACACCAACAAATACTATCGACGGTTGAATTCCGGCTCTAATCTCGCCGGGGCTTTCGGCGTTCCCGGTGTCATCGGAAAGACGGCGGCACGGCCGATCGCGGGCAGAAACCTCGAATGCGTTGGTGGCGTCGGCTTACCGGACAGACATGGGAGGCAACGACATGACGGCCCCGTTTTTCAGCACGGCAACCAAGAACGGTCTTAGGGTCAAGCTCTGGCGCGGCGAGCGGATGTGCCTGATCGGCATGGATGTGAACGCGCCCGAAGACGATTTCGTCGGCTTTGCCATCGAGGTCAAGGCGCCCAACGAGAAGGCTTTCCAGCCGCTCAACAACCGCCTCGCCTTCTCCTACGACAAGCCGATCGAAAAGGCGGTGACGGGCGGGCGCTGGTATCCTTCTCTGGAGGCACCGTTCCAGAAATATCGCTGGATCCATTTCCCGGACGATCCGAAGGGCGGAAAATACACCTACCGCGTCACCGCGATGCATATGCCGCAGGACGACACGCTGACCAAGGGCGACCAGGTCGAGGCCCAGATCACGCTCGATCCCGTCGTCTATGACGGCTTTCTCGATATCGGCTTCACGCGCAATTTCGCCTCCTCCCAGGCCTATGCCGAGCGCTACAAGAACAATCCGAACATCATCCCGAAGACCGGCGAAAACGGCCTCGCCTTCAAGAAGGTGCCGGGCGACGTCTATGACTGGCTCGGCTTCGAGGCCAAGCAGATGATCTTCGACGTTCTCGACGAAGCCGCGGCCAGCCCCGATATCACGCTGGACGTCTTCGCCTATGATTTCGACGAGCCCGACATCATCGCGGCGCTGGAAAAGGTCGGCAAGCGCCTGAGGATCGTGATCGACAATTCCGGCGAACATGCCAAGCCCGCCAACCCCGCCTCCCTGGGCGCCGCGCGCCTGGAAAAATCGGCCGGCGCGGCCAACGTCAAGCGCATGCATTTCAGCAGCCTGCAGCACAACAAGGTTCTGATCGTCAAATACAAGGACGCCGCCAGGAACAAGGTCCTGTTCGGCTCGACCAATTTCAGCTTTCGCGGGCTCTACATCCAGGCCAACAACGCGCTCGTCGTGCAGGCCAAGGCGGCGGTGGACCTGTTCGACCAGGTGTTCGTGCTCGCCTTCGAGAACGCCGGCACGCCGCCCAAGGGCTGGTTCGCCGGCACCGACATCGAGAAGCAATGGCATCCCATCACCGTCGCCGGCGAGCCCAAGCTGCAATTCTGCTTTTCGCCGCACAAGGATTCCGGCCTCTCGCTCGATCGCGTGGCGGACGCCATCAATGCGGCGATGGCGGAAAGTCCGGCGGATTCGCCGTCGGTCTTTTTCGCGATCGCCTTTCTCAACCAGACGACGCTGGGTCCGGTGCGGGCGGCGATCGACAAGCTGATGACATCGCCTACCTTCAGCTACGGCATTTCGGACAAGAGCGCCGGCCTGGAGATCTACAAGCCCGACGGCAGCATCGGCGAGGTCGATTTCACCTATCTGGCCGCCAACGCGCCCGAGCCCTTCGCCAGCGAATGGTCCGGCGGCGCCGGCATCCACGAGCACGACAAATTCGTGGTGACCGATTTCAACAAGCCGACGGCGACGGTCTTCACCGGCTCCTGCAATCTTTCGCCCAGCGGCGAGCAAGGCAATGGCGACAATCTGGTGATGATCCAGGACCAGCGGGTCGCTACCTCCTATGCGATCGAGGCGCTGCGCATCTTCGACCATCTGCATTTCCGGGTGCGCATGCAAAGCGCGCTGGGCACGCCGAAAGCGGCCGGCAAGACCAAGAAGACCGCCGCGCAGGCCACCAAAGAGCTGACTCTGCAAAAGCCGACGGCGATCTCCGGCCAGCCGTCCTGGTTTGCGGGCTTCTACAAGAAAGGCTCCGACAAGGAGGCCGACCGCAAGCTGTTTTCGCGCTGAGGAGTCCGCCGGCCGTCAGGAACGGCCGCTGCGCTTCGCGTTCCTGTTCTTCCTGCCGGTCAATCCAGTTCCGGGCGCATCCGCTTTTCTTGATGGCCGCGCCGGATTAACGTTCGCAGAGCGACCTGGAGGGGCATGACATGACCGGTTCACAGGAACAGAGCCTGCCCGCCTGGCTCTACAGCGATCCCGATTTTTTCGAGGCCGAGCGCCGCAGCGTGTTCGCAAAATCGTGGCAGCTCGTCTGCCATGTGAACGACATTCCGAAATCGGGCGACTACCAGACGCTGGACATTCTTGGCGAGAAATTCCTCGTGCTGCGCGGCGCCGACGGCGTGGTGCGCAGCTTCCACAATGTATGCCGCCACCGCGCCTCGCGGCTGGCCGACGGCGACAGCGGAAATTGCGGCCATCGCCTGGTCTGTCCCTATCACGCCTGGAGCTTTGGGCTCGACGGCACGCTGAAGGCCATTCCGCCCTGGCAGGGGTTCGAGGAGATTGATCTTTCGCGTTACGGATTGGTGCCGCTGGAGCAGGAGATCTGGCGCGGCTTCGTGTTCGTGCGTGCCGAAGCGGGCCGGCCGTCTGTCGCCGAGATGATGGCGCCCTATGAGGCGGAGATCGCGCCGCACGATTTCGAGAATCTGGTGCCGATGGGCCGCGTGTCGCTGCGCCCGCGCGCCGTCAACTGGAAGAACGTCTCCGACAATTACGGCGACGGCCTGCATATTCCGGTCGCCCATCCCGGCCTGACCAGGCTGTTCGCCGGCAGCTATGCGCTGGAAGCCAAGCCCTGGGTCGACAAGATGGAGGGCCGGATCACCGAGCGGCCGTCCGTGAACCCGTCGGAGCGCTTTTACCAGGCGCTGCTGCCGCTGTTCGATCATCTGGCGCCGGAACGGCGCCGGCTGTGGAGCTATTACCGGCTCTGGCCCAATGTCGCCTTCGACGTCTATCCCGACCTGATCGACTTCATGCAGTTCATTCCCGTCTCGCCGACCGAAACGATGATCCGCGAGATCGCCTATGTGCGCCCCGATGCGCGGCGCGAAGTGCGCGCGGCGCGCTATCTCAACTGGCGCATCAACCGGCAGGTCAGCGCCGAGGACAGCGTGCTGATCGCCCGCGTCCAGGCCGGCATGATGTCGTCGCGCTATTCGAGCGGACCGCTCTCGAAATCCGAGGTCTGCCTGGCGGGGTTTGCGCGGCGCATGCGCGACGCCATTACGGAAGCGGCCTTCGAGACGCGCCCCGGCGCGGACGCCCTTTCCCGAACCGGCACAACCTTGCGCGCCGCCGAATAGCGGCACGGTGCGGCGCAGAACTTTCACACAAATCGTGTTGATCGCCGCCGATGCATGGTGCTCAATCGCGGCTCCCAAAAAGAAGGAGAGGCGCGATGAGCACCTTCACGACCAAGGACGGCACCACGATTTTCTACAATGATTGGGGCACGGGGCAGCCCGTCGTGTTCAGCCATGGCTGGCCGCTGTCGGCCGACGCGTTCGAGGACCAGATGTTCTTCCTCGCCTCGCACGGCTATCGCTGCGTCGCCCATGACCGCCGCGGTCACGGACGCTCCAGCCAGCCCTGGCACGGCAACGACCTCGATACCTATGCCGACGATCTGGCCGAACTGGTCGAGACGCTGGACCTGACCGACGCGGTGCATGTCGGACATTCGACCGGCGGCGGCGAGGTTGCCCGCTATATCGGCCATCACGGCACCAAGCGCGTGGCCAAGGCGGTGCTGATCGGCGCGATCCCGCCGGTGATGGTCAAGTCCGCTTCCAATCCGGGCGGCACGCCGATCGAGGCGTTCGACGGCATCCGCGCCAGCGTGCTGGCGGATCGTCCGCAGTTCTGGAAGGACCTGAGCCTGCCGTTCTACGGCTACAACCGGCCCGGCGCCAAGATCTCCGAAGGCGTGCGCGAATCGTTCTGGCTGCAGAGCTCCCTGGCCGGCATGCCGGCCAGCTATTTCTGCATCAAGGCGTTTTCCGAAACCGATTTGACCGAAGACCTCAAGAAGTTCGACGTGCCGACCCTGTTCATCCATGGCGACGACGACCAGATCGTTCCCTTCGCGGATTCGGCGGCGCTCGCGGTGAAGCTGGTCAAGGACGCAACGCTGAAAGTCTATGAAGGCGCGCCGCACGGCCTCTGCACCACGCTGAAGGACCGGGTCAATGCCGACCTGCTGGAATTCCTGAAGAGCTGAGAATGCGTTGCCGCTTCGGGCGCCGCCTTGCGAGCGCCCGAAGCACGCAACCTAACCGCCGCTGACCCGGTTCGCGAACGTCAGTCCTGCGATCAGCAGGATCACGAAGATCGCGATGAAGATGAAGAACAGGAATTTCGCGATCGCGAAGGAAGCGCCGGCGACGCCGGTGAAGCCCAAGACGCCGGCAATCAATCCGATCACCAGAAAGATCAAAGCCCATCTCAACATGCCAATCTCCTTGCGTCCAATCGTCCGTATTAACGGTCGATGGGTGGGAAAGTTCCGTCGGAGATTGCCGCTGGGTCAGCCCCGCTTTCGCGGCGCCGCCGCCAGCGCCCAGTTGACGATCTGGGAAAACACGTCGCCCAGCGCCGCGTCGAAGGCCTCCACCGCCGCCGCCACGGAATTCTGGGTTGCCTGGACCTGGTGCTTGGCATCGAGCGTGGCGATGATCTCGCGGCCCCTGGCGGGCGCGAGCTTGGCTTCGATGCGCACCATGATGGTGGGGATGCCGTCCGGCTTGTCGTAATGCGCCGCGAAATCGCGCACGTCGGTCTGCAGCAGATAATCGGCGTGGAAGCCGTCAGTATCCGCCGCCACGCCTTCGATGCGGCCGCTGCTCTCGAAGGCTTCCACCAGCGCGCTCTGCAGCACGAGCGGCAGGTGATCGACCCAGGCCGAATTGGCGTAATAGTCGACCGAATTGTCGCTCTGCACCAGCGCGATGCGCGCGCTGTCCAGATGGTTGGAGGCGGTCGGCGTCACCACCGAAAGCTGCCAGGAGACTTTCGGTCCGGCCGTTGCGGCGCCGCCCGCGGGCTTGAGCAGGTAGAGCTGCTGCGGCGCCGAGGACGGCCCGATCAGGTCGCTGCAGCCGGCCAGGACGAGCGCCGCGCCGCCGGCAAGAAGGCCGCGCCGGCTGGGCGCGAGGAAAAGGTTCTGGGTCATTTCGGTGTGTATCCCTTGTGACGGTCGCCAAAGAGAAGCTTGGTCGGCTGGCGGTCCAGTTCGTTCGACAGCCGCGTCAGGCTGGTGACCAGCCCGCGCGTCTCCCGCAGCAGATCGCCCAGCTGGCCGAGGTCGTCGCCGGTGACGAAGGCGTCGGCGTCGGCCGTGAGCTTGCCGAACTTGCGCACCGCGTCGTCGGCGTCGTTCAGCGTCGGCGCGATCTTCTTCGAGGCCTGCGCCAAATTGACGAGCGCGGTGTCGATGTCGCCGGAGCGCCGCGCCAGGGCGCCCGTCGTCGTGTCCAGATTGGTCAGGATGCTGGCGATCGTCCTGCGGTTGGATTCGTTGAGCAGGTCGTTGACGCGGTCCGCCGCCACGTTGAGCTTGGCGACCAGCAGCGGCGCGCTCTGCACCAATTGCTGCAGCGTCGAGGGGCTCGATTTGATGATGGGAATCTGGCCCGGCGGCGCGGTCAGTTCGGGCGACGTCTTGGTGCCGCCGCTGATCTCGACATAGGAGCCGCCGGTCAGGCCCTCGCTCTCGATCGAGGCTTCGGAATCCTTGCGGATATGGAGATCGGGCTTCAACTGAAGCATCGCGATCACCTTCTGCGGATCGTTGGGATCGAAATGCAGGTCGGTGACGCGGCCCACATCGATGCCGTTGTAGCGCACCGTCGTGCCGTTGCCGAGACCGGTCACCGGGCCTTTGAACGAGGTCTGGAAATAGGCGTATTCCTGGCTGTACTGCGCGCCCGCCAGCCACAGCAGCGTGATGACCAGGCCCAGAAGGCAGATCAGCACGAAGGCGCCCACCGCGACGTAATTGGCTTTGGTTTCCATCTTCGCCTACCTTCTCACGATGCCAGCGCGGCGCGCCCGCGCACGCCGGAGAAATATTCCTGTATCCAGGGATCGGGATCCCGGCGCAATTCGTCGATGGTGCCGACCTTGATCTTGCGGTTGACCAGCACCGCGATGCGGTCGGTCGTCGCCTTCAGCGTGTCGAGGTCGTGCGTCACCATGAACACGGTGAGGCCCAGGCTCTTCTGCAGATCGTGCACCAGCTCGTCGAACTGATTGGCCGAGATCGGGTCGAGGCCGGCGGTCGGCTCGTCGAGGAACAGCAGGTCGGGATCGAGCGCCAGGGCGCGCGCCAGTCCGGCGCGCTTCTTCATGCCGCCCGACAATTCGGACGGATATTTGCGCGCCGCGTCCTCCGGCAGACCCACCATCGACAGTTTCATCGACGCGATCTCGTTCATCAGCGGCTCGGACATCTTCATGTATTCGCGCATCGGCACCTGGATGTTTTCGGCCACGGTCTGCGAACTGAACAGCGCGCCTTCCTGGAACAGAACGCCCCAGCGGACCTGCACGGTGTGCAGGGCGCGCTCGCCCAGTTTGGAGATGTCCTGGCCGAACACCTCGATGCTGCCCTCGCGCGGCCGGTTGAGGCCGACGATGGAGCGCAGCAGCACCGATTTTCCCGAGCCCGAACCGCCGACGACGCCCAGAACCTCGCCGCGGTAGAGGTCGAGGTCGACATGATCGTGGATCAGGTTGCCGCCCAATTCGTTGACCAGCCCGCGCACCCGGACCACCACTTCCCTGTTCGCGGCCGGCTTGTCGGACATGCTCATATCTTCAGGATCGAGAACAGGATGGAGAAGCCGGCGTCCAGGACGATGATCAGGAAGATCGCCTCGACGACGGAGCGCGTGGTGAGGCGGCCGACGCTGTCGGCGTTGCGCTCGACCTGCAGGCCCTCGTAGCAGCCCACCAGCCCGATGATGAGGGCGAAAACCGGCGCCTTGATGACGCCGACCAGGAAGGTGTTCATCGAGATCGCTTCGTGCAGCTGGCGCATGAAGACGGGAAAGGTGATCCCCAGGTCGAAATAACACATCACCGCGCCGCCGACCATCGCCATCACGTCGGCGTAGATGGTGAGGAACGGCAGCGCGATGATGAGGCCCAGAATGCGCGGCAGCACCAGCGCGTCGACCGTGTTGATGCCGATCGTCTGCATCGCGTCGATCTCTTCGTTGACCTTCATCGTGCCGATCTGCGCGGTGAAGGCCGAGCCCGAACGTCCGGCGATGATGATGGCGGTGACCAGGCCGCCCAGTTCGCGCAGCACGCCGACGCCCAGAAGGTTGATCGTGAAGATCTCGGCGCCGAAGCGGCGCAGCTGGTCGGCGCCCTGATAGGCCAGCACGATGCCGATCAGGAAGGCCAGCAGGCCGACGATGGGCAGCGCGTTGATCCCGATCTCCTCGACCTGGTGGATCAGCGCCGGCACGCGCAGGTTTCCGCGCGGCGAATAGATCGCCTCCGCCCATTCGACCGTCACCCGGCCGAGATAGCCGAGCATGCCGTAGCCCTGTTTCAGCACATGGACGGTGCTGCGGCCGAGACGCTCCAGAAGCGCGCTGAAGGTGTGGCGCGGAACGATCACCACCGGCGGCGCGGTATGTTCCTGGTCGATCGTGTGGATCAGCGTCGAATAGATGTCGGGCAGCGTAAAGGCGCGCACCGTCTTGCCGGACTCCTCGACGGCGCGCTTGGTGCGCACCAGCAGCCAGGCGCCGGCGCTGTCCAGCCGCGTGATCGCGCGGCCGTCGATCTCGACCTCGTTCGCGTCGCCCAGGTCGTAGGCGTGCAATTGCGGATCGAGACGCGCGGCATAGCGCACGATCCATTCCCCGCCGGCGGTCAGGCGCAGGACCCGGCCCCGCCGTTCGGTGCGGAGCCACGGTCGCGTGTCGGCCGGTACATCGGTGTCTGTGACGGTCATCCCGGAAGGACACTACCCGGCCCCGGCCCACTACTCTAGGGCCCGGCGCTGCTTGACCCGCCCGCCCCATGCGGCAAGCTGGCCTGAGGATCTCGGGGGGAGGAAGACATGAAGCGTCTGGAAGGGTGCGTGGCGCTGGTCACCGGGGCCGCCAGCGGCATCGGCCGCGCCAGCGCGATCCTGTTCGCGGCGGAAGGCGCCAGGGTCGTGGCGGTCGACCGCGCCGCGGCGGTGGCAGAAACCCAGGCCCTGATCGAAAAGGCCGGCGGCACAGCGCTGGCGCTCGAGGCCGACGCCGCCTCGGAAGCCGATGTCGCCGGCGCCGTTGATAAAGCGGTGAGCGCGTTCGGGACGCTGGATGTGCTCTACGCCAATGCCGGCATCAGCGGCGGCTTCAAGACCTTCCTCGAACTGACGCCGCAGGACTGGCTGGACGTGCTCAGCGTCAACCTGATTGGCGTCTATCTCGCGATCAAGCACGCCGCGCGCATCATGGTGCCGAACGGGAAAGGCGCCATCGTCTGCACCGCCTCGGTGGCGGGGCTGCGCTCCGGCGCCGGCGGCGCGCCCTACAGCGCCAGCAAGGCAGGCGTCATTTCCCTGACGCAGACCAGCGCCAATCTGCTGGCCGGAACGGGCGTGCGGATCAACGCGATCTGTCCGGGGATCATCGAGACGGGGATGACCAAGCCGATCTTCGACCACGCCAAGGCGCGCGGCACGGAGGGCAAGATCGGCCAGCTCAACCCGTTGAAGCGCTACGGCCATCCCGAGGAAATCGCGCAGATGGCCCTGTTCCTCGCCTCGGATGCGGCGTCTTATGTCAACGGCCAGGCCTTCGCGGTGGATGGCGGGCTTTCCAGCTCGCATCCCGTGACGGGACGCTGGGGCTAGGTTTTTGAACCTTGGGAGGGGCACCATGATTCTCGGTATGACGCCATATCTGTTCGCGCATGTTCTGATCAGCCTGATCGCCATCCTGTCCGGTCTGATCGTTCTCTACGGGATGCTTGCCTCGGACCGGATGGACAGCTGGACGCTGCTCTTCCTGGTGACCACGGTGCTGACCAGCGTGACGGGCTTCGGCTTTCCCATTCACGGCTTCACGCCGGGCTTGGGAGTGGGGATCATCTCGCTGGTCGTGCTGGCGCCGACCCTCGCCGGCCGCTACGCGTTTCACATGGCCGGAGCCTGGCGCTGGATTTATGTCGCCGGCGCGGTGGCGGCGCTCTATTTCAATACGTTCGTGCTGGTGGTTCAGTCCTTCCTGAAAGTGCCGGCGCTGCATGCGTTGGCGCCCACCGGATCGGAACCGCCCTTCGCCATCGCGCAAGGCGTGGTGCTGCTGTTCTTCGTGGTCACGGGCATCCTGTCGGTACGGCGCTTTCATCCCGTCTGAACGGACCGACGCCGAGCGCCGCTCATCGCAATTTGTCGATGCGGACCTGGAAGCGCGCCGCGAATGTGCCGCTGTCCTGGCGTGCGGGAATCGTCAGCGATCCGCCGACATGGATTTCGGCCGCGCCGCGCGCGCCGAGGACGCCCTGCCATTCGCCGTCGCCCGTCGGACGAAGCTGCGCGCCGGTGGCGGTCGCTTCCAGATCGTGCACCAGATGCGGACGCGCGCCGATATCGGTTCCGACGAGGACGATATGCCCGGGCTCGACGCGCATGAGGAACTCCTCATTCGGCGCGCCGCAGATGCGGACCGTGGCCGACATCGCATCGGGGCCCACGGCGACGCTGCCAAGGGTCGCGGCGGTGCCGATGGGGCTGATGGTGACCACGCCGCCCGCATCGTGCTCGACCAGGATGCGGCCGAATTGCAGCGGCGTCGCGTCGATGATGGTCATCTCGTCGCCGCACGGCGCAGCGGCAGTGGCGGGCGGCGCCAGCTTTTGAAGCGCCAGGGGCGCCGGTGCGGCATAGGTCGGTGGCGCAACGGCCGGCGCTTTCGAGGCCGCCGGCGCGGCAGCGGCGCTCGCGGCGGTCAATACAGCGGTCAGCAGGGCGATGCAGCCGCGCATCATTCGCGATCGACCCCGGCTTCAGGCTTGACGTCCGCGGCAGGCGCGGCCGGTTTGTCCTTGTTGTCGGCGGAAGGCCCGCGCGTCCCGGTCTCGATGACGAAGTCGATGCCGTCGACCGCCGTGCCGGGTTCCGCGACCACCGCTTTCGATGAGGCGGAGATCTTCGTGTCGCCGATTTTCTGGCCGTCGACGATTTCGACCGTGACCGGGCCGGGCGGCACCGCCTCGAACAGATAGGTGCCGTCGCTGAGAGTCTTCTGCGTGGCGATGACGTGCTTCAAACGCCCCAGCAGCCGCAGCGCCACCCCGCCGACCGGTGCCGCGTCCTCTTTCGCCGAGACCAGTCCCGAAATCTCGCCGCCGTCGACGATCGCAATGTCGAGGGGCGTTATCTTTCCGGGCCGCGCATCGACCGCCACGGGACCGTTCTCGGAAATCCAGAAG
>JAATGL010000229.1 GCA_015654705.1 Alphaproteobacteria bacterium | reverse complement strand
GTGATCGGAATAGGCGTCGAGCACCAGCTTGAGCTGCGCCAGCGACTGGCGGCCCATCCGCGCCAGGCTCTGGGTCAGCCGGATCTGCGGTTCGAGGTTCAGCACGATGGCGCGCTTGGCGATGTTCTTGGCGAGGTCGCCGATGCGTTCGAGCTCGCTGGCGATCTTGATCGCCGCCAGCGTCTCGCGCAGGTCCACCGCCATCGGCTGGCGCAGCGCCAGCAGCTTGACCGCCTGGTCCTCGATCGATTGCTGCAGCTCGTCGATCTGCTTGTCGCCGCCGACCGCGCTCTCGGCAAGGCCGGTGTCGCGCTTGGCGATCGCCTCGATGGCGTCGGCGAGCTGGGCTTCGGCCAGCCCGCCCATCTGCGCCACGCCGGCGGCGAGCGCTTCCAGTTTCTCAGTGAAGGCCTTGACCGTGTGATCCGTCATCTGTCTCGCCTGACTCGGCCGCCGTCGCAGCCGTGTTGTGATTAGGTGCCTCGCACCAAGGCCTTGCGACATTTCTATGACATTTCCGTGACAGAGGGGGCGGCGGGCGCGGCGACGGCACGGTCCTTCGTCCGCGCGGCTGGCAGGAACACTGTGAAGGTGCTGCCTTCGCCGGGCCGGCTGTCGATCGTCAGGCGGCCCAGATGACGGTTGACGATGTGCTTGACGATGGCGAGGCCGAGCCCGGTGCCGCCGCGCTCGCGGCTGCGCTTGACGTCGACGCGGTAGAATCGCTCGGTCAGGCGGGGCACCGAATCGGGCGGGATGCCCTCGCCGTCGTCGCGCACGCTGGCCGCCAGCATGGAATCGGCACCGCGGCCGCCCGGCGTCGAACCCAGCCCCAGCGTCACCCAGACATGGCCGCCCTGGCGGCCATATTTGATCGCGTTGTGGATCAGGTTCTGGAAGATCTGGATCAGCTCGTCGCGCTCGCCCACCGCGAAGGGCAGGTCCGGCACGGCGGAAATCTCCAGCGTGATGCGGTCATTGCGCGCCAGCGGCGTCAGCGCCGCCACCGCCTCGCGCAGGATCGCCTCCAGCGAGACCTCGCCGGAGGGCGGCACATGCTCGTTCTGCTCGATGCGGGTGAGCGACAGCAGGTCGTCGATCAGCCGGCGCATCCGCCCCGCCTCGACCGTCATGATGTCGAGGAACTGCTCGCGCGCCGCCAGATCGTCGCGCGCGTGGCCCTTCAGCGTGTCGATGAAGCCCGACAGCGCCGCCAGCGGCGTGCGCAGCTCATGGCTGGCGTTGGCGACGAAATCGGCGCGCATCTGCTCGGCGCGCTTCATCGCGGTCAGGTCATGCAGCAGCAGGATGGTGACGGACGGATCGGTGCCGATGCGCGCGGCATAGGCCTGGTAGTGGCGCTGCACCGGCACCAGGAAGCTGAACTCGACCGAGGTGGGCTCGCCGGTCGCCGCGGTCCGCCGGATCGCGTCCAGGACCGAGGGCGTGCGCAGCAGCGAGGAGACGTGCTTGCGTTCGGCGTCGATGCCGATGACGCCGCGCATGCCGCGATTGGCGAACATCACCCGGCCCGAGGTGTCGAGCAGCATCAGCGGATCGGGAAGCCGCTCGAAAATCTCGCGCGCCAGCGGCGGCAGGGTGGAAAGATCGGCATTGCCCTGGACCTGGGCGGCGCGGCCGCCGGCCGGCTTCGCACCCCGCGCGATGCCGGCGACGACCGAAACGATGATCAGCGCGCCGAAGACCAGCCAGGCCGCGGTCTGCCCCAAAAGGGCCAGGCTCAGTCCGCCCACGACAAATCCGGCCGTCGCGGGCCACGCGACGCGGCGCAGATTGTCCCAGACTACATCGCCCATCCACCCATCCGCCGATTCGTCTTTGGCGCACTATACGCGCGTTAACAGCGGTTTGTGTGAAGCCGATGACACAAAACCCTTCTGCGACAGTGCCAAAAGCACGGCACAGGGCTCAACGTTCACAATTGCTCAATCGCGGCGCATCATGGCGTTGAGGCCGCCGGGCATGAGCAGCGGCCCGGTCAGCGGTTCGGAGCTGCCGTCGGCGAGAAAGGCCTGTGCCAGCGCATAGGTCCGGTTGAGCGAGGCTTTCGCGACGCCGGTGCCGGCGCTGAGGCGGCGGATGCCGATCTCCTTCAGCCGCGCCGCCGCCGGCAGTCCCGGCCACGCCAGCACGTTGAGCGGCAGCGCGATCGCGCCGACCAGCCGCGTCAGCAGCTCCTCCTCCGCCGCCATCGGCACGAAGATGGAATCCGCGCCGGCCTCGCGGTAGCGCCGCGCGCGCGACACCGTCTCGTCATAGGCGGCCTGGCCGCTCGCCAGCTGATGCAGATAGACATCGCAGCGCGCATTGACCCAGAGCGCGACGCCCTCCCGCGCGGCCATGGCCTTGATGCCTTCGATCTTGGCGCAGAGCAGGTCGGGCGCGCCGGTGCCGTCCTCGATATTGATGCCGACCGCGCCGCTCGCGATGACGCGCGACGCGGCCTCGCCCGCCGCGGCACCGTCGGGCGCGTAGCCCGCCTCGATATCGGCGGACAGCGGGACGGAGATCACCCGCGCGATGGCGCGCAGCGTGCCCAGCAGCGCCTCGAACGGCAGGGCTTCGCCGTCGGGATAGCCCAGCGCCCAGGCGACTGCGGCGCTCGACGTGGCGATGGCGCGGGCGCCGGCCGTCTCGATCACGCGCGCGCTGCCGGCGTCCCAGGCATTGGGAAGGATCAGAAGATCGGGACCGGCATGCAATCCGGCGAATTTTTTTGCCAGGTCATTCATCTTAGGTTCTCCTTGCGAACAGGCCCGTGCCGGCATGGCGGGCTTCGTGGTCGAGCAGCCAGCGTTTGCGCGGCAGACCGCCGCCATATCCTGTCAGCGAACCGTTGCTGCCGATCACGCGGTGGCAGGGCACGACGATGCTGACCGGATTGGCGCCGTTGGCAAGCCCGACCGCGCGCACGGCGCTGGGACTGCCGATCTGCCGCGCCAGCGCGCCGTAGCTGAGCGTGGTGCCGCCCGAAATCGTGCGCAGCGCCCGCCAGACCTGGTTCTGGAACGGTGTCCCGCCGAAGGCGACGGACAGCCCATCGATGGCGCCGATATCGCCCTCCATGAAAGCGCTCAGCGCCGCCGAATGGCCGGACGGATTGCGCTGCGGAATAACGGTGGCGCCGCCATGGCGCGTGCGCAGGCGCCGCTGCCAATATTCGGCGTCGTCCTCCCAGTTGAGGATGTGCAGCGCGCCCGCCTCGTCCGCGACGAGGACGGCGGTGCCGATCGGCGTCGGCACATGGTCGATGAAGAGGCGCTGCGTCTCAGCCATGGACCGCGTCCATCTCGGAAGTCCACAGATGCTGCGCCGCATAGGCGCGCCACGGCCGCCAGGCTTCGGCGCGCGCCAGCAGCGCCTTGGGCGTCGGCCGCCGGCCCTTAGTCAGGACCGCCGGATTGCGCAGCAGCGCCACGTCGGCGGCGGGAAACGCGTCACTGTCGCGCAGCGCACGCAAAGCCCAGTACTGCGCCGTCCACGGCCCGAAGCCCGGCAATGCCAGCAGGCGCGCCAGCGCTTCCTCATAGGTGCCAACCGGATCGAGCAGCTTCGGATCGGCGTCCGCCGCCTCCGCCAGCGCCGCAAGGGCTGCGATGCGCGCCCGCGGCATTCCCATGGTCGACAGATCGGCCGCGATCACGCGCGACGGCGTCGGAAAGATTTTCGACAGGCGCGGATCGCCGGTGATTTCGGCGCCCACATCGATCCCGGCGCGCGCCACCAGCCGGCCGGCCAGCGCGCGCGCCGCGCCGACACTGACCTGCTGGCCGAAGATCGCGCGCATCGCCAGTTCGAACCCGTCCCAGGCCCCGGGCGTGCGCAGGCCGGGCCGTCTCAGGACCAGCGGCGCCAGACCCGCGTCGCCCGACAGATGCGCGCCGATCGAGGCGACATCGGCGTCGAGATCGAACAGCCGCCTGAGCCGCGCCACGATGGAGAGCAGCGCACGCACTTGGGGAAAGCGGATCGTTACCATGAGTTGCGCTCTGCCCGGCGCGACCTCGACGCTGCCGAAGCGGCCGTCGATCTCGATGGTGCGCGCGTAGCGGTCCTTTTCGACCAGTTCGACGCCGGCGATGGCGCGGGCGCCCAGAAAAGCCAGGATCGCCTCCCAATCATAGGGCGGGCGATAGCCGAGCCTGAGCGTCACGGCGGACAGCGCCGCCGCGCGGCGACGGCGCAGCGCGCTGGGGCTGCGGCGATAGAGCTTGCGGAACGCGTCGTTGAAGCGGCGCACGCTGCCGAAGCCGGACGCCGCCGCGATATCGGCCATCGACAGCCGCGTGTCCTGGATCAGTTGCTTGGCGAACAGGATGCGCCGCGTCTGCGCCACCGCGATGGGCGGCGCGCCCAGATGCTTGTCGAACAGCCGGCGCAGCTGGCGCTCGCCGACGCCCAGCCGCGCCGCCAAGGCCTCCACGCCGGCCTCGCCGTCGAGCAATCCCTCGCCGATCAGCGCCAGCGCCCGCGATACGGTGTTGGAAGTGCCGCGCCACGCCGCCGCGTCCGGCGAAATCTCCGGCCGGCAGCGCAGGCAGGGACGAAAGCCCGCCTCCTGCGCCGCAGCGGCGCTGGGGAAGAAGCGCACATTCGCCGGCTTGGGCGTGCGCGCCGGACAGATCGGCCGGCAATAGATGCCGGTGCTGGTCACGCCGACGAAGATGCGCCCGTCCAGCGCCGGATCGCGCGCCGCCAGCGCCCGGTAGCAGACATCGTGGGGAGGCATCGTCATGGCGGCATTATGGTGCAGCCACGCGCCGCCGTCTGGCCATTTTCGGACGCCAATGACGGGCAATCGCGCCCGCGTCAGCCTTCGGGCAGGTGCCGCGTGCGGATGTCTTCGAGCAGCGAGCGCACGACGTCGAAATCGATCTTTTCGGGCGTCTTGTAGCGGATGCAGCCCTTGCCGCAATCGATGCCGCCAAGCGCCATCTTGTGGCGCGCGATCGCCGTCGCGCCGGCATAGAACGCGATGTAATTCTTCTGGCTGGCGAAGGCCGTCACCATCGCGGCGCCGCGCCGGTAGGTCGGCATGCCGTAATCCATCACCTCGTCGCAATCCGGCAGCATTTCGCGGATCAGCCTGCGCAGCCGCGTCAGCGCCGGGCGGCGGCTGTCGTCGGCTTCCTTCAGATAGGCGCCGACGCTGGATGCTTTCGACTGGACCATCGCTAGCTCGCGAAAATCTTCTTCAATTCGGTCTTCAGGATCTTGCCGTTGGCGTTGCGCGGCAGCGTCTCCGGCCAGAACACCACCTTCACCGGCACCTGGAAGGCGGCGAGCCGGCCGGCGATGAAGGCGCGCAATTCGTCTTCCGTAGTGTCCCGGCCGGGCTTCAGATGCACCACTGCGCCCGGCTCCTCGCCCAGCGTGTGGTGCGGCACGGCAACCAACGCCGCATCCATCACCGCCGGATGCTCGTAGAGGACGTTCGCCACTTCGATGCAGTAGATGTTCTCGCCGCCGCGGATCAGCATGTCCTTCGCCCGGTCAATGATGAAGCAGAAGCCCTCCTCGTCGAGCCGCGCCAGATCGCCGGTGCGCACCCAGCCGTCGACGAAGGTCTCCGCCGTCGCCTCCGGCTTGTTCCAGTAGCCTTTCACGATGTTGGGGCCGCGGGCCCACAATTCGCCGACCTCGCCCACCGGCAGCGGACGCGCGCCGTCCGGCGACATGATCTTCAGGTCGCAGACCGCCACCGCCGGGCCGCAGGAATCCGGGCGGTGCGCGTAATCCTCCGCCGAATGCTGGGTGCAGGTGGCCGAAGTCTCCGTCATGCCCCAGCCATTGCCGGGCAGGGATTTCGGAAACGTCTCCACGATCTTGCGCACCAGCTCCGGCGCCGACGGGGCGCCGCCATAGGACACCGATTCCAGCGACGACAGGTCGTATTTGGCGCGGCCGGGATGCTCGATCAACTGCCAGGCGATGGTCGGCACGCCGCCGGCGCTGCTGACCTTCTCGCGCGCGATCAGCTGCATCGCCAGCTCGGCGTCCCATTTGCGCATCAAGACCAGCTTGGCGCCGGCGAACAGCGCCGGCCCCATCACCGCGAAGCAGCCCGTGGCATGGAAGAACGGCACCGAGAGCAGCATCGAGCGCTGCGGCGCCTCCAGGTCGGGCGGCGGCACCGCCTCGCCGCGGCGCAGGAAATTGCGCGCCGCCGCCGAGGCCGAGGCGAAGATGTTGGACAGCATGTTGCGATGGGTGCCGAGTGCCCCCTTGGGCTTTCCCGTGGTGCCTGACGTATAGAGGATGGTCGCGTCGTCGTCCGGCGCCAGCGCCGCATCGGGCAGGACGCCCGCGGGCAGCGCGCCCCAGTCATCGACCCTGCCGATGATGTCTTCGAGGCGGCGCACGATGGGATGCGGCAGCTCGTCGGCATAGCGGCCGACATAGATCGCCTTCAGGTCGGGGCAGTTGACCAGATGCTCGGCGATGCGCTCCAGCCGCTCGGCATCGACGAAGGCGACCTTGCTGCCGGAATCGACCAGGCCGTATTCCAGCTCCGGCCCCGTCCACCAGGCGTTGAGCGGCGTCACGATCGCGCCTATCAGCGCCGCGCCGAAGAACACCGCCGGCCATTCGGGGATGTTGCGCATCACCAGCGCGACACGGTCGCCCTTGCCGATGCCCCGGGCGGTCAGCTCGGCAGCGATCGCCAGCGCGGCGCGGGCGAACGCCTCGAAGCTGGCGCGCTCGTCCTCATAGACCAGGAAGGTCTTGTCGCCGTGGCTGCGGCCCAGCATGAACAGCTCGCGCAGGCTGGGCGGCGCGTTCTTCCACACCCGCGTGCGCACACCGCGGATCGCCACCTCGTCCATCTCGAACGGCGACCCCGGCCGCGTCAGCAGCCGATGCGCCTCGGCAAGAGACATGGCGGGCCAGGGTTTGGCGGAGGAACTCATGGATCGCTCGTGGAATTGCGCGGACGGCAGAATGTCAGCCTCGGCGCGGCGATGCAAAGATTTGGCGACACCCCCTTGAACCGTCACGGTCGAAGCGCCATTTAACCCAAATCCCCACAGGAGCGAGAGGATCTCGGGACGGCGCGAGCCGGGCCTGTTTTGGCGCGTTGCGGTGGTGCAGCATCGTGCTTTTCGTCAGGGAGCAGGACAATCGAAAATTTATTTTTGCCGCAATCCGACCCCGTGAACGGCGGAGCCGCGTCTGCGGTGGCGGGAATTTCCGCTTCTGTACGACTTTTTCGCAGCGGGACAGGCAGCCGGCGAAAATACCACGGGTTGAATTCAAATTTTCCGCGAAAAACCGCCGCTTTGTACAGGACACCGCACATCTCTCGCCGCCGGCGCGCCGGACATGGCACAGTCCGCCGGATCGCCATTTCGTGAGTTTGCCCGCATGTCCTTCAAGAGCATCCTGATCGCCAATCGCGGCGAGATCGCGATCCGCATCGCGCGCGCCGCCGCCGATCTGGGCATCCGAACGGTTGCGGTCTATTCGGACGATGACGCCCTGTCGCTGCATGTCCGGCTGGCGGACGAGGCGCGGGCCTTGGGCGCGGCGGGGCCGGCGGCCTATCTCGACGGCGCCCGCATCATCGCCGCCGCCCGCGCCGCCGGCTGCGAGGCGGTGCATCCGGGCTACGGCTTCCTCAGCGAGAACCCGGCCTTCGCCCGCGCCTGCGCCGCCGCCGGCATCGTCTTCATCGGGCCGAGCCCGGAGGTGCTGGCGGTATTCGGCGACAAGGCGCGGGCCCGCGCGCTGGCCGACCGCTTCGGCGTGCCGATCCTGGAAGGCACCTCGGGCGCCACGACGCTGGAACAGGCGCGCGCCTTCATGGCGAGACGCAAGGGCGGCGCGATCATCATCAAGGCGCTGGCTGGCGGCGGCGGCCGCGGCATGCGCGTCGTCACGGCGCCGGACGATCTGGCCGAAGCCTATGCGCGCTGCCAGTCCGAAGCCGCCGCCGCGTTCGGCGACGCGGCGGTCTATGTCGAGGCCTTCATGCCGCACGCCCGCCACATCGAGGTGCAGGTCGCCGGCGATGGCAAGACCGCCAGCCATATCTGGGAGCGCGACTGCTCGCTGCAGCGCCGCCACCAGAAGATCGTGGAGATCGCCCCGGCGCCGGCGCTCGATCCCGACCTGCGCCAGCAGCTTTGCGACGCGGCGGTGTGGCTGGCAGACGACGTGAAACTGACCGGCTTGGCCACCATGGAGTTCCTGGTCGATCCCAAGCCGCCGCGCCATGTCTCCGCCTTCGCCTTCATCGAATGCAATCCGCGCCTGCAGG
The DNA here is from genome assembly GCA_015654705.1 of Alphaproteobacteria bacterium. GTDB lineage: Bacteria > Pseudomonadota > Alphaproteobacteria > Micropepsales > Micropepsaceae > Rhizomicrobium. The sequence goes on along the minus strand of JAATGL010000229.1, from coordinate 12,337 downwards.
TCGAGCACACGGTGACCGAGGCGATCACCGGCATCGACCTCGTCGCGGTGCAGATCGAGCTGGCGCGCGGCAACTCGCTGCGCGACATCGGCCTCAAGCAGGAGAATATCCCCAGGCCCCGCGGCGTCGCCATCGAGCTTCGCGTCAACCTGGAGAAGATCGCCGCAGACGGAACGGTCCGGCCATCCGGCGGAACGCTGAGCCGCTTCGTGCCGCCCTCCGGTCCCGGCGTGCGTGTCGATACCTATGGCTATGAAGGCTACACGACCAACCCCGCCTTCGATTCCCTGCTCGCCAAGCTGGTGGTGCAGGCGCCGGACTATTCGCTGGCGCTGGGCCGCGCCAAGCGCGCCTTGAGCGAATTCGTCATCGCCGGGGTCGAGACCAACATCGCGTTCCTCCATGCCCTGCTCGAAAACCCCGATGTCGCGGGACGCAGGACCCATACGCGCCTTGTCGAGGACGGCATCGGCGCCCTGGTGGCGGCCGCCGCTTCCTGGAGGCCGCATGCGGTCATGGCGGCGCCGGCGCCAAGCGCAGCCTCTGCGGCTCCGGCGGCGCCCGCGGGCACTGTCGCCGTCGCCGCGCCGATGCAGGGCAAGCTCGTCAGCATCGGCGTCGCGCCGGGCGACATCGTGCGCAAGGGCGCGGCCATCGCCGTTTTGGAAGCGATGAAGATGGAGCACCTGGTCGGCGCCGGCGTGTCGGGCCGCGTGCATACGGTCGCGGCAGCGCCGGGCGCGGCCGTGCTGGAAGGCGAGGCTTTGATCTTCCTCACGCCGGAAGATGTCGGCGGCGACGCGGTTCCGGATGAAACGGTCATCGATCCTGAGACGATCCGGCCCGACCTGGCGGAAGTAGTCGCGCGCCATGCCTTCGGCCTCGACGCCAATCGTCCCGAGGCCGTGGCGCGCCGGCGCAAGACCGGCCAGCGCACCGCGCGCGAGAACGTCGCCGATCTGGTCGATCCGGGAAGTTTCATCGAATACGGCGCGCTGGCCTTCGCGGCGCAGACACGGCGGCGCAGCGTCGAAGACCTGATCCGCGAGACGCCGGGCGACGGCATCATCACCGGCATCGGCACAGTCAACGCCGCACTGTTCGGCGAGGAAAAGGCGCGCTGTGCGGTGCTGGCCTACGATTACACCGTGCTGGCCGGCACCCAGGGCGCGATGAACCATCGCAAGACGGACCGCCTGCTGACGGTGGCGGAGCAGTCGCATCTGCCCGTCGTGGCGTTCTGCGAAGGCGGCGGGGGCCGGCCCGGCGATACCGACTTTCCCGGCGTTGCAGGCCTCGACACGCCGACCTTCCGCCACTACGCTAAGCTGAGCGGCAGCGTGCCGCGCATCGGCATCGCCGCCGGACGCTGCTTCGCCGGCAACGCCGCCCTGCTCGGCTGCAGCGACGTGGTGATCGCCACCGCCAATTCCAATATCGGCATGGGCGGCCCGGCGATGATCGAAGGCGGCGGACTGGGCCTCCATGCGCCCGAAGACATCGGCCCGATGTCGGTGCAGGTGCCCAACGGCGTCGTCGACATCGCCGTGGCCGACGAGGCCGAAGCCGTCGCGGCGGCGAAGAAATATCTCGCCTTTTTTCAGGGACCGCTGACCCGCTGGGACGCCGCCGATCAGAAAACCTTGCGGCACCTCGTCCCCGAGAACCGCCTGCGCGTCTACGACATCCGCAAGGTGATCGCAGCGCTTTCCGATACGGGTTCCGTTCTCGAACTGCGCCCGGGCTTCGCACCGGGCATGATCACGGCGCTGGTGCGGCTGGAGGGTCATCCCTTCGGATTGATCGCCAACAATCCTCTGCATCTGGCCGGCGCCATCGACGCGCCCGGTGCCGACAAGGCGGCGCGGTTCATGCAGCTCTGCGACGCGTTCGACCTGCCGCTGATTTCGCTCTGCGACACGCCGGGCTTCATGGTCGGGCCGGATGCGGAGAAGACCGCCCTGGTGCGCCGCGCCGCGCACATGTTCGTGGTCGGCGGCACGATGAGCACCGCGATATTCACGATCGTGCTGCGCAAAGGTTACGGGCTGGGGGCGCAGGCGATGGCGGGCGGCAGCTTCCACGCGCCGTTCTTCACCGTCTCCTGGCCGACCGGGGAGTTCGGCGGCATGGGCCTGGAGGGCGCGGTGCGGTTGGGCTTCCGCAAGGAGCTGGAGGCCGAGCCGACGGCGGAGGCGCGCGAGGACCTGTTCCGGCAGAAGGTCGCGCAATCCTACGCGCGCGGCAAAGCCGTCAACATGGCGGCTGCTCTGGAGACCGACGACGTGATCGATCCGGCCGATACGCGGCGCTGGATCCTGCGCGGCCTGCGCGCATTGCCGCGGCGGGGTCCGGGCAAGCGGCGCGCCGTCATCGATACGTGGTGATCATCCCATGGCCACGCGCGGCAGCGCACGCCCGGCCTTGACATGGACGCCGCACGTTGCGTCCGTCGGCGCGAAATCGTTCGACAGGCCCTGCGACGTTTCCACCGGACCGAGCAGCAGATAGCCGTCCGGCGCCAGGACCTCGCCGATCTTGTCCAGCACATGGGCCTTGGTTTTGGGATCGAAATACATCAGCACGTTGCGGCAGAAGACGACATCGATGTCGTCGAGCCAGCCGAACGAATCGAGCAGATTGAACTGGCGGAACGTCACCATGCGGCGCAGGGATTCGTTGATGCGCCAGACGCCGCCAGCCTGGTTGAAATGCGCCGCAAGGCTGCGGGCCGGCAATCCGCGCTGGACTTCGAAATGGCTGTAAACCCCCAATTCGGCGCGCGCGATCATCTCCGAATTGAGATCGGTCGCGATCAGGTCGATCGTCCAGCCCTCGGCAAGGAGCTTGCGATCATGCAGAATCATGGCGATGGAATAGGGCTCCTGGCCCGCCGCGCAGGCGGCGCTCCAGATGCGCAGCCGCCTTGTGGCGGCGCGCTGCATCAACAGCGCGGGCAGCACCGCGTCGCGGAATCGCTCGAACGCCGCGCGATCGCGGAAGAACGAGGATTCGTTGGTCGTCATCGCCTCGGTCACCGCGCGCGCCAGCGCGTCGCGACCGTGACGCAGTTCTCGGATCAATGCGTCCACATCCTTGAAGCCGAAACGGCGCATCACCGGCGCGAGCCGGCTCTCGATCGCATGGGTTTTGGGCTGGCCCAGCAGCAGACCGGACCGGCGCCTGAGCATCCGCGCCAGATAAATGATGTCGGCCTGCTCCATGGCACCGCCTTAAGCGAGACCGACTTCGACGAGCTTGGCCTGGATGATCGCGCGGTCGAACGGTTTCATGATGTATTCGTTGGCGCCGGCGCCGAGCGCCTCGGTGATGTGCGCCACGTCGTTTTCGGTGGTGCAGAACACCACGATCGGCCGTTCGCCGTCGCGCTCGCGGCGCAACGCGCGCAGGAACTCGATGCCGGTCATGTTCGGCATGCACCAATCGAGCAGGATCATGTCCGGCATGTGCCGCCGGCAGGCCTCCAGCGCGGTCCCGCCGTCCTCGGCCTCGCTGGTCTCGAAACCGAGATCGAGCAGGATGCGGCAGGCGACCTTGCGGATGACGCGGCTGTCGTCGACGACAAGACAGGATTTCATGGGTACACGACTCCCTCGCCGCGAAAAGCCGCGGCCGGTCTCGGATCAACGAAAATCCTACGCCGAGAGCGTAAACGCAGTCTGAAGAGGTCAGCCCGCGGCGACGTCGACGAACCCTTCGCCGGCCGTCAGCGTCAGGCCGGCATTCAGCGAACGGGCCAGCTTGTAGGTCAGCAGGGGCTGGACGCCCCGCGCATCGGGCAGGCTGGAAGCCTCGCCGCGCACCGCCCGCTCGACCTCCTCCAGGATGCGCGCATGCGAGCCGGCGGCGTGGATCTTGAATGCCGGCGCGGCCGGATCGCCGCTGGGGATCACCTTCAGCCTGCCGCCCCGCGGCAGGCAATCGGCGGCGAGCACCGTGGCGTTCATCAGCAGCTTTGCCCAATCCTTGGGCCAGTGGACATGGGCCTCCTGCCATTCCAGCTTGATCTTGCTGCCGCTGAAAAGCCCGTTCACCAGCCGGCCGATCTCGCCGAGATCGAGTTCCGCGCCGGCCGAACCGGCGGCGCCGAAGGCGATGCGCAGGAACTGGATGCGCGCCAGGGCCTGGGCCGCGCTGGAGGCGACAAGCTTCAGCGCATCGGCGCGCATGGCGGCGTCGCGCTCATCCTCCAGGACTTCCAGCCCGTTGACCACGGCGCCCAGCGGGCTCACAAGATCGTGGCACACCCGGCTCACCAGAAGGGCCGAAAAATCGAGTTCGTTCATGGGCCTGCTTGTCTCCGGCAATGGCGTATGGTTAGCAGAAGATGACTTTGGCCCCGGCCCCTTAAGGAATGGTGAAGATGGTTTCGATGTTTGGGTCCCGGACGCCATGACCGACAACATCCACTCCCATGCCGCGTCGCCGATGCTGCGCGCGCTGGCCGAGATCGCCTATGATGCGGGCGCCATCATCCTGCGTCATTATGCCGACGAGATCGTCGCGCGCCGCAAGGACGACCAGTCGCCCGTGACCGCGGCCGACGAGGAAGCCGAGCGCTTCATACTCAAGCGTCTCGCCCATCTGGCGCCCGACGTGCCGGTGATCGCCGAGGAAGCGGCCGCCGGCGGACACATTCCCAAAATCGGCCACCGCTTCTTTCTGGTCGATCCGCTCGACGGCACCAGGGAGTTCATCAGCCGCAACGGCGAGTTCACCGTGAACATCGCCGAAATCGTGGAAGGAAAGCCGGTGCGCGGCGTCGTCCATGCGCCGGCCATCGAACGGTTGTTCTTCGGCGAGGCGCTGAGCGGCGCCTATGAAGCCTTCGCGCCGCCCGGCGGCGCACCCGATTTCGGCGAGGCCAAGCGCATTCAGGCGCGCACCGTGCCGGCAAGCGGCATGGTGGCGGTCGCCAGTCGCTCGCATCGTGACGTCAAGACGGATGAATTCCTCGCGAACTTCAAGGTGAGGGAATTCATCAGCGCCGGATCGTCGCTGAAATTCTGTCTGGTAGCGGCGGGTGAGGCGGATATCTATCCGCGCACCGGACGCACGATGGAGTGGGACACGGGCGCCGGCCATGCCGTGCTTTCGGCGGCGGGCGGCAGCGTCACCCAGCTCGACGGCAAGCCCTTTCTCTATGGAAAGGCCGACCGCGGCTTCGACAATCCGTTCTTCGTGGCGCGGGGCGCGGATTAGCGGTCGAAATCCTTGCGGTTCGAATAAAACACCAGCGCCATCAGGCCGGCGCCGAGGCCCGTGGTGAACAGCACGCCCAGCAGGATGAAGACCCAGCCGGCCGCGCTGATTCCGACGCCGGACAGCGCATTCCAGGCGTGAACGGCGTACCACCCGGCCCAGGCCAGGAAACCGGCCAGCGCCGCAAGCGTGATCCATCCCGCGACGCCGAGACGCCCCGCACGTGGCTGGTCGGAGCCGTTGTCGTTCATGGATTCCTCGCTTCACGGACGGCCGCTGTCGCACTGACGTCATTTAGGCGATGATGGCGCCGCGGGGCAAACCGATTCCATAAGGAGTTATACCGATGAGATTGTCACGCTTCGCCGTCGGGGTCTTTGCGCTTGTCCTGTGGGCGGCGACGCCCGCTCGCGCCGAAGAGCAGACGTTCAGCGATAATGAGATCACCAATGCCGTATCCGGTTTTTTCGGCGTCACCACCGAGGCGGCGGCCAAGGCGGTGCAGCGCGTCTTCCGCGATCAGGGTCAGCCGGACGCCTACATCAAAGGCGACGAAGGTTCAGGTGCGGTCGTCGTGGGGCTGCGCTACGGCGAAGGCTGGCTGGTGCGCAAGCATTTCGAGCCGGTGAAGGTCTATTGGAAGGGTCCGTCGGTCGGTTTCGATCTCGGTGGAAACGCCTCAAAATCCTTCACGCTGGTCTACAACCTCAAGCGCGAGGAGCGGCTCTATCAGCGTTTTCCGGGTATCGAGGGCAGCTATTATTTCGTGGCGGGCATCGGGGTAAATTATCTGCGCAGCGGCGGCGTGACCCTGGCGCCGATGCGCACGGGGCTCGGCCTGCGCGCGGGCGTCAACGCGCATTACCTGGTGTTTTCCAAGCGGCGGGATTGGTTCCCGTTCTAGGCGTCATGCCTTGACGGCGGCCGGCTCGTCGATGGTGCCGGCCGGCGCGGGCAGATAGAGCAGCAGCGCCGCCGCGACATAGATCGACGAGAACGTGCCGACCACGATGCCGAAAACGATGGCGGCGGTGAAGTCGAACAGGTTGGGACCGCCGAACAGCAGCAGCGGCAGGATCGAGATCGCGGTGGCGCACGACGTCAGCACGGTCCGCGTCACCATCTGATTGGTCGACAGATTGATCAGTTCGCCCAGCGGCATACGCTTGTATTTGCGCCGGTTCTCGCGAATCCGGTCGAACACCACCACCGTATCGTTGATCGAATAGCCGGCCAGCGTCAGCAGCGCCGCCACGCTGGTCAGGGTGAAATCGAGATGCAGCACCGAGAACATGCCCGCCGTCACCAGCACGTCGTGCCCCGTGGCGACTGCGGCGCCGATGCCGTATTGCCATTCGAAACGAACCGACACGTAGATGGCGATCATCAAAATCGCGAGCAGCGTGGCATATATGCCGTCGTGGAACAGTTCCTCGCTGACCTTGGGCCCGACAACCTCGGCACGGCGGAAATTGTAGGCGGGACCCAGCTTGGCCTTGATCGCGCCGGCCACGGCCTGGCTCGGCTGCGCAGATTTCGGCTGCACTCGGATCAGCACGCAGGAATCGGCCGGCGCGTCGCATTCACCGCCGCCGAAATACTGGATCTGCGGATCCTGGAATCCCAGGCTGCTCACCTGCGAGCGCACCGCACCGATGTCGATGACATGGGCGGCCTTGGCCTCGATCAGCACGCCGCCGGTGAAGTCGATGCCCAGATTGAAGCCCTGGATCGCGATCGACAGGATCGAGATCAGCAGCAGAAGCCCGTCGATCGCGAACGCGAAATAGCGCGCGCCGACGAAGTTGATATTGGTGGCCTCGGGGATGAAGCGCAGAAGGGGCATGGGACGGGTTCCGAAAGGCGGGGCAAACACATAGCCGCAAGCGCGCGGCGGAACAAGCGCACCACGCGCCGCGGCCGGTGTCCGGAAAACACCGATTAAACGCCCGGCTGCGGCTCCGGCACGAAGGGCCCCGGACCGCGCGGCCGGCCGGCCTGCGGCACGCTGGGGCCCTGGCCGCGCTGAGGCTCCGGCTCCTCATAGGGCGTACGCACCGGCGCGATGCCCTTGAGCAGCGCGATGATCTCATCGCCCGTCAGTGTCTCGTACTCGAGCAGCCCGCGGGCCAGCACGTTGAGGTCACTCAGATGATCGGTCAGGATCTTGGTGGCGCGGCCATAGCATTCGTCGACAATGCGGCGAATCTCCGCGTCGATCTTCTGGGCGGTAGCTTCGGAGATGTTCTGCGTGCGCGATACGCTGTGGCCGAGGAACACCTCTTCCTGGTTCTCGCCATATTCGATCGGACCCAGCGCGTCGGACAGGCCGTAGCGGGTCACCATGGCGCGCGCGCGGCGCGTCGCCTGCTGGATGTCCGAGGAGGCGCCGGTGGTCACGTAATCATGGCCGAAGGTCAGTTCCTCGGCGACGCGGCCGCCGAAAGCGACGCAGATATCGGCGAGGATCTTCTGCCGGCTCAGGGACATCTGATCGCGTTCCGGCAGGCGCATCACCATGCCAAGCGCATGACCGCGCGGAATGATGGTCGCCTTGTGGATCGGATCGGTGCCCGCCACGTTAAGGGCGACGATGGCATGTCCGGCCTCATGGAAGGCCGTGAGCTTCTTTTCGTCGTCGGACATGACCAGCGAACGCCGCTCGGCGCCCATCATCACCTTGTCCTTGGCGTCTTCGAGTTCGCTCATCGTCACGACGCGCTTGCCGCGCCGCGCCGCCAACAGCGCCGCCTCGTTGACCAGATTCGCGAGATCGGCGCCGGAGAAACCGGGCGTGCCCCGCGCAATGGTGCGGGCATCGACATCCGGACCCAGGGGTACCTTGCGCATGTGCACGCGCAGGATTTTCTCGCGACCACTGAGATCGGGATTGGGCACCACGATCTCGCGGTCGAAACGGCCGGGCCTGAGCAGCGCAGGATCGAGCACATCCGGACGGTTGGTCGCTGCGATCAGGATGACGCCTTCGTTCGCCTCGAAGCCGTCCATCTCGACCAGCAACTGGTTCAGCGTCTGCTCGCGCTCGTCATTGCCGCCGCCGAGGCCGGAGCCGCGATGGCGGCCGACCGCGTCGATCTCGTCGACGAAGACGATACAGGGCGCATTCTTTTTGGCCTGTTCAAACATGTCGCGCACGCGGCTGGCGCCGACGCCCACGAACATCTCGACGAAATCGGAGCCGGAGATGGTGAAGAACGGTACGTTGGCTTCGCCGGCGATGGCGCGCGCCAGCAACGTCTTGCCGGTGCCCGGCGGACCGACCAGCAGCACGCCTTTGGGAATACGTCCGCCCAAGCGCTGGAATTTCTGCGGATCGCGCAGGAAGTCCACGATCTCCTTCAGATCGTCCTTCGCCTCATCGACGCCCGCCACGTCTTCAAACGTGACGCGGCCCTGGCGCTCGGTCAGCAATTTGGCGCGGCTCTTGCCGAAGCCCATCGCCTTGCCGCCGCCGGCCTGCATCTGGCGCAGGAAGAACACCCACACACCGATCAGAAGCAGCATCGGAAACCAGTTGATGAACACGCCCATCAGCGTCGGCATGCCGTCATCGGCCGGCTGCACCGTCACGTTGACGTTGTGCTCCTTCAGCATCGGCCACAGGCTCGGATCGTTGGAGGGCACGGTCGTCATGAAAGGCTGGCCGTTGCCCAATTCGCCCCTGAGCTGGTCGCCCTGGACGGTGACCTTCTTGACCTCGCCCTGCCCGACTTCCTGGCTGAACTGGGTATAGCTGACGTTTTGCGCGTTGGCGTGCTGGCTCGTCCCCTGAAACAGGTTGAACAAGAAAACCAGCAGCAGTGCGATGACGATCCACAGCACGAGATTGCGAAGATTATTCAAGGGCCGTCCTTTCCTCGGGGGCCTGACAAGGCAACGATGCAAAAATCTAGACCTATAGATAGGCCCTTTCTACCGCGTTGCCAGCCATGGAAACGTTAAAAAAAGTCGCCGCCCCCTACAATGACGATCACAAAACGCGATTAAGCGCCTGTCTCAAGCGCAGTCATTCCTCAAAGGTTCCGGCGGACGGGGCTTTTTTTGCCGATGAACGGGCCTTTTCGCGCGAGATCAGCAGGATATCGGCCCCGGGAGCGACCTTGGAGGTGGGCGCCGGAGCAATACGGCAACCATGCAAGGTCCGCCCCGCGCCGAGCTGGTCTTTTGCAATTGTATCGAAAAGTCGCTCCAACCGCTCGAACCGCGGACGGTAGGGCTGTCCGGAAACCGCCATCAGCAGCCGCGCCAGCGCTCTGAGACCCACTTCGCGTGGCGCGGCCAGCAGCGCTGCCGTTTCTACCAGCACCGCCTCACCCTCCATGCGGCAGGCGCGCACGAGGACCGCGGCCGTCACCGCATCCAGCGCGTCGCGGGCCCGGCCAAGGTGAGTCGCCGCGTCTGCGATCCGCGCCGTGGTCAGGCCGGCCGCCTGAAGCGAAGTCAGAGCCTCGCGGATTCGCACCCGGCCAAAGCGGGGATCGCGGTTCATCGGATCCTCGATCCACACCTGCCCGCGCTCCGACAGATGCACGCGCAGGACCTCGCGTTCCAGATCGATCAGCGGCCGGATGAGGCACAGCTCCGCGAAGCCTTCCACGGGCCAAGGCGAGATCGGCCGCATCGCCGCAAGCCCATCTAGTCCGCTTCCCCGCGCCAGACGCAGAAGGAACGTCTCGGCCTGGTCATTGCGTGTATGCGCTGCATAAAGGGCCTCGATGCCGTGTTTCCGGCACCAGTGTCCCATCAACTCATAGCGTGCCCGGCGGGCCCCGGCCTCTATGTCGGCAGCAGGTTTTGCGCCGGTCCAGGTCAGCGCGTAAGCCTTGAGACCCGCGTCTTTCGCCCAGCGCACGACTTTCCGCGCGTTCGCGCGCGAGCCCGCTTGCAGCCCATGATCGACTGTCAGAACCACCGGCGGATCGAGCCGCGCCCTCCCGGCCCAATCGCGCAGCAGATGCATCAAGGCGAGCGAATCGCCGCCGCCCGATACTGCCACCGCTCCAGGCCAGGGCGCGTTCAGTCGCTCCATCGCCTCGGCGAAGCGCGCGCCGAGCGCATCCGTACTTTCAGCGGCAGGACGCTTTGCGTTCGCCGGTGGCCTGGGCGACGACCGCTTTGGACGCGGCGGGGTATTTGGAGGGGAGCGCGGCAAGGGTCATGCAGCCTTCTTTGGTCTGCCCGAGCGCGAGCAGCGATTGGCCAAGCTTGAGCATACTATCGGGTCCGCGCGTGCTCGCGGGGTAATTCTTGATCTGCTCGGCGAAGGCGCGCGCCGCCCCGGCATAATCCTTCTGCACGAAGGCAATGTCGCCAACCCAATAGACGGCCTGCGGCGTCAGGGCATCGTCCGGATTGGCGTCCGCGAAGCTGCGGAACGACGCACGCGCCTCGTCATAGCGCGCTTTGGCGAGCAGGTTCAGCGCGGCGTCGAACTGCGCGCGCGCATCCGGATTCGTGGGGGCCGCGGCAAAGCTCGTCGTCGTGCCGGCCGGCAGGGTGCCCAGCACGCCGGGTGGCGGCGCCAGATGGATGACGCCGGCCGAGGACTGCGCACCGGGCGGCGGTGCGTTCATCGACATCGGCGCGCCTGTACCGCCGCCGCAGGGTAGCGTGGTCTGTTCTTCGCCCTCAGTAGGTGCGGCACCCAATTGCTGCGCCGCCAGGGTACAGAGCCGGTATTCGAAATCCTTCTTCTGGCGCTCGATCTTGTCGTCGAGGTCGCGCAGGCGATGCGTCAGCGCCTCGTTCTGGCCGGTCGCCTGGCGCAGCGATTCTTCGAGATCGCGCACCCGCTGGTTCAGATCGGCGATCGATGAATCCTGGTTTTGCTCGTGGATGCGTGCGGCCTTTTCCTCATCGGTCTCGCCGAACAGGCCGGCGCGGGCCGGCACTATCGATAGCACGCCGAGCACCAGCATCGCCATCAGGCAGGCATGGATCAGATGTCTGTTGTGCATCGCCGTCACCATTCGTCCGGAAAATCCCATCATCCGGGAATACTTAGCCGAAATTGGGGCCGGACGGAATCGCGGGATGCTTGAACGAAAAAGGGCGTCCGTCGGGACGCCCTTTCTGATTTCAACGTGCGGCGGCAAGCCTCTTAAGAATTCGCGCCGCCGCTGATCGTCGTCACGCCGCGCCGGTTCTGCGCGTAGCAGGACTCGCTCGACTCCGTGCACATCGGCCGTTCCTTGCCATAGGAGATCGTCTCGACCCGCGCCTGCGAGACCCCGAGGCTGACCAGATATTCCTTCACCGCGTTGGCGCGCCGTGCGCCGAGCGCAAGGTTGTATTCGCGCGTGCCGCGTTCGTCGCAGTGGCCCTCGATGGTCACGCGCACCGACGGATATTTTGCGAGCCATGCCGCCTGGCGCTGCAGTACCGCCCGGTCGTCGTCGAGGACGTCATATTTGTTATAGTCGAAATGCACCGTATCGCCGACGTTGACGCGCAGATCCTCCGCACTTCCCGCCACGATGCTCGACGAAGACGTCACGGGCGCGGATTCCTGCTGCTGCGCCGGCGGCGGGGTGTTGTCCACGGTCGGCTTCGGCTTGGTCTCGCAGCCCGCGAGAAGAAGGGCGACCGACAGGGAAGCCAGTTTCAATCCGGTGGAAAATTTCATCATGGCAATTGCAACTCCGTGAAGGGCGCCAGTCCCGGGTGCGGCGGAACCACGCGCAAGCACCAACCTCGCACCAAAATTGTAACGCCGAAGTGGCGAAATCGTGCCAAAACGGTGACCGGCTACATTATGGATGCCGGCCTACTGGATCAAGGGCGACCAGGCCGGATCGGAAGCATCGCCGGGGGTCAGTACGCGCCTTTCGTTGCGCCCGGTCACGTCTATCGACCAGATCTGCGACCCGCGACCGCCCTGGATCGTGCGGCCGAACATCAAAACGCGGCCATTGGGCGCCCAGGTCGGGCCTTCGTCCTCCCAGCCATTGGTGAGAATGCGCTCGCCACTGCCGTCGGTGTGCATGACGCCGACGTGAAACAGGCTGCCGGCCTGCTTGGTAAAGGCGATCAGGTCGCCGCGCGGGCTCCAGACCGGCGTACCGTTCTTGCCGCTGCCGAAGCTGATGCGGTG
>JAATGL010000163.1 GCA_015654705.1 Alphaproteobacteria bacterium | reverse complement strand
TGACCTGGAATTTCGCCATGCAGGCGATCGACCAGATCGTCAATTCCGCCGCCAAGACGCGCTATATGTCGGGCGGCCAGATGCACACGCCGATCGTTTTCCGCGGCCCCAACGGCCCGGCCTCGCGCGTCGCCGCCCAGCACAGCCAGGATTACTCCTCCTGGTACGCCCATGTGCCGGGGATGAAGGTGATCGCGCCCTATTTCGCCGCCGACGCGAAGGGGCTGCTGAAATCGGCGATCCGCGATCCCAATCCGGTCGTCTTCCTCGAAAACGAAATCGTCTATGGGCGTTCGTTTCCGGTGCCGAAGCTGGACGATTTCGTGCTGCCGATCGGCAAGGCGCGGGTGATCCGGCCGGGCACGCAGGTGACGCTGGTCGCCTATTCGATCTGCGTCGGCATGATCCTGGAGGCGGCGGAGAAGCTGGCCGCCGAAGGCATCGACGCCGAACTGATCGACCTGCGCACGCTGCGCCCGCTCGACACCGCGACGGTGATCGAATCGGTGAAGAAGACCAACCGCATCATCACGGTGGAGCAGGGCTGGCCGGTCTGCTCGATCGGCTCTGAGATCTGCGCCCAGGTCGTCGAGCAGGCGTTCGACTGGCTCGATGCGCCGCCGACCAAGGTCACGGGCAAGGACGTGCCGATGCCTTACGCCGCCAACCTCGAAAAGCTCGCGCTGCCGCATGTGGACGACATCGTCGCGGCGGCAAAAGCGGTCTGCTACCGGACGTGACGATGGCGCGCGCGTAGAAGACATCCTGGAAACGCGGCGGCTGCCATTGCGGCGCGGTGGCGTTCGAGGTGCGCGCGCCCGACGAGATCGAACTGGTCGATTGCAATTGCTCGATGTGCGCCCGCACCGGCTACCTACACCTGATCGTGGCGAAAAAAGATTTCCGCCTGCTCAAGGGCGAGACGGACATCGCGACCTACACCTTCAACACCGGCGCGGCCAAGCACATGTTCTGTTCGGTGTGCGGGATCAAATCGTTCTACGTGCCGCGCTCGCATCCCGACGGCTACAGCGTCAATTTCCGCTGCCTCGAAGACCCGGACGGCTTCGCCTCCGTGATCACGACCGAGTTCGACGGCCGCGAATGGGAAAAGAACGCGGACGATCTCGCGCCGCTGGAGAGCGAATAGTGGCCACGCAAATCCTGATGCCCGCGCTGTCGCCGACCATGGAGGAGGGCAAGCTTTCCCGCTGGCTGGTCAAGGAAGGCGACACGGTAAAGTCGGGCGACATTCTGGCGGAGATCGAGACCGACAAGGCGACGATGGAGTTCGAAGCGGTCGACGAGGGCCGCATCGGGAAAATCCTGGTCCCCGAAGGCAGCGAAGGCGTCAAGGTCAACGCGCCGATCGCGACGCTGCTGGGCGAGGGCGAGGATGCGGCCGCGCCCAGCGCGCCGGTCGATATCTCCTCGGCGATGGCGTCGATCAAGGACGCGGTCGTGGCGGAGGCGAAGCCCGTGCTTCCCGCCCCTGCAAAGGAGAGCAAGCCAGAGCCGCACGCGGCGCCCGCGCCGCCGCCCGCCGGCCAGCGCCTCTTCGCCTCGCCGCTGGCACGCCGGATCGCGGCCCAAAAGGGCATCGACATCGCAGCGCTCGCCGGCTCCGGCCCCAGGGGGCGGATTGTGAAGGCGGACGTGGAAGCCGCAAAGCCCGGCGCGGCAAAAGCACCGGCGGTCGAGCGCGCGGAAGCGCTGCCATCCGTGGCGGCGCCTGCCTTAGGCATCGCGCCCTTGCCCGATGCGCGGCTGTTCTTCAAACCGGACGAATACGACGAAATCCCGCACGATGCGATGCGCAAGGCGATCGCCAAGCGGCTGACGTCGTCCAAATCGCTGATCCCGCATTTCTACCTCACCATCGATTGCCGCATCGACGGGCTGCTTGGCACGCGGGCGCGGCTGAACGAGGCGGCGCCGAAAGGCGGCTACAAGCTCTCGGTCAACGATTTCGTGGTGAAGGCGTCGGCCATGGCGCTGATGCGCGTGCCGGAAGTGAATGCGAGTTGGACCGACACCGCGATCCTGCGCCACAGGCACGCCGATGTCGGCGTAGCGGTGGCGCTCGATTTCGGGCTGATCACGCCCATCGTCTTCCGCGCGGAGGAGAAGGGGTTGGCCGCGATCTCCGGCGAAGTGAAATCGCTGGCCGAGCGCGCCCGCGCCAAGAAGCTGAAGCCGTCGGAATTCGAGGGCGGCGGTTTCGCGGTTTCCAATCTCGGCATGTTCGGCATCAAGCAGTTCACCGGCGTGATCAATCCGCCGCACGCCGCGATCCTGGCGGTCGGCGCCGGCGAGGAACGTGCGCTGGTCGTCGGCGGCAAGGTGGAAATAGCCACTGTGATGACGGTGACGCTGTCCTGCGACCATCGCGTGATCGACGGCGCCACCGGTGCGCGCTTCCTGCAGGCGTTCAGGCAATTTGTCGAAGAGCCGGCCCTGATGCTGCTATAAGGCAGCGGGGGCGGGCATGAGCGAATTCGAAGCCATTCTGGAAACCAGCGCCGCGGCGGCGGTGGAGATCGCGGCCTCGGCGCTGACCGAGCGCGGCTCCGCCATCCCACCCTGCCACAATTGCGGCAAGCCGATGATCGGCGCCTATTGCGCCGTGTGCGGGCAGGAGCGCGACACCCATCGCCGCTCAATCTGGGGACTGGTCAAGGATCTGCTTGAGGACATCGCCAGCTTCGACAGCCGCATCCTGCGCACCGGCTGGGCGCTGCTGCTGCGGCCGGGCGAACTCGCAAGGGCGTTCCGCGAAGGCCGCACGCGGCGCTATGTGCCGGCGCTGCGCCTCTATTTCGTCGTCTCGCTGATCTTCTTTCTGATTCTGGGCGTTTCCAATATCGCGATCATGCAGCTCGTGGTCATGGCGACGCCGACGAAAATCACCTGGATCAACGGCCAGGCCTATGTGCCCAATCCCGCCTATGACAAGGACGACGCACGCTTCGTGCCCAAGATGATCCAGATGCCGAAGGACAAGGCGTCGGAGCCGGGCAGGCATTACGAATATTCGGCCAAGGTGTACTTCTTCGCCCCTATCGGCGCCTATCACGTCGCTCTCTCGCCGGAAGCGCGCGCGCGCCTGAGCCAGGCCGTCTTTGAAGACGACAACGCCACGTCGAAGCCCGCGGCCGCGCGGAAGGCGAAGCCGGATGCGACGGAAAGTTGGATCTTGAAACACGTATTCGGCGGATTGCAGCGGCTGGTCGCCGACCCCGCCGCCCTCAACGGTTCGCTGACGACCTGGATTCCGCGCGTGCTGTTCCTGCTCCTGCCGCTCTATGCGCTGCTGCTGGCGTCATTCTACTGGCGGCAGCGCCGGAAATTCTACTTCGTCGATCACCTGATCTTTTCGCTGACGGTGCACAGCTTCGCGTTCGTGGCGCTGATCGCCGCCGCCGGGCTCGCCCAGATACTCGACGGTGGCACGGTGGGATGGCTCTTTCTGGCCGTCGTCAGCCTCTATCTGCTGCTGTCGATGAAGCATTTCTACGAACAGAGCTGGGCCTGGACGGTGGTCAAATTCGGGGTGATTTCGGCGTTCTATTCCGTCTTCTTTCTGTTGCCCGCGCTTGCCGCCGTGGTCACGCTCGGATTCCTGGACATTTGAGGTTTGCGATGACGGATACGTTCGATGTTGTGGTGATCGGCGGCGGGCCGGGCGGCTATGTCTGCGCCATCCGCGCGGCGCAATTGGGCCTGAAGACGGCGGTGGTGGAGCGCGACCGGCTGGGCGGCATCTGCCTCAACTGGGGCTGCATCCCAACCAAGGCACTGCTGCGCTCGTCCGAAATCTGGCACCTGATGCACCGGCTGGACGAGTTCGGCTTCAGCGCCGACAATCTCAAATTCGATCTGGCGAAGATCGTCGAGCGCTCGCGCAAGGTCTCGCAGCAATTGTCCAACGGCGTCGGCTTCTTGATGAAGAAGCACAAGATCGCCGTGATCGCGGGCGAGGCCAGGCTCGCCGGCGCGGGCAAGCTCGTCGTGACCAAGGACGGCAAGACGGCGGAGTATGCGGCCAAGAACATCGTGCTCGCCACCGGCGCGCGGGCGCGCACCATGCCGGGGCTGGAGCCCGACGGAAAGCTGATCTGGACCTATCGCGAGGCGATGGTGCCGCCGGCGTTTCCGAAATCGCTGCTGGTCGTGGGCTCGGGTGCCATCGGCATCGAGTTCGCCAGCTTCTATCGCACCCTGGGCGCCGAGGTGACGGTCGTCGAAGTGCTGGACCGCGTGCTGCCGGTCGAGGACGAGGAGATTTCCGCCTTCGCGCAAAAGGCCTTCGTCAAGCAGGGCATGACGATCAAAACCTCCACCACCGTCGAGAAGCTGGAGAAAGGCGCGGACAGCGTCGCCGCCACGCTGAAGGCAAAGGACGGCAAGACCGAAACGCTGACCGTCGCGCGCGTGATCCTGGCGGTCGGCATCGTCGGCAATGTCGAGAATATCGGCCTCGAAGCGGCCGGCGTGAAGGTCGAGAAGACTCATGTCGTGATCGACCGGTGGGGCGCCACCGGCGTCGCTGGCCTTTGGGCGATCGGCGACCTGGTCGGGCCGCCCTGGCTGGCGCACAAGGCGATGCATGAGGGCGTAATCGTGGCCGAGCGCATCGCCGGCGTCGCGGGCGTCCATCCGCTCGACGTCTCGAAGGTGCCGGGCTGCACCTATTGCTGGCCGCAGGTGGCGAGCGTCGGCATGACGGAGGCCAAAGCCAAGGCGTCGGGGCGCAAGATCAAGGTCGGCCGCTTCCCCTTCATCGGCAACGGCAAGGCGATCGCGCTGGGCGATCCCGAAGGTCTGGTGAAAAC
>JAATGL010000168.1 GCA_015654705.1 Alphaproteobacteria bacterium | reverse complement strand
TCCGACGACGCGCAGCATGACCGGCGCCGTCGCCACATCGGCGGCGCGAACGGCATAGCCGTCCATGGACGAGACCGGCGCCGGCGGCTGGGTCATGCGCGCGCGTGCGTCTTCGGCGAGCACGCGCCCGGCGGCCGCTTCGATCGCAACGCTCTCGCATCCGACCGGCGCGAAGGCCGCGACGATCCGCGCGGCCGCCTCCTCGACCGAGATCACCGGAACATGTCCTCGACCCGCACATGTGCCGCCCGCGCCAGGCGCTCCGCCACGTCGGCGGAAAGGCCGCGCGACCGGCCGGTCAGGAAGGAATAGATTTGCCCGGCCGGAACGCCGGCATCCCTGGCCCATTCGGTGGCGCGCAACCTTCGCGACGTCATGAAGCTGCGAAAGGCCTCGCGCTGGGCGTTGGGATCGGCGCGCGGCGCCGAGACCTCGCCCATCAAGGTCCTCGGACGCGCCGACGTTTTCGCGGGCACAGGCGGCTTCGGGTTCGCCGCGACCGGCGCCTGGTAGTCGCCGCTCCTGCCGCCGGATTTGGCGAGCAGACGCACGCCTTCGATCGTCGTGCCCCTGTCGAGGGCCTTGACCATGTCGTAGATCGTCAGCGCGGCGATGGACACGGCCGTCAGCGCTTCCATCTCGACGCCGGTCGGACCGCTGGTCCTGGCGGAGGCGACGATGCGGATGGCGTTGCAGTCCTCCAGCCATTCGAAATCGACATCCGCCCCGGTCAGCGCGATCGGATGGCAGAGCGGGATCAGTTCGGCGGTCTTCTTCGCCGCCAGGATGCCGGCGATGCGGGCCGTCGCCAGGACATCGCCCTTGGGCGCGTTGCCGGCCTTGACGGCGGCGAATGCGTCCGGCGAAAGCACGACGATGGCTTCGGCGGTCGCTTCGCGCGCGGTCGCGCTCTTGGCGGAGACGTCCACCATGCGCGCCGCGCCCTGGTCGTCGAGATGGGTCAGCGTGTTCATGCCGGCAGTGTAGCGCCGATCAGCGCGCGCGTCGCGGCGGCGACATCCTTCTGGCGCATCAGGCTTTCGCCGACCAGGAAGGTGGTGACGCCGGCATCGGCGAGACGCTTGAGATCGTCTGGCGTGGACAGCCCGCTTTCCGCGACGACGAGCTTGTCATCGGGTATATGCGGCAGAAGGCGCAGCGTGACGGACGGATCGGTGACGAAGGTCCGAAGGTCGCGATTGTTGATGCCGATCATATCGGCGCCGAGGGCCAGCGCGCGGTCCAGTTCGGCCTCGTCATGGACCTCGACCAGCACGTCCATCTGCCGGCCACGCGCGGCATAGCCGAGGTCGCGTGCCAGCGCGTCGCCGACCATTGCCAGGATGATGAGGATGCAGTCCGCGCCCCAGGCGCGCGCCTCCGCCACCTGATAGGGATCGAGCAGGAAATCCTTGCGCAGGACGGGCAAGCCGGCGGCACGGCGCGCCTGGGTGAGAAATTCCGGCGCGCCCTGGAACGAGGGCGTGTCCGTCAGGATCGAAAGACAGGCGGCACCGCCGGCCTCATAGGCGCGCGCCAGGGCCGGGGGATCGAAATCGGCGCGGATCAGCCCCTTCGACGGGCTCGCCTTCTTGATCTCCGCGATCAGACCGATGCGCTTTTCCGTGCGCACCCGCACTAGCCGGTCGCGGAAGCCGCGCGGCAAATCCGCCGCACGCGCTGCCGCTTCGAGGGCGGCGAACGGCAGGCGCGCTTTGGCCGCGGCGATCTCTTCGCGCTTGTAGGCCGCAATCTTGTCGAGGATCGTCATGCTGGTTCCGCATTGGACAGGGTGACGAGCGTAGCGAGGGCATGCCGCGCCTTGCCGCTGTCGATGGAGGCGGCCGCCAGCGCGGCGCCGTTGCGAAGATCGTCTGCCTTGTCCGCAACGATCAGCGCCGCCGCCGCATTGAGCAGCACGATGTCGCGATAGGGTCCAGGCTCGCCGGTGAGGAGCCGGGTGAGCGCCGCGGCATTCTCGGCGGCACTGCCGCCCTTGAGCCGGGCCAGCGTCGTGCGTGTCAGGCCTGCGTCTTCCGGCGCGACGTCGCGTTGCGCGATCCGTCCGTTCTGCAGCGTCGCGACATGGCTGACATCCGTCGTGGTCAGTTCGTCGAGGCCGTCGCGTCCATGCGCGATCCAGGCTTTGCGGGTTCCAAGTTCCGCAAGGACGTGTGCCAGCGGCTCCAGCCATGTCCTTGCATAGACGCCCAGCAATTGCCGCTCCACGCGCGCCGGGTTGGCCAAGGGCCCCAGCAGGTTGAAGATCGTGCGGACGCCGAGCGCCCGGCGCACCTCGGCCACATGCCGCATGGCCGGATGATAGGTCTGGGCGAAGAGGAAGCAGACCCCGGCCTGCGCGAGGCATCGCGCCGCCGCGTCCGGCTCCAGGTCGATCCTCACGCCCAGGGCCTCCAGCACGTCGGCGGCGCCGGTGCGGGACGACATGTTGCGGTTGCCGTGCTTGGCGACCGGCACGCCGCAGCCCGCGGCGACGAAGGACACGGCGGTCGAGACGTTGAGCGTGCCGTGACCGTCGCCGCCCGTGCCGCAGAGGTCGATGGCGCCCGGCGGCGCCTCGATGGTCTTCATGCCGGCGCGCATGGCGCGGGCGGCGCCGACGATCTCGGGGACCGTGGGCCCGCGCGCGGATTGCGCGGTCAGAAACGCGGCAAGCTCGGATTTGTCGACTCCGCCCGCCATGATGGCGCCGAAGGCTGACGCGGATTCTTCGGCGTCGAGCGTCCCGCCGCCGATGACATGCTTCAGCAGTGCGGTGAAGTCCGCGCCGCTCATGCCGGCTGGAATTGGCGCGCCAGCGACAGGAAGTTCGCCAGCAGCGCATGGCCGTTCTCGGAGGCGATGCTCTCGGGATGGAACTGCACGCCGTGCACCGGATGGCGCCTGTGCATCACCCCCATGATCACGCCGTCGTCGCTGGTCGCCGTCACCTCGAGATCGGCGGGCAGGCTTTCGGGCGCGATGGTCAGGGAGTGGTAGCGCGTCGCCAGGAAATCGTTGTTGAGACCGCGGAAGATGCCCTTGCCGGCATGATGGATGCGCGAGACCTTGCCGTGCATCGGCTCCGGCGCCCGCACGACCGCGCCGCCATAGACCTGGCCGATCGCCTGATGGCCGAGGCAGACACCCAGGATCGGCAGGCGCCCGTCCACCTGCTCGATCAGCGAGAGGCAGATGCCGGCCTCGTTGGGCGTGCAGGGTCCCGGCGAAAGCACGATGGCTTCCGGCCGCAGGGCGACGGCCTCGGCAGCGCTCAGCTCGTCGTTGCGCTTGACCACGACATCCGCTCCGAGCTGTCCCAGATAGTGGAACAGGTTGTAGGTGAAGCTGTCGTAATTATCGATCAGGAGAAGCACGGCCGTCGGATCCTGCTGTTTCCACCAAGATAAGGCCGGCGGGTTCGGTTACAATCTCACCATAGCGCGGGCGTCCCGCTCCCGCATCCGGTGGCGGCATAACGTCGCCACATGCCCGGTTTTCGCGCCTGTGCCAAGGCCGTTTCACTCTCGGACAAGCCTGGGCGCCGGACCGGCTTTGTCCACCCCCCTTCCATCCGGTAGCATGGCCTAAGAATCCGCTCAAAGCCCCGGTTCCGCAGGGGCCGAAGGGTCGAGACAGGGAAGGATGACGAGATGGCCGCAGCCAACGCCTATGACGACATCCCGGGCACGACGGTGTTCGACGCCCAGCGCGCGCGCAAGGGCTATCATCTGAACCAGTTCCTCTACTCGCTGATGAAGGCCGAGAACCGCGAGGAATTCCTCGCCGATGAATACAAATACCTGACGAAATTCCCGATGAGCGAGGAGCAGCGCCAGGCCGTGATGAAGCGCGACTGGAACACCATGCTGGAACTGGGGGGCGTCTCCTACGCCCTGGCCAAGCTCGCCTTCACCGACCAGCATTCCTACCAGCACATGGCGGCAGAAATGACCGGTCTGAGCCAGCAGGGCTATCTCGACATGATGCTGGCGGGCGGCCGCTCGGTCGAGGGCTGGCGGTCCAAGAAAGAACGGGGAGAAGGCTGATGGCCAAGATCATTGCCGGCGTCGGAACATCGCACACTCCTGCCATCGGCGCGGCCGTCGACAACGGCAAGACCGGCGAACCCTACTGGGCGCCGGTGTTCAAGGGCTACGAGCCCGCGCGGAAATGGATGGACGAGGTCAAGCCGGACGTCGTGATCATGGTCTACAACGACCACGTCAATGCGTTCGATTTCAAGATCATCCCCACCTTCGCGATCGGCTGCGGCGAGGAATTCCCGATCGCCGACGAGGGCTGGGGCGCCCGTCCAGTGCCGGTGGTGAAGGGCTATCCGGAGTTCGCCGCGCATCTCGTGCAGTCGCTGGTGCTCGACGAGTTCGACATCACCATCGTCAACGAGATGCAGGTCGACCACGGCCTGACCGTGCCGCTGACGCTGCTTTACGGCCAGCCGAAGGAATGGCCGGCGCGGGTGATCCCGCTGGCGGTC
>JAATGL010000292.1 GCA_015654705.1 Alphaproteobacteria bacterium | reverse complement strand
TTGTCCGTTCAACGATTTGTCATCCCGGACGCGTCGCGACAGCGGCGCGATCCGGGACCTATCGCGATACGCACTCCGATGGGCCCCGGCGCTCGCTGCGCTCGGCGGGGATGGCAATTTATGGATGCTGGGCACGGCGCTCAAAGCTCGATTTGGCCTCAAGCCTTCTCCAGCGCCTTGCGTGCGACGGGGAGGGAGCCGGCGGATTTGTGCAGGTCGCGCCAGGGGTCGGGGCGTTTCAGGAGTGCGGCAGCCGTCCGCAGCGTATAGGCCAGCGGATCGAGGCCCTTGCGCAGTTGCGCCCATTCGAGCGGCGTGGCGACCGGTGCATGGGCGCGCGCCCGCGGCGACCACGGTGCCACCGCCGTGGAGGTGCGGTCGTTGCGCAGGTAGTCGAGGAAGATCTTTCCGGCGCGCGCCTTCTTGGCCATCACCGCGATATAGGCGTCGGGGCTGTCGGCCTCCATCTGCAGGCAGAGCCGGTGCGCGAACTCCTTGACGTCCGGCCACGTCGCCGGCGCGCGCGGACTGCCCTTGATGGCGGCGATGACGTGCAGGCCCTTGCCGCCTGTCGTCTTGACGAACGGTTCCAGGCCGCAGCCCTTCAGCCGCTCGCGCAGCTCCTTCGCTCCCGCGATCACGCGATCGAAGGCGACGTCAGGCGCCGGATCGAGATCGAAGATCACGCGCTCCGGCACTTCGGGCTCGTCCTTCTTCGAGCCCCAGGGATGCAGCTCCAGCACCGCTGCCTGCGCCAGGCTGACAAGACCCTCCGCGTCGTCGATGGCGAGATAGGGTTCCGGCTCGCCCTCCACCTTGATGGGCCGCGACTTGATGGCCTGTTTGTTGGCATGGCGCTGAAAGAAAAGCTGGCCGTCGATGCCGTCCGGCGCGCGCACCAACGACAGCGGGCGGCCGGCGACGTGGAGCAGGATGCGCTCGGCGAACGCTTCGTAATGGCGCGCCAGATCCTCTTTGGTGAAGGCGGGGTCGGGCGCGGCCTGCGGCCACAATTCCTTGGCCGGATGGCTGATCACGATGCCGGCGATCTCGCAATGCCGCTCGCCGGCCTTGGTCAGTTGATGGCGTGGCATGGCCTGTCCCTTCTTCTCGCCCACAATGCGCGCCGCGGGTTGGGCCTCTGGCACCACCGATTGCGCCGTCTTGTCCTCGCGTAGGCCCTTGTAGCTGGCCTGGCGCAGCAGTCCCGCCTGGGTGATGGCGCCGAACTCGACCTCGGCCACCAGCTTTGGCTCGACCCAGTGGATGCCGCCGGTGCGCGGCGGCCTTGTCGAGAACGGCGACGCGGCGCGGCCCAGGCCCTTGAGCCTGGCCAGCAACGGACGCGCCAGCGCCGGATTGAACCCGGTGCCGACGCGGCCCAGATAGACCAGCTTGCCGCCGCGGAACGCGCCGACCAGCAGCGAGCGCAGCTTCGAAGAATCGCCCCACCAGCCGCCGATCACCACTTCCTGTCCGGCGCGGCATTTGGACTTGGTCCAGCTGTCGCTGCGTCCGGAGCGGTAGGGCGCGTCCAGCCGCTTGGAGATGACGCCCTCCAGATGCATCCGGCAGGCGGCGTTCAGCACCGCCTCGCCCGCCGAGGCGAAATGCGACACGAAGCGCAGGCGCGTCAGCTTCGCCGCATGGCGGCGCAGCAGCGCTTCGAGGATGTCCTTGCGCGCGCGCAACGGCTCCGGGCGCAGGTCGCGACCGCCGGCGTACAGCACGTCGAACAGGAAGAAGACCAGCGCCGCCGTCTTGTGTTCGGAGAGCGCCTGCTGCAGGGCGGAGAAATCGGCGACGCCGTCGCCGTCCAGCGCCACGATCTCGCCGTCGAGCAGGCAGTCGGGCAGTCTGTCGCCTTCGCGCGCGATCTCGGGGAAGCGCTCCGTCCAGTCTAGGCCGCGCCGCGTCAGCAGCCGCGCCTTGCCGCCCTCGACGCGCATCTGCATGCGGTAGCCGTCGAACTTGATCTCATGGACCCAGTCCGCGCTGTCCGGCGGCACCGCCACGATGCGGCAGAGCTGCGGCTCGACGAATTTGGGCAGCGGCGCCGCGCGGCCTAGGCCTTGCGCCGCGTCAGGCTGTTTTTTTTTGAGCCGGTCGCGGGCTTCGCGGCGGCGTTCGCACGGGCGCGCGGGGCCGGCTTGGCCAGCGCCGCGAGGTTCTCCTTGACCGAGCGGTTGCTGTTCCACACCTTGCCCGACTTGGCGGCGATCTCGTCCAGCGTACGCCCGCTGGCCACTGAGGTCACCGCCTGCGCCAGCGCGTCGCCCGCCTTGCCGCGCTTTGCTTCGTCGTCGATCTCCTTGATCAGCAGCCAGTTGTGGCGGAGCTTGCGGCCCGCGCGCGCCTGGTCGTCGCGCATCCGCACCAATGCCCATTTGCCCTTCATCCGCTCGCCGTCCATGACGAATTTCAGATGGCCTTTTTCGAGATCGTCTTGCGGATCGTCGCTCTGCGGCGACCAGGTGCCGCGATCCCAGAGCTGTACCGTGCCGCCGCCATACTGGCCTTCGGGGATGATGCCTTCGAAGGTGCCGTATTCTATCGGGTGATCCTCGACCTCCACGGCCAGCCGCTTCACCGCCGGGTCCAGCGACGGCGTCTTGGTCACCGCCCAGGATTTGTAGACGCCGCCGAGTTCGAGGCGCAGGTCGTAATGCAGGCGCGTCGCATCATGCCGCTGGATGACGAAACGGCGGACCTTGCCTTTGGCGGGCGCGAGGCGTCCGCGCGGCTCCGCCGTGAGCGTGAAATCGCGTTTGGCGTTGTATTCGGAAAGCGGGCGCATGGCCTGGATAATGCCTGCGGGAAAAGGAAAATCCTATCTTAAATCAGCTCTTATCAGGTCACGAACGCCAGCACTGCGCCGGCCATGATCGCGGACAGGGCGAAGAGCGAGAACCGCAGGCTCGGCAGCAGCGAATGCCGGCGGACCAGCTCGTTGCCATGTTCCCAGGTCGTGTGCGTCATGCTCATCGGTCTACGCTCCGAACGGTCTTGACGAATAACGCCGAGGCATGCGCCGCGTTCCCCCATTTCCGCCGCATTGGGGAACTTTTCCGCGCACCATGCTTTAATCTCATGGGCAGCCTTATTCGGACGTTAATTTCATATGGCAGGGGTGTTTCGCTTGGGCTTCCATCGCATCGCGCTACGCCAGCGCAGTCGCGAGGCGGAGGACTGGCGCTGGTCGCTAGCGGCCGTCGACCACGCCGCCAATCTGATGAGCAGATCTTTTGCGGCATCCGACGGTGTCGCCATGCCCTATCGCCTGTGGCGCGCACAGGTGCCGCGCGGTCTGGTGCTCCTGCTGCACGGCGCCTTCGATTATTCCGGCGCCTTCGACGAGATCGGGCCCAGGCTGGCGCAACGCGGCCTGACCGCGCTCGCCATCGACCAGCGCGGCTTCGGCGCGACGCCGTCGCGGCGGCACTGGTGCAGCGCCAGGCGCATGGCGCTCGATGCCGGCGACGCGGTGTGCTTTCTGCGCGCCCGCTTCGGCGACCTGCCGGTCTTCCTCGTCGGTGAAAGCATGGGCGCCGACATCGCCATCAAAACCGTCGCCACGCAGAGCGACCTGGAGATCGCCGGCGTCGTGCTGGCCGCGCCGGGCGCGCTGGCCGATGTCTTCCGCCTGTTCTTCTGGCGGATGGCGGTTAGGGTGCTGAACTTCGTCGCGCCCAAGGGCGAGGTCGCGGTCGAACGCCTGCACGGCGGCGGGCTGACGGCGGCGGCCGCCATCCGGCTGCTCAGCGATCCGATGGTGCTGCGCAGCATCCGCCCCGCCATGGCCTCCGGCCTTCTGGAGCTGGCGGTCTCGGCGGTCGGCGAGGCGCGCAAGGTCGCGGTGCCGACGCTCACCCTGATCGGGTCGAAGGAGGATTTGCTCTACACCACCTGCGTGACGCGGCTCCATGACGGGCTGGCGGGCGAAAAGACCCTGCGCATCTTCACCGACGGGCCGCATCTGCTGTTCCACTGGCAGCGCGCCGACGCGGTGATCGACACGGTCCTGCGCTGGATCGAGGCGAAACTTCCGGAAGTGCAACCGGATCGCGACCCGATGCAGCGGCTGGCATCGTGACGGCGACCGCTCCGTTCCGCGGCATCTTCATAAGATACTGGTCGCATTAAATATTTTTAGCGGGCCGATAAGCCGGCGAAAGCGTATTTCGGCTCCCGAATTCGCGCGTCAGGCCTACCCAGCGCGCCTTATTCCGTCTATTTGGGTTCCATGCCGGGAACCAACCGCAGCGCAGGACGTTTGCCACCCGGCTTGTCGGGGGGGTGGAGGCTATTGCTATCCAATCGTTGGGCGCTGCTTGCGGCGATCCCGCTTTTTCTGATGCTGGCCGTGATGACCCTGCTGTCCGTCCGCTTCGCGATGGACGAGCGGGCCGAGCAGGTCTGGGTCATCCACACCTATCAGGTGATCGCGCGGCTGCAGAGCCTGTTGTCCGACGCGCAGGACGCCGAAACCGGACAGCGCGGCTATCTCATCACCGGACAGGATCGCTTCCTGGCCCCCTATCGCTCCGGACTGGCCCATGCGCGGCGCGACATCGCCGTGTTCCGCCACCTGACGCGGGACAATCCCGCCCAACAGGTCCGTGCCGGCAAGCTCAGCGCGCTGATGGAAGCGCGGTTCCGGGCGCTGGCGGCGGCGCTGGCCTACGCCAAGCCGGAGGCCATGGCCTCGCCCTCGATGCTGGCGGCGATGAACGAGGGCCGGGCCCGGATGGACGGGCTGCGCGCCGAACTGGCGGCCGGCGTGGCGGAGGAGAACAGGCTGCTCGACCTGCGCATCACCTCGCGCCACCGCGTGGAGCGCAGCGAGGTCGCCGCCACCGGCATCGCCGCGCTCCTGGCGCTCTGCGTGCTGCTGGGCGCGGCCTTTCTGCTGGTGCGCAGCAACCGGCGCCTGATCGAGAGCGAGCAGAAGCTCGAAAACGAATCCGCCATCCTGCAGACCACGCTGGACAACATCCAGGACGGCATCGCCATGTTCGCCTCCGACGGCGAGCTCTGCGTCTACAACGGCAATTTCTTCCGCTTTTTCGATCTGCCTCCGGCGCTTGCCCAAAAGGGCACGCGCGTCGCCGACCTCCAGCAGGCCGACCGCGCGCGGGCGCATCCCGTCCTTGAGGACGTCATCGGCGACATCGCCGATCCCAAGCCGCTGTTCCGCCGCGCCCTGGTGAACGGCCGCCAGCTCGAAATCTACATCGCGCCCGTGCCGACTGGCGGCTGCGTCATCGCCTGCGCGGACGTCACCGAGCGCGTGCAGGCGGAGCAGACCTCGCGCCAGGCGCAGAAGATGGAGGCGATCGGTCACCTGACCGGCGGCGTCGCGCATGATTTCAACAACCTGCTGCAGATCATCGGCGCCAATCTCGACCAGACCGCGCGCGCCGTCGGCGCCAATCCCAAGGAGGCGGAGCGCGTGCAGAATGCGCTTCATGCCGTGGCCCGCGGCGCGCGGCTGACCGCGCAATTGCTGGCCTTCGCGCGGCGCCAGACGCTCGATCCGCGCTCGACCAATGTCGGCCGGGTGATCCAGGACATGACCGATCTGCTGCGCCGCACGCTGGGCGAGCGCATCGAGGTGGAATGTGTCGTCGCCGGCGGGCTGTGGAACACGCTGATCGATCCCAGCCAGGTCGAGAACGCGATCCTCAACCTGGCGATCAACGCGCGCGACGCGATGCCGGACGGCGGCAAGCTCACGCTCGAAGTCGCCAACGCCTTCCTGGACGACGCCTATGCGGCGCAGCACGCCGAGGTCTCCGCCGGGCAATATGTGATGGTGGCGGTCAGCGACACCGGCAGCGGGATGCCGCCCGAGGTCGTGGCGCGCGTCTTCGAGCCGTTCTTCACGACCAAGCCGGAGGGGCGCGGCACCGGGCTGGGCCTCAGCCAGGTCTACGGCTTCGTCAAGCAGTCCGGCGGCCACATCAAGATCTACAGCGAGCCCGGCCAGGGCACGACCGTGAAGCTCTACCTGCCGCGCACCCGCAAGCCGCAGGAGGCCGTGGGTCCGGTGGCCGGCGGCGTCGTGGAGGGCGGTGCCGAATGCGTCCTGGTCGTCGAGGACGACGAGGCGGTGCGCGCCGCCGCCGTCGATAGCCTGACCGAACTCGGCTATTCCGTGCTGAAGGCGGAGAACGCCGAACAGGCGCTGACGATCCTGGCGAGCGGCGCCGCCGTCGACCTGCTGTTCACCGACGTCGTGATGCCCGGCCCGATCCACACGCGCGAGCTGGCGCGGCGGGCGCAGGAATTGCGGCCCAACATCGTGGTGCTCTACACCTCGGGCTATACGCAGAACGCGATCGTCCACAACGGCAAGCTGGACGACGACGTGTTCCTGCTGAGCAAGCCCTATCGCCGCGACGAGCTCGCCCGCAAGCTGCGCAGCCTGCTGGACGGACGGCGCAATCGCGCGGCGCCGCCGCCGCCGGCTGCGCCCGACGCCGCCCCGCCCGTGCCGAGCCACAGAAAGGTGCTGGTCGTCGAGGACGTCGCGCTGATCCGCATGACCGCCGTCGACATGATCGAGGAGATCGGGCTACGCGCCGTCGAGGCGGCGGACGGGGCACAGGCCCTGTCGATCCTGCAGAACGATCCCGATATCGACGTGCTGCTGACCGATCTCGGCCTGCCCGGCATGACGGGCCGCCAGCTGATGGAAGAGGCGTTGCGTCTGAAGCCGGGGCTGAAGGTCATCATCGCCAGCGGCTACGCCACCGAGCGCGAGGCCGGCGGCATGCCGGCCCATGCCGCCCATCTGATGAAGCCCTACGACATGGAGCAGCTGCGCAACGCGCTCGAGAGCTGACCGTCGTTAATCTGCGTTAGCCGTGTCCCGCGCCTGTCGATTTCGTGACATGCGCCGCATACGGGAAACGAAGTCGGTCCCCAACCGTTATGATCCAGACGCATGAATGGTTCGTGCGTCGCAAAGCGTATCGACCGGCCTGTTGAGCCGGTCCCCAAAGGGATTGAGACATGGACAAGGATCGGGTCAAAGGCATGGCCGACCAGGCCAAGGGCGCCGTCAAGGATGCCACGGGAAAAATCACCGGCGATGCCAAGCTCCAGGCCGAAGGCAAGGCCGACAAGCTGAAAGGCAAGGTCGAGAACGCGATCGGCGGCGCCAAAGACGCCGCACGCGACGCGGACCGGCATTAACGCCGGCATCCACTGTCCATAGACGGGCGCGGAGCTTCGACAGGGGCTCCGCGTTTTTTTATTCGCTACGATATTGTCATCCTGGCCGAGCGCGGCGGGCGCCGGGATCCATCGGGAAACCGCCGCGATGAATCCCGGATCGCTTCGCTTTCGCTCAGCGTCCGGGACGACAAAGAAGGCCTAAGCCGAGAAGGTTTTGCCGCCGGCTGCGCTCCGCGGGGCGCGATGCGTGGCCACGGGCTCTCCGTTCGGCTTGTGGAAGAAAAGCGCCTGGCCGATCGTGGCGCGCACGGTTTCGCGCGAGAAGGGCTTTTCGATCAGGTAGGTCGGCTCCGGATGTTCCCCGGTCAGGAGGCATTCGGGATAGGCGGTGATGAAGATCACCGGCACCTGCGTCTCGCGCAGGATGTCCTGCGCCGCATCGACGCCCGAACTGCCGTCGGCAAGCTGGATGTCGCTGAGGATGAGGTCCGGCGCCTGTTCGCGGGCCATGCGGACGGCCTCGTCGCGGGTCTTGGCGACGCCGACGACGAAATGCCCCAGCTCCAGCACCAGGCTTTCGAGATCCAGCGCGATGATCGCCTCGTCCTCGACGATCATCACCCGCGAGGGCAAATCGTGGTCGATCGCGCGCAGCGTCGCCGCGATCGCGGCTTCGACGTCGTCTTCGGGCCAGTCCAGGATGGTCGCCGCCTCGGGCACTGAAAAGCCCTCGACCGCGGTCAGCAGCAGCGCTTCGCGGTTGGTGGGCTGCAGGGTCTGCAGGCGCTTCTCGACGGCGGACAGGCCGGCAGCATCGTCCTGCAGCGGGAAGAAGTGTCCCGTAGTGGACCAGAATTTGTGGAACAGGCGATAGAGCGCGATGCGCGGCGGAACGTCCCTGGTGCTCTCGACGTTGCCTACCAGCATCGCCTCCAGCGAGGCGCGCACATAGGCGTCGCCACTGGTCTGGGAGCCGGTGAGGGCGCGGGCATAACGGCGCAGATAGGGCAGATGCGGGCCCAATGTCGCTGTGATCGTCATGTCAGTCCCCTCCATCTATCGCCAGTCGCGATAACGTTTTTTGAAAGCGAAAGTTCCCAAGTGCTGCGGCCGCTCCGCCGCAGCGATGATTGCAACCTTGCGCGCGCCGGATGCGTTTCGTTTTCGTCTGCAAATCCAGTCCTTTCGCATCCGGGAGTACAAGACATGCTTGGTTGGGCGCTGACCTTCCTCCTTCTCGCGCTGGTCGCGGGGCTGTTCGGATTTTTCGGCCTGGCCGGGCTGGCCGCCGGAATCGCAAAGCTGCTGCTGTTCGCATTCCTGGTCCTGGTCCTGTTCCTGGTCAGCGCGCTGACCGGAACGATGCGTGGCCGCGCCCCGCCGATCTAGGACGTTCCGCTGAAGTTTATCCAAATTTTGGGCTATGATCCCGGCTCTGCGCGGCGCGCGCCGGGATCATCCAGACATCGGCGCCATAGGGTCTTGGACCGCCCCGCTCCGCGCGGCGTCCGGGATGACAATTTCTGCTCTTTTAGGTTTTCAGAACACCACGAGGACGAGATAGACGACGACCAGCGCCAGCACTGCGGCCGCCGTGCTGAGCACCAGCACGTAGCGCACGCCGACACCGGTCTTGCCTTGGCGGGCCTGCGTCTTCGAAAGGGTCGCGCCGCCGCGCGGCGGCTCGATATCGGGGCTGGGGTTCACGCTCATGCCTCGTAAACGTCGGGCGGCGCGAACGGTTGCACCAAGCGTTTGCATAATGCTCCGCATACGGCTTTGCAAAGGTCAGGGGAATCAGCGGGTTATAGAGGCTTAACGGTTTGCCGGTTAGGCTCTGGAACCAAATCGGCGCTTCGGGGTTTCCGTCCCGGCGGAGCGCGGGTTGCGGGTCGGCGAAATCGGGAGGGTGCGTGACCGTGCGGCTGGGGGTGCCGTCAAAGCATCGCGTGGCAGCCGTCATCGGGACGTTGGCGATCGTCGCGCTGGTGACGTCGCGCGCCGCCGCGGACGCGGCCGATCCGTCCCTGGCCGATCTCGGACGGCTTTCGATCGAGGACCTCGCCAATATCGCGGTGACCTCGGTTTCCAAGCGGCCGGAGCCGCTCAGCGCCGCCGCCGCCGCCGTCTATGTGATCACCGCCGACGATATCCGCCGCGCCGGCGCGACCAGCCTGCAGGAGGCGCTGCGCCTGGCGCCGAACCTGGAAGTCGCGCGCATCAACGCCTTCGACTACACGATCACGGCGCGCGGCTTCAATTCGCCGGAATCGTCGAACAAGCTGCTGGTCCTGATCGACGGGCGCAGCGTCTACTCGCCGCTGGCCAGCACCGTGTTCTGGCAGGCGCTCGACGTGCCGGTCGCCGACATCGAGCGCATCGAGGTGATCAGCGGACCGGGCGGCACGCTCTACGGCGCCAACGCCGTCAACGGCGTGATCAACGTGATCACGCGATCCTCGAAGGACACGCAAGGCCTGATGCTGGATCTGGGCGCCGGCTCGGCGGAGCGGACCGGGACGGTGCGCTATGGCGGTGCGATCGGCGATCTGGCGACCTTCCGCGCCTATGTCACCGGCTTCAACCGCAACGACACGTCCGCCGCGCTGGCCGGCGATACGACGCGGGACGGCGTCAACGGGGTGCAGGGCGGCTTCCGCGCCGATGGCGGTATCGGCCGCGACACCTACACCTTGCAGGGCGATCTCTACGGCAACCGCGTCACCGACGATTTCGAGAGCCTGTGGGGCGGCAATCTGCTGGCGCGCTGGGGCCACGGCTTCGACGACGGATCGGCGCTCAGCATCACCGCCTATTGGGACAAGGACGACCGCGACGCGCCGTTCCTGATGGACCGGCTGGAAAGCTATGACCTGCAGGCGCAGCACACCTTCGCCTGGGGCTCCGCCCAGCAGATCGTGTGGGGCGGCGAATACCGCGCCTGGCGCGAAGGCCTGTTTTCATCCGACGCCTTCTTCTTCGCCAAGCCCTGGGCGACCGTGTCGCTCGGCAATGCGTTCGGCCAGGACGAGATCGCCTTGCCCGTCCGGCTGAAACTGACCCTGGGCCTCAAGATCGAGGAGAACAGCTATTCCGGCCTCGACCTGCTGCCCAATGTGCGGCTGGCCTGGCAGCAATCGCCGGACACGCTGTTCTGGGCGGCGGTCTCGCGCTCGGTGCGCACGCCGTCGCGCGTCGACCGCGAATTGATGTCGCCCGGCCTGCTGATCGCGGCGCCCGATTTCGATTCGGAAAAGCTGATCGCCTACGAACTCGGCTATCGCGGCCGCCTGTTCTCCGGCCTGTCGCTGTCGGTTTCGGCCTTCTACAACAGCTACACCGACCTGCGCACCGACGCGCTGACCGCGGGCGGCCTGCCGATCCAGCTGCAGAACGGCCTCAACGCCGACACGTTCGGCATCGAGGCCTGGGCGGATTACGACCTGACCGCCTGGTGGCGGCTGCATGCCGGGATCAACACCCTGCACAAGGATCTCAGGCTCGATCCCGGCGAGACCGACATCTCGCTGTTCCAGTCCGCCGGACAGGACCCGCCCTATCAGGCCCAGCTGCGTTCCAGCATGAACATCGCGCCGGATTGGGCGCTGGACCTCGCCCTGCGCGACGTCGGCCATGTGGTGCGGCCGTTCATGCCGGCGCCGGTCACGCTGGTGCCGGGATATTTCGAGGCGGATGCGCGCATCGGCTGGCATGTCCTGCAGTCGCTCGAACTGTCGGTGGACGGCTACAACCTGCTGCATGACCGCCATTTGGAGGTCTACGACCCGTCGAGCTATGCGCCGCGCGATATCGGGCGCTCGGTGCTCGTCAGCCTGCGCACCGCGCTGTGAGCCGGACGATGCGGCGCTCCGCCATCACGGCCGGCCTGTTCGCGGCGCTTCTGCTGCCGCCGGTTCCGCCGGCGCAGGCGAGCGACACCCTCGAATACGCCGTCAAGGCGACCTATCTCTACAAATTCGCGCCTTTCGTCGAATGGCCGCCCACCGCCTTCGCCGCCGCGGACAGTCCGATCAACATCTGCGTCTCGGGAACCGATCCGTTCGGCGCGGCGCTGGACCAGGCGGCGGCCGGGCAGCGGATCGGCGGGCGGCCGGTCGCCGTCCATCACGTCGCCGCGGTCGAACCGGCCAGCGGCTGCCAGATCGTCTTCATCGGCGGCTCCCCCGAGCAATCCATCGCCCAGAGCCTGGCGCTGCTGCGCGGCCAGCCGGTGCTGACCGTCACCGACGGCGCGGCGGATCAGGGCAATCGCGGCATCATCAGCTTCGTCATCGTCGACAACAAGGTCCGCTTCCAGATCGACGCGCACGCCGCGGAACAGAACCATATCGCCATCAGCTCGAAACTGCTGAGCCTGGCGGTGCCGGCGGGACAGGGAGGCTAGCGAACCATGTGGTCCTCCTTCCGCGCGCACAGCGTCTTCGTTCCGGCGATCGCCCTTCTGGGCGCGGCCATGGTGAGCATCGCCGGCATTTTCGGCGCGCTCTACGAGGACCAGCTCTACAAGGCGCAGAAGATCGACGAGGTGACCATCCAGGCCAGGATCCTCGCCGCCAGCGTCACCGCCGCCCTGGCGTTCGACGACAGCACTGCGGCCCAGCAATACACCAACGCGCTGAAGGCCAATCCCGAACTCGACCTCGCCGTGGTCTATGACGGGCGCGGGCGCGTCGTCGCGCAATTCTCGCGCCGCGGCGCCGACCTGCGATCCGCCGGCGCTGTCGCGCGCCCGCCGCAGATCGTCGGCAATCATGTGGTGGCGGCCGTGCCGGTGTCGGAGCGCGGCCAGGCGCTCGGCACGGTCTATCTGAGCGGCACGATGGATTCGCTGCAGCGGCGCCTGCTGAAATACGGCGTCATCGCGCTGGTAGCGGCGATGGCGGCGCTGCTGCTGGCGGTGCTGAGCAACGCGCAGCGCGCGCTCTCCAAGGCCAACGAGAAGCTGGAAGCCCAGGCGCGCGACCTGGCCGACGCCAATCTCACCCTGCAGAGCGAGATGCGCGAGCGCGCCAAGATCGAGGAGGCGCTTCGGCAGAGCCAGAAGATGGAGGCGGTCGGCCATCTGTCGGGCGGCATCGCGCACGACTTCAACAATTTCCTGATGATCATCAAGGGCAATCTGCACCTGCTGCAGCGCCGCATCGCGCAGGGCCAGAGCGACGTCCAGCGCTATATCGACAACGCCACCGCCGGCGTCGACCGGGCGGTCACCGTCACCCAGCGCGTGCTGGCGTTCTCGCGCCGCCAGCCGCTGTCGCCGGAGCCGGTCAATCTGAGCGAATTGGTGCGCGACGCGCTGCTTTTGGTGCGCCAGTCGATCGACGGCCAGATCGAGATCGAGACCCGGCTGGAGGCCGATTGGTGGGTCTATTGCGACGCCAACCAGATGCAGAACGTCATCCTGAACCTGGCGATCAACGCGCGCGATGCGATGCCGGAGGGCGGACGGCTGCTTTTCGCGACCAAGAACGCGGCCGTCGCCGGGCGCTATCACGGCATCGACGACATCGCGCCCGGCGAATATGTCGAATTGCTGGTGCGCGACACCGGCGTCGGCATGACCGAGGAGGTCCGCGCCCGGGCCTTCGATCCGTTCTTCACCACCAAGCCGCACGGCAAGGGCACCGGGCTGGGCCTCAGCACGACTTTCGGCTATGTCCGCCAGTCGTCCGGCTATCTGGAAATCGAGAGCGCGCCGGGCCGGGGCACCACGATCCGCATCCTCTTGCCGCGCCGTTACGTCGACACGCTTGCCAGGAGAGCCTGAATGGCCACATCGATTCCCTTGCCGGCAACCGCCGCGACTGTGCTGGTGACGGAGGACGAGCCACTGGTCCGCATGATCGCGGTCGAGACCCTGCGCGACGCCGGCTACACCGTGCTGGAGGCCGGCGACGGCGCCGAGGCGCTCGACATCCTGGCGGCGGCGGGCGTCGACCTGCTGATCACCGACATCCAGATGCCGCGCATGAACGGCTATCAGCTGGCCGAGGCGGCGATCGCGCGCTGGCCGAACCTGAAAATCCTGATGGTGACCGGCTATGCGCGCGAGACCGTGCCGGCCTGCATCGCCAGCGCGGTCCTGCGCACCCTGCAGAAACCCTTCGACATCGACCGCCTGCCGGGCGTGGTCGCGGAGCTGCTCGGCTGAGCGGAGAAAGCTCTGTCTCTATGGTTGCGGCCGGTGTATATCTACCTTAGATCGCGAAAGCCTTTCCATGCGCAGGAAAGAGGAAAGCGGGTCATGACCAGCGGCAAGCCAGAAACCCCGGTGAGCAAGGTAAGAAGACCGGATGAGCCGCCGCATGGAGTGTTCTGGACCCCCGAGCGGCGCGCGGCGGCCAAGCCGGTCCGGAGGCAGGCGTCGCCAGTCGAGGCTGCCGCGGCGGCGCGATGGAAACCGGCGCTGTCCGGCGAAAGCGGACGTACACATTATCACCGCGGCGATGCCGAGGAGCCTGCCATTCATCCCGAACCGAGGATCGCCGGCGCCTTGGGTGTCGCCCAGCCGCTGAGCTATCCCTATCGCGCGATCGGGAAGCTGTTCTTCACCCAGAATGGCGAGCTCAACTCCGGCTCGGCCGCGTTGATCTCGCCCAACGTCCTGCTGACGGCGGGCCACTGCGTCTTCTATAACGGCGCCTGGTCGGCGCATATGGAATTCCTGCCCTCTTTCCCGTCGCGCGCGGACAACGCTCCGTTCTTCAGTTTCGGCTATCACAGCCTCGCCTGCTGGAGCGGATGGATCGACGACACCGGCGATTATTCGCGCGACTATGCCATGGTGTGGATCGACGCCGGTCCGGGCAAAGAGCTCGGTTATCTGGGGCTGGAGTGGCTCGGCGCCGATGACGCGCAGGTACTGGAGGACCGCAGATGGGAGGCGGTCGGCTATCCGGTGCTGCCGAATCCGCCGTTCGACGGATTTACGATGGATCATACGGTGGGACGGTTTGTGGCCGGCGATCAGCCCGCCGTGATCGGCATAAACAACGACAACATGGCCGACGGCGCCAGCGGCGGACCATGGCTCACCAGCCTCGCCAGCAGCTACGTCAACGGCGTGACCAGCCACACCGACAAACATTACGGCGACTTTGTCAGTTTCAGCCCGTTCTTCACGTCCAGAGTGTTCGACCTTTACAAATACATCTCCGATCCGGCCAACCGCTGAATCGAATCCGGCATCTGATGTGGACGTCCGGCGGCGGAGGTGTGTGCCGCTACCGGCCAGACATTTGAACAACCACCGCGCTCACATCTCCGTGTCCTTGAGCGCGTCCTTCAGGCGGCGGCGCAGCATTTCGAGGAGCACGACGCCGGTCTGATGGCGGGTGCGGTCGGCCGGACTGGCGGGGAGGGCGGAGAACAGTTCGCCCAGGCTGATCGCGTCGAGGACGGCCAGCGCGTCGCGCGCGCAATCCATCCCTTCGCCGTCTTCCGCGGCATCGGGATCGCGCAGCGGCAGCGAGGTCAGGCGGGAAAAATCCATCGGATGCTCCATTCGACGCGGCTCAAGGGACGGGATCGTGCGATTGCGCGGCGCTGTAGCGCGCCATCTGCGCCAATTGGTCCGGACGCAGCTCGTCCACCGCGCCGAGAAAGTCGGGCACCGGATCGTGCAGCAGCACGGAGGGACACTGGCCCTCGTAATTGCCGAGATTGGGGCGGTGCTGGCGGTAGCCGACCAGCGCGGCAAGCTCCGGCGCGAAGCCGCGCGCGACCGGCGGCGGATAGACCAGCCACTGGTTCTCGTAAGGCTTGAGCCAGCCCAGGCAGTAGCTGATCACCATGCCGGTGCGCGGCTGCGCGGTACGGTTGGCGCCGGCGCCGTGCAATGTCGAGCCCAGGAAGAGCAGCGCCGATCCCGCCTCCATCTCGGCCGCGACCGCCTCGGACGGGTCGATGTGGTCCTCGTCCTGGCGCCGATGGCTGCCCGGCCAGACCAGCGTGGCGCCGTTGCGGGCGCGATAATCGGTGAACGGCCACATCACGTTGAGCAGGTATTCGATGCGGCCGGTCGGGCCGCGCCACATGTCCTGGTCGCGGTGCGGCGCCTGCGCCGGCGATCCGGGATGCACCTCCAGCGCCTGCGCCAGGTTGAGCTGATAGCGGTCGCAATGGGGCAGCAGCACGCGATCGGCGATCGCGAGGATGCGCGGATGCAGGACGAAAGCCTCGGCATGGGCCGAGCGCTTCAGCAATCCGCCGAAACGCTTGGTGCGCGCGCCGTAGAAATCGCCGCGGCAGAACGGCGTGCGCGCGAAGCGTTCGCGCAGATCGTCATGCAGCGCCGCGACCTTGGGTGCCGGCAGCAGACCGGGAATGATGCACCAGCCCTGTTCGAGAAGCGCGTCCGCCCCGTCGCGCGGTGCGTTCGATCTTCCGCGAGCAGGAGCGGGAAGCGACATAGTGGATCAGGCCGCCGCCGCGCGCGGTTCCAGTTCGAGCACCGGATAGCGATAGCCGTAGCGCCGGCGGAACAGTTGCAGCGTCGCCGGGCTGATCTTCAGCGTCAGCGCGCACAAGGTCTGGCCGTTGATCTCCTTGGGCAGGCCCAGCGGCTCGGTCTCCCAGCCCTGCGAGATCAGCAGAGACAAAAGCCGCATATGGGTCACATAGGTGTAGCGCGCGATGCCGAAGAGCAGCGCGAACTCGACCAGCGCGATGCCGACGCGGTCGCCCGCCGGGCTGGTCACGCTGCGCGGCTGGTCGGGCGTCGTGCAGTAGCGGGTGAGCTCCCAGACATCCTCGCCCACCGGCACCTGGCCGTCGCAGAGCTCGGGAAACAGCGTGCCCAGGATGTGCGGCCCGGTGGTCGGCAGCAGCCGCACCGAGCTCAGATGGCCGCGCGTCCTGGGTTCGAGCTCCAGCAGATAGACCGCCGTGTCGGTGTCGAACTGGTCGATTTCGTATTCGCCGCCGCTGACCGCCAGATCCCATTTGAAGCGGTCCACGAACACTTTCTTGCGATCGCGGTGCATCTGGCCGAGCTGTTCGGCGTATTTGGCGCGATTGTCGGCGGTGACGACGGCGACCATGGCGTTCTCCCCTGTGCGGCGGGAGAAGTGTCGGCCAGGGGGTGCGGCGGCCCCATTCCCCTAATCAGGGGAGGTCAATGCACGATGTCGCTGAAGGTGATGTGGCCGTTGAAGAGGGCGCGCACCACCAACTGCATGCGCGTGGCGACGCCGTAGCGGCGCTTGGCGTCCTCGATGTGCTGGTGGACGGTCTGGTCGCTGATGCCGAGCCGCTGGGCCGCGTGCCAGTCGCTGTTGCCTTGGGCGGCCAGCAGCACGCAATCGAGCTGGCGCGGCGTCAGTTGCGGCGGCGCCGGCACTGCCTTGCCGTCGCTCAGCGCCTGCAGCCGCAGCAGCCGGCGCGCCGCCTCGAAGGCGAAGCAGCCGACATATTGCGCGGCGGGCAGCGCGGTGTCCTTGAAGTCGCGGCCGTTGCGCACGCCGAACGAACTCGATCCCGCATATTCGCCCGGGATGTGGACCGGCACGGTGAAGCCGCCGCCGATGCCGGCGGTGCGCGCGCCCTCCAGGATGTCCTTCTGCCGTCCGTTGAGCGTGATCATCCGCGGCACGTCGGACCAGCGGAAGCCGACGCCGGTGTGCTGGCAGGCCACCAGGACCGGATCGTCGGCGAAATATTTCCGCTCCTTGACCAGGTCATGCCAGGAGGACGGATAGTTCTGCAGTTCGAGAATGTCCTTGCCGGCGAAATCGACATTGTGGACGAGGGCGAAAAAGTCGAAGCCCAGCGACCGGCTCACGCTCTCCATCAGCGCGGCGAGTTCGGGAAAGCGGGACACGCGGTTGGCCTGCTGGACGAAATCCTGAACATCGCCGAAGCGGCTCATGGCGTCCTCCGCGGCTCCAGGCTTTGCGTCGGCTGCGACGCTTGGCGGCCATCTTCGTCGGCCAGTTCGCGCGCCAGTTCGAGCAGCGCCCGGCGGCGCTGCGGTGTGCGGATCGAGGCATAGGCCGCCAGCAAATCGGCCGCGCCGCCGACGCGGATATTGGCCATGACGGGCGCGGCCGCCTTGCTGTCGGCCATGCCCGCCTCGATGCCGTGGATCAGATCGCCGACCGTGCGCCCCAGCGCGTTGGCGATCGCCACCAGCCGGGAAAAGCTGACGCGGTTGGCGCCCTTCTCGTATTTCTGCACCTGCTGGAAAGTCAGCCCCAGCCGTTCGGCCAGCGCCTGCTGCGAAAGATTGAGCGCCTTGCGCACGGAACGGATCTGCTGGCCCAGCGCGATGTCGAGCGGGTCCGCCACGTCGTCCAAGCCGCTATCCGTCATCGAGAGCCCCATGCCCGCAGGCGTTCCATACCGGGAGTATAGGGCTTCGGCATTGCGCCGACTATGGGTTGGTCCTGCACATTGCCGCGGCACGGCGCCGATTTGTGCGGCCGGCCCGGCGTTCGAACCGGGCCGGCTTGAGGTCAGACGAAGATCTTGTAGGAGACGGTTTCGCCGTCGGCTTTCCTCAAGGAAAACTCCGCGCCTTTTTCGTGCTCCTCAAAGAGCGCCTCGAACAGGCGCAGCGCATTGCGGATCACCTCCGCATAGGAAGCCGCTTCGGTGCGGTCCTTGAGGCGCTGCAGGCGCTCCATCGCCTGCGGCGGCATTTCGAGCTGGACGCGCGTGGTGGTGCGCTCGCCGGCCTGGCCGGGCGGAAACTCGGGGGCGCCGTCGGGACGGCGGTGGTGACGGTGTCGATGGCTGTGCATTGGGGGTCCTTTCAGGATGCTGTGTTGCGCGGGCCGCCCGGGCGGACGTCGGGCCTCAGATGGCCGTGGCGGCGGGCGGCATAGAGCGCGCCCAATACGACCAGCAGCCCCAGATAGGGATGGCCATGCCGCCCCCGCCGCTCATCCCACTGCCGGCCTTCGCCGCAGCGCCTTTCGCCTCCCGGCCGGTCCTTTTCCGTGGGCTTGCCGTCATCGACCGGAAATTCCTCGCCGACACCCACATCGATTTTGCTCATATCGTTCCTCTCTTGGTTGGACGTGAGTGTTATATCATCAAATAATCATCATATGTCAAGTGTTATCATCATAACATAATCAAAATACGTTGGTGATGCCGCGATGCGATCCGTTCCTGTTGTCCCCTGCCGGTTCCGGCCTTACGTTCTGCAGGCGGCTTCTGGAGGGCCTTCCATGCCTGTCGTGGTTTCTGCGGCCTTTGCGATCACAGTTCTCTGCGTCTTCGCCGCGCAACGCATGGCCGTCAGCCGGGGCCGGGCCCCGCTGATCTGGGCTACGGCGGCGGCTATCCTGGGTCCGTTGCCGCTGGTCCCGTTGGCCCTCGTTGGGAAGCGGGTCGTGGTCCGCGCCTGACTGCCGCGAGCATGGACGGGCCTGCATACGGCAATGTCGATTTGGAGAGCCGGATGAATCGTTTCGCAGTCATGGCTGCTGTCGCGATGGTCGCAGCGGCGGCCAGCCCGTCGCAGGCCGGCGTCAGCACCAAGCAGTTTCTCGACGTCTATGACAGCGAGGACGGGCAACCGGCGGCGGAGCTGCAGATCGCGGCGATGGAGCAGGGCCTGCTGGAGCTGAACCGCTATGTGGCGAAAATCCGCGACGAGCAGCCGGTCTATTGCCAGCCGGAGCAGCTTTCGCTGACCGGCCCGCAACTCGCCGACATGGTGCATCGCGGCGTCGCCGAAAATCCCAAGCTCAAGGACCAGCCGCTGTCGGTGTCGCTGCTGGCGATCCTCCAGAAGACATTTCCCTGCCCGTCGAATTGAATGACGTTTGCTCGCCGGTGCCTTCAAGGATGCTGACGCCTAAAGTCGCCCGAAAATAATCTCCCCAGGCCCTCTTGAACCGAGTCGGTCGAAACGCCATTTCGTCCAAATCCCCACAGGAGCAGGCAGATGGAAAGAGACGGCGAAACGGCGCCGGATCGGTGCTTTTCGCGCGCCCGGTCCGCATGGTCTCGTGCCCGGAAAGGCGATCGTCCGAAAATTTTTTCCGGCGAACGGATGTCAGCGCGTGAGACCGCGCTCCTGCACGATCTTGTCGTAAGCGACGTTGATCGCCGACAGCTTGTCGGTGGCGAGGCGGACGAATTGTTCGGGGACGCCGCGGCCGATCAGCTTGTCGGGATGGTTCTCGCGCACCAGCATGCGGTAGGTGTGCTTGATCTCGTCGTCGCCGGCATCGTAGGCGACGCCCAGCACGACATAGGGATCGGCGGCGTCGGGCGCGAAATGGCTGGCGCGGATGCGGCGGAACTCGCCCGGCGCGAAGCCGAAGATCTCGGCCACGCGCTCCAGGAACGCGGCCTCGCCGGGATGCAGCACGCCGTCGGCCTTGGCGATCTCGAACAGCCCGTCGAGGATGTCCTCCATGACGGCGGGATTGCCGGCGAACATCCGCACGATCTGTCCGGCATAGGCCTCGTAGCCGGCGGTATCGTGCCGCGCCATGTCGAAGACGCGCCGCACATTGGCGGCCTCGTCCGGCGCCACGCGGAACAACCGCTCGAAGGCGCGCACCTCGTCCTCGGTGACGACGCCGTCGGCCTTGGCCATCTTGGCCGACAGCGCAATCAGCGCGATGGTGAAGCCGACATCGCCGTCGTCCGCGCGGTCGACGATGAAGTGGCCGGCCAGCGCGCCCAGCAGCGCCCCGACCGGTCCGCCCATGATCAGGCCCGCGGCGGCGCCGCTGAATTTTCCCCAGATGGACATGAGCGAAAGCTCTAGGCCAATCTGGGCGCAATTGCGACGAACTTCGCTTTCCGGGTGCGACGAAGTCGCGGTAGAACCCGGCGACGCAAGTAAGATCGAAACGCCCGGCGGTGGCGGCAATGGAGGAACGAGATGACGACGGTTCTGATCACCGGTGCCAATCGCGGCATCGGACTGGAATTGGCCCGGCAATATGCGGATGCCGGCGCCCAGGTGATCGCCTGCGTGCGCGATCCGGCCAAGGCCGATGCGCTGAAGAGCCTCGGCGGCAAGGTCGAGATCCTGGCGCTGGAGGTGACCGATCCCAAATCGGTGGCGGCTCTCAAGGACGCGCTGAAGGGCCGCCCGCTCGACATCGTCATCAACAATGCGGGCGTCGGCGGACCGCAAGGCGAGGCCAAGGGCGAGATCGATTTCGCCGGCTGGACTAGGACGCTGCAAGTCCACGCCATCGCGCCGATGATGGTGGCGCAGGCGCTTTATGAAAACCTGCGGGCCGGCCACGACAAGAAGCTCGTCACCATCACCAGCATCTTGGGCTCGATCGCCGGCCATGGCGGCGATATGTATCCCTACCGCGCCTCCAAGGCGGCGGTGAACAGCGTGATGCACGGCCTGTCCAGGCAATGGGCGAAGCAGGGCATCGCCGTCGGCATCTTCCACCCCGGCTGGGTGCAGACCGACATGGGCGGCGCCGGCGCGCCGGTCAAACCCGAAGACAGCGTCAAGGGCCTGCGCGCCCGCATCGCGGAGCTGAACGCCGAAACCAGCGGAACCTATCGCGACTACACCGGCGCGCCGATCGCCTGGTAACGATTACGCCGCCGCGGCGGGTCGCGGGTTGTAATTGAGGATGGGGGCCAGCCAGCGTTCCGCTTCCTCGACCGTCCAGCCCTTGCGCGCGGCGTAATCCTCGATCTGGTCGCGCTCGATCTTGCCGATGCCGAAATAGCGGCTCTCGGGATGGGAGAAGTAGAGGCCGGAGACCGACGAGCCCGGCCACATGGCGAAGCTCTCGGTCAGCCGGATTTCGGCGCGCGCCTCGGCGTCGAGGAGCTTGAACAGCGTGCCCTTCTCGGTGTGATCGGGCTGCGCCGGATAGCCCGGCGCCGGGCGGATGCCGCGATAGGTTTCCGCCACCAATTGTTCATTGGCCAGGTTCTCGTCCGGCGCATAGGCCCAGAACTCCTTGCGCACGCGCTCGTGCAACCGCTCGGCAAAGGCTTCGGCCAACCGGTCGGCCAGGGCGCGCAACAGGATCGCGTTGTAATCGTCATGCTGTGCTTCGAAGCGCTTGATATGGATGTCCTCGCCCAGACCCGCCGTCACCGCGAAGCCGCCGACAAAATCGGCGGTGCCTCGCGGCCCGATGAAATCGGCCAATGCCATGTTGGGCCGCCCGTGCTCGCGCGGCATCTGCTGGCGCAGCGTATGCAAAGTGGCGATCGGGAATTTGCGCGCCTTGTCGCCGAACAGCACGATGTCGTCGTCCTGCGCGTTGGCCGGCCAGAAGCCGACCACGGCTTTCGCGGTCAGCCAGTTCCCGGCGACGATCCGTTCGAGCATCGTCTGCGCGTCGGCATAGAGTCCGCGCGCCGCTTCGCCGACCTTGTCGTCCTCCAGGATGGACGGAAATTTGCCGACAAGCTCCCAGGTCTGGACGAACGGCGTCCAGTCGATGTAGCGCGCCAGTTCGCCGAGGTCGTAGGGCCCGAAATTGCGCAGGCCCATGAAGGTCGGCACGGGCGGCGTATAGGCGCTCCAGTCGGTCTTCATCCGGTTGGCGCGCGCATCGCCGAGCGACAGGCGGCGCGCGGGTCCGGTGCGGGCGGCATGGAGGCGCGCCACCTCCTCATATTCGCGCCGCACGCCGGCGGAGAATTCGCCGCGCGCCGTCTTGCTCAGCAGGTTGGAGGCGACGCCGACGGCGCGCGAGGCGTCGGTCACATGGATGGTCTGGCCGCGGCGGTAGTTGGGATCGATCTTGACGGCGGTGTGCACGCGGCTGGTGGTGGCGCCGCCGATCATCAGCGGAATGTCGAAGCCCTGGCGCTCCATCTC
The DNA here is from genome assembly GCA_015654705.1 of Alphaproteobacteria bacterium. GTDB lineage: Bacteria > Pseudomonadota > Alphaproteobacteria > Micropepsales > Micropepsaceae > Rhizomicrobium. Next base: position 706 of record JAATGL010000292.1, on the reverse strand, counting down.
GGCGGCGACATGGCACATCTCGTCCAGCGACGGCGTGATCAGGCCCGACAATCCGATGATGTTGGCGCCCTTCTCGCGCGCCACGTCGAGAATTTTCTGCGCCGGCGTCATCACGCCCAGATCGATGACTTCGTAGCCGTTGCACTGCAGCACCACGCCGACGATGTTCTTGCCGATGTCGTGCACGTCGCCCTTGACCGTCGCCATCACGATGCGGCCGGCGGGTTCCTTCGTCTTGTTCTTCGCCTGCTCGGCTTCCATGAACGGAAAGAGATGCGCCACCGCCTTCTTCATCACGCGCGCCGATTTGACGACCTGCGGCAGGAACATCTTGCCCGAGCCGAACAGGTCGCCGACCACGTTCATGCCCGTCATCAGCGGGCCCTCGATGACGTCGAGCGGGCGCGCCGCGTTGAGGCGCGCGGCTTCGGTGTCCTCGATGACGAACGCGTCGATGCCGTGCACCAGGGCGTGGGTGAGGCGCTCCTCGACGGGCAGGGAGCGCCAGGCGGCGTCCTCCACTTCGGCCGTCGCGCCGCCGCCCTTGTAGGTCCTGGCGAGATCGAGCAGGCGCTCCGTGGCATCGGCGCGGCGGTTGAACAGCACGTCCTCGATGCCCTCGCGCAACGGCGTGGGGATGTCCTGATAGACCGTGAGCTGGCCGGCGTTGACGATGCCCATGTCCATGCCGGCCTTGATGGCATGG
>JAATGL010000109.1 GCA_015654705.1 Alphaproteobacteria bacterium | reverse complement strand
GGCCGAGCTCCGAATAGACCTTCTCGGCCGCCTTCTCGCGGATGTGGCAGGTGTTGAGGATCACCATGTCCGCGTCATCGGGTGCATCGGTTCCGACATAGCCGAGCGGCGCCAGCAGATCCGCCATGCGGGCGGAATCATAGACGTTCATCTGGCAGCCATAGGTCTTAACGAAGAGCCTTTTCATGGCCGGCGGTTATGCGCGAAGCCGGGTCTGCGCACAATCCTCAAGCCAGCGCCTCGACCAGATCGGGTGACGGCACCCGGGGCGGCGGCGGCGCGTTTACCAGTCCGGCCAGCGCCCGCGCCTGGCCGCGGCGGATGACGGCCTCGGCCCGCGCCGCCAGGGGCTTGCGCCCGCCTTCGCTGTCGACGGTCATCGGCGGATGGAATTCGACCACCACGTCGATCGGGCCGGCGGTCACCGCCTCCCACAGATGCGGCACCAGTTCCATGTCGCCATACCAGGCGAACAGCGGCCTGTTCTCGCGCCCCATCGGCATGCCCTGATAGCCGACATAGGCGATCGACACGGGCTGCACCGGCACGCGCAGGGGGTGGCCCAGCGCGTCCGTACCGATCTCCGCCTCGGCGGCGCTCATCAGCGCGCTCTTGAACGGCAGCACGTGATTCCCGTCATTGGAGGTGCCTTCGGGGAACAGGACCAGCGCGTCGCCCGCGACAAGGCGCTCGCGCAACTGGTCGCGCGACACGCCGACCTGGCTGCGCCGCGCCCGCTCGACGAAGACGCTCTGGTGCAGTCGCGCCATCAGTCCGAAGAACGGCCAGGCGTTGACTTCGCTCTTGGCCACGAAGGATACGCGCGCGGCGCCGCCCAGGATCAGGATATCGAGATAAGACGTGTGGTTGGCGACCATCAGCACGCCGCGATCCTGGACCGGCGTGCCGACCACGGTGATGTTGAGACCAAACAGCCGGCAGAGGAAGCGGTCATAGCGGTGCGGGAACGTCTTGCGCCGCGCCAGATTTCGCCAGATCGCCCAGGATTGCCAGGGAATGCCCGCAACTGCTGTGACCAGGAAAATGACGAGGATGGCGATCCCGCGCAGCGTCTGCATCGTCAGCGCGGCTTCTTGGCGCCCTTGGGCACGCCATACAGCTCCAGGCGGTGATCGACGAGTTCGAAGCCGAGCTCCTCGGCCACGCGCTTCTGCAGTGCCTCGATCTCCTCGTTGCGGAATTCGATGACGCTGCCGGTCTGCACGTCGATCAGGTGATCATGGTGCGATTCCGGCACTTCCTCGTAGCGCGAGCGACCGTCGCGGAAATCATGGCGTTCGAGGATGCCGGCATCCTCGAACAGCTTGACGGTGCGATAGACGGTGGCGATCGAAATATGCGGATCGAGCGCCGAGGCGCGCCGGTAAAGTTCCTCCGCATCCGGATGATCGGCCGCGTCCGAGAGCACGCGCGCGATGATGCGGCGCTGCTCGGTCATGCGCAGGCCCTTGTCGACGCAGAGCTGTTCAATCCGCGTCACGGTGTCCCCTCGCGGTCATGGCGGCGCAAGTCTAATCGAAGCCTGGGGTTTTCCCAAAGGGCAAATCGGCACGAAGGATGTGGGCATCCTGCGAATCCGCATAATAGGATTTGCGCGCCCCGACCTTGCGGAAGCCGAAGCGCGCATACAGCGCCTGCGCCGCCGCGTTGGACACACCGGCCTCCAGCACCAGCGTCCGCGCGCCCTGCTCATGGGCGTGGCGCCCGGCCTCTCCCAGCAGCGCCGCGCCGATGCCGTTGCGCCGTGTATCGGGCGCCACCGCGATGGTCAGGATCTCGGCCTCGTCGCCCGCGACACGCACCAGGACGAAACCGCCCGGTGCAACAAAGGCCGTCGTACCCGAGGTTTTGAGCAGGTCGCGCAGCGCCTGTTCCGTCCAGCCATCGGCGAAGCAGAGGGCGTGCAGGCGGGCCAGTGCGGAAAGGTCGGCGTCCGAAGGGAGTTGTGTCGGCCTCACGGTTTGGGCGCCGGCAGTTTGGCATCGGGCGCGCGCAGATAGAGCGGGCGCGGGGTCTGTTCCGTCGCCCCAATCGTCATGGCCAGCCGCGCGACCCACAACGCATCGGGCTGGCGCACGCTCGAAAGGACAAATTTTCCTGCGAGTGCATCGCAAGCGCGGGGAGCGGCGGTGCCGGCCAGTGCGACCGGCGCACCGTCGGGAAGATCGCGCAGCATTTCGATCGCTTGCGCGAAAAGTAGCACGGTCGGCGGCAGCGCACCTTCGATTTCGATATAGACCTCGTCGCGGCGCGCATCATGCAGCGCGATGGCCCGACCGGCGCCGGTCTCCGCTTTCGCCTCGGCAGCCATCGCCGCCAGCGTCGTGACCCCGATCAGCGGACGATGCAGCGCCACGCGCAATCCGCGCATGAAGGCCAGACCGACGCGCTGGCCGGTGAAGGTACCCGGTCCGGTGGTGACGGCCAGACGGTCCAGCGCCGCGAATCCGACACCGGCGGCATTCATCGCCTCCTCCACCATCGGCGCCAGGGTCTCGGCATGGCCGCGCTCCATCAACAAGTGGCGGTGGGCCAAAACCTTGTCGTCCTCGACGAGGGCGACCGAACAGGCGCTCAATGCGGTGTCGACGGCGAGAAGTTTCACCGTCTCAACTCATAGGATCTTGCAGGCCTCGTCGAATTCGAGCCTGGGACTGCGGGCGAACAGCCCGGAGGGATCGCCGTGGCCGATGGCGCAGAGGAAGTTCGATTTGACGTTGCTGCCGGCGAAGAATTCCCTGTCGACGGCCTCGTTATCGAAGCCTGACATCGGCCCGCAATCCAGCCCCAGCGCGCGCGCCGCGATGATGAAATAGGCGCCCTGCAGCGTGCCGTTGCGAAAGGCTGTAGCCTGGCGCAGCGCGGCATCGTTGAACCAGTCCTTGGCGCCGGGATTGTGCGGGAACAGACGTGGCAGATGCTGCGGAAAATCCAGGTCGTGGCCGATGATGGCGACCGCGGGCGCGGTCATCGTTTTCTCGACATTGGAGGCCAGCAGATGTGGCTTCAATCGCTCCTTCGCCGTCTGCGACGTCAGGAAGACGATGCGCGCGGGGCAGCAATTGGCACTGGTCGGGCCCATGCGCATCAGGTCGCAGACTGCCATCAGCACTGCCGGGCTGACCGGCTTGTCGAGCCATTTGTTCTGGCTGCGCGCGGCACGGAAGACGGTGTCCAGCGCCTCGTCGTTGATCGCATGCGTCATGCCGGACCTCGAATCGAATCGGACGATCCTAGACCGCCTCGACCGCGTTCACCTCGGGCACATAGTGGCGCAGCATGTTTTCGATGCCGTTCTTCAGCGTCATGGTGGAGGACGGGCAGCCGGCGCAGGAACCCTGCAGGTGCAGGAAGACGATGCCGGAGCCGCCGTCAAAACCCTTGTAGATGATGTCGCCGCCGTCCTGCGCCACGGCCGGGCGCACGCGGGTGTCGATCAACTCGCGGATCTGGACCACGATCTCCGGATCGGCTTCGCCATAGGCGGCGGAATCGTCGATTTCGTCGTGGCTTCCCTCCATGACGGCCAAGCCGCGGGTGAAATGATCCATGATGGCGCCGAGGATGGGTGCCTTCAGGTTCCTCCAATCGCCGTCGGCCTTGGTGACGGAGATGAAATCGGCGCCGAAGAACACCCGCGAGACATCGGGGATGTCGAACAGCGTGCGGGCCAGCGCCGAGCGCACCGCCGCCTCGCGGCTCGGGAAATCGGCCACCGCGCCCTCGCCCATGACCTCGCGTCCGGGCAGGAATTTCAGCGTCGCCGGATTGGGCGTCGATTCGGTCTGGATGAACATGCGCGCTCTTTCTGGAACCGTTCCAATTCCTCTACTACATGGACCTTGGTCGGCGGGCGTTCAAGGCCTCTATGCCCCTACTCAAAAGTCGGAAATCAGCCCCTTTTTCTCCCAATCGCCATAGCGTGTGGGCTCCGGGCCTCTCTGCCCGCCGATCTCGGACGGAAGACTGGCAGCCGACTCGGCCTTGCGGCGGGTTTCCGCCTCGGCGCGCGCGCGCCGCCCGGCCTCCCGGATACGGGCGGCAACCTGCCGGCGGCTGGGTTTCGCAGTCTCGGGCATCGAAGCCTCGCTTGACGGGTGGGCCGCCAAGCTTACATCACGGACTGGGCCGCGTTGAGGCCTTAGGAAGGATTTCGATGAACACGGTGCGTACCGGCTTTTTGATGGCGGCCCTGACCGGCATCTTCCTCGTCGTCGGGTTCCTGCTCGGCGGCGGGCCCGGAATGCTGATCGCCTTCATCTTCGCGGCAGGCACCAATCTCTTCGCCTATTGGAACTCGGACAAAATGCTGCTGTCCATGTACGGCGCCCGCCCGGTGGATGAGACAAGCGCACCCGAACTGGTCCACCTGGTGCGTCAGTTGAGCGGCCAGGCCGGCATCCCGATGCCCAAGGTCTACATCGTCGACAATCCGCAGCCCAACGCCTTCGCGACCGGGCGCGATCCGGAACACGCCGCCGTCTGCGTGACCAGCGGCCTGCTCGGCGATGTCAACGCGGAGGAGCTTGCCGGCGTGCTGGCGCATGAGCTGGGCCATGTGAAGCATCGCGACACGCTGACCATGACCATCACGGCGACAATGGCCGGCGCGATCTCCATGCTGGCCAATTTCGCCTTCTTCCTGGGCGGCGGGCGGCGCAACAATCCGCTGGGCTTCGCCGGCATGCTGCTGGTGATGCTGCTGGCGCCCATCGCGGCCGTGCTGGTGCAGATGGCAATCAGCCGCTCGCGCGAATTCGAGGCGGACAAGGCCGGTGCCGAGATCTCCGGCCGCCCGCTCTGGCTGGCGTCCGCGCTGCAGCACATCGACAATGCGGCACAGCGAATCGACAACGAAGAAGCAGAACAGAACCCCGCCACCGCGCATATGTTCATCGTCAATCCGCTGCACAGTGGCGGGTTGTCCGGGCTCTTCTCCAGCCATCCGTCCACGGAGGAACGCGTGGCCCGCCTGCGCGCCATGGCCGGTGCGGCGGCCGCCAGGCCCGGTCCCTGGGCGTGAGCGAAGCGCAGGGGTTCAAGGCACGCCAGGCCGCGCAGGACATTCTCTCCGACGTGCTGCGCAAGCGCCGCCCGCTCGATGCGGCGCTCGATTCCTGCATCGATCTCGATACCCGGGATGCCGGGTTCGCGCGCGCCATCGCCAGCGGAACGCTGCGCCGCCTCGGCCAGCTCGACGCGCTGGTGCGCGGCTTCGTCGACAAGCTGCCCGTACCACATCGCGCCGGGCCGACCTTCGAGATCCTGCTGGCCGGCGCCTGCGAGCTTTTGTTTCTCGACGTGGCGCCGCATGCCGCCGTCGACGGCGCTAACCGCCTGGCGCAGGCCGACGGCAAGGCGGTGCATTTCAAGCCGCTGATCAACGCCCTGCTGCGGCGCATTTCGCGCGAAGGCAGGGACATCCTCGACAAGCAGGATGCGCCGCGTCTCGACACGCCGGATTGGCTCTGGGCCCGCTGGTGCGCTGCCTATGGAGAGGATATCGCGCGCGCGATCGCGACGGCGCATCTGACGCAAGCGCCGCTGGATATCGTCGTCAAGGAGGGCGTGCCGCCGCAGGCCGTGCCGCTCTTCGGCCATGCCTGGCGGATTGCGGATGCGCAGCGCGTCGACACGATACCGGGATTCGCGCAAGGCGCGTTCTGGGTGCAGGACGCCGCCGCGACCTTGCCCGCGCTGCTGCTCGGCGACGTCGCGGGACGGCGCGTCGTCGATCTCTGCGCAGCACCAGGAGGCAAGACGGCGCAGCTTGCCCTGGCCGGCGCCGAAGTGATCGCGGTCGAGCGCGATGCCGTGAGACTGACGCGGCTCAGGGAAAATCTCGACCGGCTGCGGCTGAACGCAACGCTGCTGAACACGGATGTGCGCGACCTGTGCATCGCGCCGGCGCCGTTCGTGCTGCTGGATGCGCCCTGTTCCGCGACCGGCACGATCCGCCGCCATCCGGAGCTGCCCTGGATCAAGGGCGCCTCCGACGTCACGCTCTGCGCCGCGGCCTCCGGCGAGCTTCTCGATTGCGCCGCGGCGATGGTCGAACCGGGGGGGCTCCTGGTTTTCGCGGTCTGCTCTCTCGAACCGGAGGAGGGCCGCGAACAAGTCGCCGACTTCCTGGCGCGCCATGATCAATTCTCGCGCCTGTCCGTCACGCCGCACGACGTGTTCGGCCACGGCGAATTCATCGATGCCGATGGCGATTTGCGCACCTTGCCGTGCCACCTGTCCGCGCAAGGCGGAATGGACGGCTTCTATGCCGCCCGGCTCAGGCGCGCCTCATAGCCGCCCCAGCGCATAGGCGATGGCGAGATAGATCTTTCCAGTATCGGCGCTTAGGATGCTCGGCGTCAGCAATCCGCCGCCATCGCCTTCGCGCGCCCGCGCCAGAAGCGCTTCGAATTCGCTCATATAGATGTTCGCCGCATCGCGGAAGCGCGCGTCCTCGCGGTAGAGGGCGGCGACGCGGTCGACGGTCTCGCTGTCGATCGCCACCGCCAGCCGGCGCGCGAAAATCGCGCGGTCGCCGGCCAGATAAAGCCGCCATTCCTCCTCGCCCGGGGCTGCATCGCCGGCGATCACGTCGAGATCGACCGCCATGTCGGCCAGCGCGGCTTCCAGCGCCCCCATCGCCGCCGCAGCGGACGGCTTCAGGTCGCGTGCCTTGGTCTCGCCGGTTTCGGCGGCGGCGAGCAGCTTGCTCATTTCCCAGGCCTTTGGATCGGTCTTGCCGATGCGCGGCTTCTGCTTGGGCCGGCTGGTCAACTTGCGCGCCAGGCCGAACAGGCCATCGCCCTCCGGTTCCTCCGGCGCCTGCTCGATGGCGCGGGGATTGAAGCTGGGTCGCGGCGCCGAGCGCGCGTGGATGGTGGACAAGGTGCGGGCCGAAAGATCGAGGATTTCCTCGGTCTCACTGCGCACCATCTGGCGCACGCGCTGGGCTTCCTGCTGCGCCACGCCCGGCAGCGAGAGGATGTGGCGCTGGATGTCCTCGATGGCAGTGGCCAGCGTCGTGCGGATTTCCCTTGCCTGCACGGACATCTCGCCGGAGGTGCGCAGCAGCTTCTCGCATTCGGCCATCGCCTCGCCGACCAGGGCGCGCGCGTCGGTCTTGGCCTGACCGGCGGTCTCGCCGATCAGGGTTTGCGCGCCCGCGCTGGCCTCGCGCAGCGCATCGAGCAGCCGCACCAGCGTCGCGTTGGCGGCGTCGCTGGATTCCTTCAGGCGTTCGGCTTCGCGCGTGAAGCTCTGCGTCAGCTGGCCGGCGCGGGTCGCCGCGTTGGCCATGATGTGTTCGAGATGGCGCTCGGCATTGCCGGTGACGTTCTCGAATTTCTGCGCTTCGCCGCTGAGCGCCTCGATCGCCAGGGACATGGCAGCACGCTCGCGGCCGAGCGCGCTTTCGAAGGCGCCGCTTTCCTCCTTCAGGCGCAGCAGCAGGTCGTTCATCGCCGCGCGATGGCGCTCCTGCCGCCCCAGCATGAATTCGGCGCGCGCCATCGAGGCGTCCGAAACCGTTTCGATGGCCTTGGCCTGGCGGTCGAGTTCGATGGCGGCGAGCCTGGGCGCATCGGCGGCGGCGCTGGCGGCGGCGCGGAACTCGGCGGCCTGCGCGTCGAGCGTCTGACCGGCCGTCTTCAAGGAGCTTTCGGCGGTCTCCATCGTGGCCTTCAATTGCGCGGCGCGGCCGGCCACCGTCTCGCTGGCGCGCGAGGCGGCGTCTGCCAGGGTGCCGGCGACCGCGTCAATGCGTTCGCGCTCCTGTGTCAGCCGCGAGGCCACCGCCTCGCCGCGCACCTCGGCGCGCGCGCCGGCCTGGTCGAGCGCAGCGATCTGGTTTTCGAGAATCGATTCCAGTGCGCGCATCCGCGCGAAGGCGCCGTCCAGTCCGGTGTTCAGTGCATCGAGCTCGCGGCGCACCGCACGGCCCAGCCTCGCGGCCGTGCGCGAGGCCGTCTCGTCCGCACTGAACAGGCGGTCGGTGGCATCCACCAGCGCCCCGGCGGCGATCCCCATGGCATGGCCGCGCGCCAGCGCCCAGGCGGCGGCAATGAACAGGAGCGACGGCACGAAGGCGGCGATAATGGAAAGCGAGATCTGCTGGATGTCGAGGCTCGCAAAGCCCTTCGGCCCGAAATAGCCCCAGAGATAGGCCGACGCCGCTCCCGTCCAGAGCGCCGCCAGGATGCCGGCGACGAACATCACGACCAGGCCGAAACGGCCTTCGCTGAGGCGCGCAGGTTTGGCCTCGCCCGACGCATCGCCGCTCTGGATCAGCGCGGGCTGGTTTCGCTCAAAAATCGGCGTGGCCATGTCTTCCCCTTAAAGGCGCGGAAAAGCCTTATCCGCCTGCACCTTAACTATTCCTCCGTGTAAATACGAGAGGTGCGCAATATTGAGGACATCTTGCGCCTCTTTCTCTTACGGCGTAAATCTATAGTCGGATAAAGAAGGGCGCGTCCTGACCATGCTGATCGCCGCGGCGTGCGTCTTTCTCGGCATCCATCTTTTCGTTGCGGGGACGCGGCTGCGCGATGTCATAACCGGGGCAATAGGGGAGAACGTCTATCTCGGCCTTTTCTCGCTCGCGTCCCTGGCCACCATCGCTTGGCTGGTGATGGCGTATAACGCGGCACAGGCGGCCGGTACCGATCCG
>JAATGL010000083.1 GCA_015654705.1 Alphaproteobacteria bacterium | reverse complement strand
TTCTTCCAGACATACATCACGTAGTCGAGGTTGGTGCGGTCGCCCTTCTTGTCGTAGGAAATATCGCCGATCACGGTGGAGAATTTCATCCCGGAGTGAATCTTCTCCGCGACCTTTTTCGGATCGAGGGTCTTGGCGGATTCCGCCGCCTGCTTGATGATCTGCACGGCAGCGTAGCTGTAGAGCGTATAGGCTTCCGGCTCGAACTTGTTGGCGCGGAATTTGGCGACCGCGTCCTTGGCCGCTGCGTTGTTGCGCGGATCCGGGCCGTAGGTCATCAGCGTGCCTTCGACGCCGGGTCCGCCAACCGAGGCGAACTCGTCCGAGGTGATGCCGTCGCCGCCCATCAGCGGCGCCTTGATGCCCTGGTCGCGCATCTGGCGCACGATCAGACCGCCTTCGGTTTGCAGGCCGCCCCAGTAAACCAGGTCGGCGCCGGACTGCTTGATCTTCGACACCAGCGCGGAATAATCCTTCTCGCCGACATTGATGCCTTCGTAGAGTGCTGGCTTCATGCCGCCTTTCGCCATCGCTTTGACGGTTTCATCGGCGAGGCCCTTGCCGTAGGTGGTCTTGTCGTGGACGACGGCGATCTTCTTGCCCTTGAAGTGCTTGACGATGTAGTCGCCGGCCACCGCGCCCTGCTGGTCGTCGCGGCCGCAGGTACGGAAGATGTTCCACAAGCCGCGTTCGGTGATCTGCGGATTGGTCGCCGACGGCGTGATCTCAAGGATGCCGTTTTCCTGGTAGACCAGCGAGGCCGGCATGGTGACGCCGGAATTGAAGGGCCCGACGATGAACTTGACGCCGTCGCCCGCCAGCTTGTTGGCGACGGAGACGCCCTGCTTGGGATCGGACGCGTCGTCGCCGTAGCTCTGCGCGATCTTCTGGCCGAGAATGCCCCCGGCCGCGTTGATGTCCGCGATCGCCTGATCGGCACCGTTCTTGAGCTGGGCGCCGAAGGAGGCGTTGGGTCCGGTGATTGGTCCGATGACGCCCATCTTGATCTGGGCATTGGCGGCGCCTGCGAGTGCGAGCCCCATTCCGAGTGCAAGCCCGAACTTAAGTCCGAGCGTGGTGATCTTCTTCATCTGTTTTCCCCTTCGACAGGAACCGGCAAATTGCATGCGCAACGTTACTTCAGGGCGTGCGGCGGCGCCAGCGCAGACGGCCTTGCGGTTCGTTGATCCAGCGATATTGCGTGACCATCTGGGCGGCGCGGGCGGCCCTGAATCCCAAGAATCCGAAGGCCAGGCAGACCGCGGTGTCGGCCAGGTAATAATGGGCCGACAACAGGCTGCCGCCGAACAGGCTGAAATGCAGGAAGCGCACCGCCGCGCCCAGGATGAAACCATAGACGGCCACCTGCCAGGTGGGCCGCCACGTCTCGGCGATGGCGCGGCCGGTGAGCGCCGCCGCCCCGCCGCCGAGGACGACGGTTACCAGCAGGAATACGCCGAACGAGCCTTCCTCGTAAATCAGCTCGGTGAAGGTCATGCGCCCCCTTCGAGATAAGCCTGCTTGACCTCGGGCCGCTCCAGCAATTCCTGGCCCGAGCCGGAGAGCGTGATCAGGCCGTTGACCATGACATAGCCGCGATGCGCGAGCTTGAGCGCGTGGTAGGCATTCTGCTCGACCAAAAAGACCGTGAGGCCTTCCTGGGCGTTGAGCGTCTTGATGGCGTCGAAGATCTGCCGCACGATCAGCGGCGCGAGGCCGAGCGACGGCTCGTCGAGCAGCAACAGGCGCGGCCGCGCCATCAGCGCACGCGCGATTGCCAGCATCTGCTGCTCGCCGCCCGACAGCGTGCCGCCGCGCTGGGTGAGGCGCTGTTTCAGGCGCGGGAACAGCGTCAGCACGCGTTCGAGGTCACCCGAAAATTGCGCGGGTTCGCCGACGGTCGCGCCCATTTGCAGATTTTCCAGCACCGTCATGCGCGAGAAAATGCGGCGGCCTTCCGGCGCCTGCGCAAGCTTGAGATGGGCAATCTCATGCGTGGGCATACTGGTGATGTCCTGGCCGGCGAATTCTATCGCGCCGTCGCGCGCGCGCGGATTGCCGCAGATCGTCATCATCAGCGTGGATTTGCCCGCGCCATTGGCGCCGATCAGCGTGACGATCTCTCCGTCGTTGACGTCGAGGTCGATGCCCTTGAGCGCCATGACGCGGCCATAGAAAGTCTTCACGCCGCGCACGCTGAGAAGGGGCGAGGTCACAATCCCACCTCGGCCTCGACCTTGGCGACGTCTTCATCGGCGACGCCGAGATAGGCGGCGATCACTTTCGGATCGTTGCGCACCTGATCGGGCGGCCCATCGGAAATCTTGACGCCGTAATCGAGCACGATCAGGCGGTCGGAAATCTCCATCACCACCGACATGTCGTGTTCGATCAAAAGGATCGAGATGGCCTGCTCGTCGCGGATGGCGAGCAGCAGGTCGTTCAACTCGGCGCTTTCGCGCGGATTGAGACCCGCCGCCGGTTCGTCGAGGCAGAGCAGCACCGGCTCGGTGCACATGGCGCGCGCGATCTCCAGCCGCCGCTGCGCGCCATAGGGAAGG
>JAATGL010000162.1 GCA_015654705.1 Alphaproteobacteria bacterium | reverse complement strand
CGCCAATCTGCGGGACGCCGATCTGCAGGGCGCCAATCTGTGGGACGCCAATCTGCAGGGCGCCTATCTGCGGGGCGCCGATCTGCAGGGCGCCTATCTGCAGGGCGCCAATCTGCGGGGCGCCAATCTGCAGGGCGCCTATCTGCAGGGCGCCAATCTGCAGGGCGCCGATCTGCAGGACGCCAATCTGCGGGACGCCGATCTGCAGGGCGCCAATCTGTGGGACGCCAATCTGCAGGGCGCCTATCTGCGGGGCGCCGATCTGCAGGGCGCCAATCTGCGGGACGCCTATCTGCGGGACGCCGATCTGCAGGGCGCCTATCTGTCAGATCAACAGCTCAGAGCCTTCAAAGCAGACTTCTGGATGATCCTGATGCAGAACCGCGACGAGGTGCCGGCCCTGATGGCAGCGCTACGCGAGGGCCGTGTAAATGGATCGACCTATTCCGGCACCTGCGCGTGCCTGATGGGAACTATCGCGAACGTCAGGCATGTGCCGGCGCTGGAATGCGACTCCGACCGCCCCGCAGAGCGCTGGTTCATCATGATCAAGGAGGGGGACAAGCCCGGCGATCAGTCCGGCGGCGGCTATGCCGCACGCAAGGCTCTCGAATGGGCGGAGGAGTGGTCCGCCCTGATGGACCCAGCCGCCAACACGCACATCACATTCTAAATCGAGGAGCACAAAAGTGAACAATCCTGAAGCGCGCAAGAAGCGCGCCGGCCGCCTGCTCGATGGCGTCGAGCACAATGGGTTTCCAGCGGTGCGCTCATGACCGTCGAAGCTCAAGGCATCATCGCCATCGTTATATCTGCTTCCGGGAGCGTCGTAGCGACAGCCGCAGAGGCGCGCGACCTGTTTGGAGACGCCCTGTGAAGGCGCTCTCGCTGTGGCAACCATGGGCCTCTCTGTGGCTGACGCCGTCGAAAATCCATGAGACGCGGCATTGGCGCCTCCAGGTGCCGACATCCGGATTCTGGCTCGCTGTGCATGCCGCAAAGCGTCTTGAGCGCGACGTAGATTGGAAGCTTGACGCTATCTGCTACCACCATTTCGGTCATCACTGGCGCCGTGAATTGCCGCGCGGCGCGCTGCTGGGCCGCGTCTTCGTCACGGCCTGCCTGCCGACCGCTTCGCTCTATGATCCAGATGGCGGCGCGCCGGCGGCGATGTCGCTTGAGGACTTCGAGTGCGGCAACTTTGCTGAAGGTCGTTATGCGTTCCGGCGCAGCGATGTCCACGCGCTTGCGATCCCGCATGCATTCATCGGTCGACAGGGCATCTTCAGCGTGCCCGATCACATCTTCGCGGAGGCGGCATGACAACCACAACGGAACGGCTTGAGCATCCATCTGGACCATCCGAAACTCGAAAAGGTCTGATGAGAATTAGCGGTCACGTCGATCTCATTCAGAAGTTATCTTCTATGGTCACTGCCGAGCTTGTCGTAGCCGATGGGTTCTCTGACGCAGAAGCGTTGATGGCCATGGCCCAAGTCTTCATCTCGTGCGGCGCCCATACAGCCTGTATGGCCGCCAGAGATCACTTGGGCCGCGACCCGGATTACCAGAATTGGAAGTTGTCCTGTGATGATGCATTTCACCGTGCCGCACAGAAAATCGATGGCCTTCAGGAAAATGTGCCAACGGAGTTTCCGTCATGACGGTCCGTCCCGTCCGACTCCAGCTATCACGCAAGCGCGGCTTCAACCTTCAGGCACTCTCGCGCGCGACGAACGGGTTGGAGGCGGTGAGGGTCAGACGGCCCGGAGCGCTCGGCAATCCTTATGTGATCGGCGGTGCCGTCGACATGAGCCAGGTTCGACGGTGGGGATGGGACTTCTCGCCCGCAGGCCGACTTGTTGTCTGCAAAGATGCTCGCGAGGCCAGAGACCGTTTCTGGCACTGCTTGCTGTGGGATGAAGCGGTGCATGACTTTGTCCGTCAGGCGGCCGGCGGAAAGAACGTCGCCTGCGTTTGCGAGGTAGGCGAGCCATGCCACGGCGATCCCGTTCTTTGGCTTGCGAACTCGACGCCGGCCGATGTCCACAGAATCCAATACGCCATAGATCAACGCATGCTTATCCGCTTGACACCCGCAGGAGCTAGATGATGGCGCGCCGAAAGAAACCAGATGAAAGCGTTGCGCTGAAAGACGCTCGCGCTCGCTTCCGCGAAATGGAAGGTCACGCCCAACGATGGGCGCAGCAGGGCGCGCCACTTCATGTGATGGCCGACACCATCGCAGCGCTCGGTTCCATCTCCGGTGAGATTTCGAAGCTGGAGGGACAGGCCAATGGCTGACACAATCGACAAGAAAGCCTACGCAAAACCTTGCGGATGTGGCGCTCCAGCGGGCGAGGAATGCCCACACACGCCGATCAGGTGCGAGCACGAATTTTGGTATGGCGTGCCAGGTAGCGCCGCTGGTCCGTGGCGTTCGCAGCCGGCCGAGTTCAAAGAGGGCTGGACCCGGACATGCGAGCTTTGCGGCTTTCAGGAAGTCGCGAAGATGACATGGCAGTTGCAGCGCGCGTCCTACTAGCGGTGGGCACTGTGTGTAACAACCGGATAAGCATGGATCAACGCATGCTTATCCGCTTCACACCCACAAACACTAGGAGTTGACGATGCCAAAACCGACATTTGAAGACGCGCTTGACGATCTACTTGCGGAGTACGCGGGCACAGACAGCGACACGCTCATTTCAGCCATGGAATTACAGATCATGGCGCTGAGGGAAGAGGCAGATGGCGAAGACTGACGCTCATCCAACGCCTTGGCGCGTTTACGACGCCGAACTGCGCCCGAAACCGTTCAATACCCGCGTCATCGAAATACACGATGCGAACGGCGACGTGGTGATCCCATGGGGCGGCTTCGACCAAAAGAAGGGCTCACACACCGCCAAGGTTCTTCTCGCACGGCGCATATGCCGAGCGATCAACGGACAGTGGCTATGGGCGACAACCGGATAAGCAAGGATCAACGGATATTGGCTGAGGCCGACGTCCTACTGGAGATCGCGAACAGATGAACGCGACTGTGCTGACGGCCCGAGAAGTGCTGTGCCATTGGGTCAGGGAGCGCGAAGCGGTACGAATCCGCAAACGTGCAGGCATGGCTGCACCATGGACCGATGACCCAATCATCTCCAAATACCGATTCTGCAATGTGCGACGGGAGGACGATCGCGTCACGGTCTGGGTTCGCAAGCATATCCGCGAGCCCTTCGCCGACGATCCGAACCTCTGGTTCATGCTGGCGATCGCACGCTGGATCAATTGGCCGGACACGCTTGACGAATTGATGCGTGCCGGCTTCGGGGCCTGGCCCGACGACGTTCGGTTTTCCCTCGACCGCATGTCGGAAGTCCTCAACCGCCGAGAAGCGCGCAAGGACAAGGTGTTCACTGGCGCCTACACCATCAACGCGCCCGCCAAAAAAGGGGCGTCCAAGATCGATTATGTGACTGAAACGGTACTCGGCGACGTGTGGCGATCGCGCGGTCGTGTCGCCGGTGTGCTGGAAGGTCAGCGCGGATTGTTGTCTCAGCCGACCCTTCGTGCGGCCCACGCCGAACTCTTGCGTTATCACGGCTGGGGCGAGTTCATGGCCTACCAAGTCGTGGTCGATCTGCGCTTCACGCGCTATCTCATCGGCGCTGCGGACATCACGACCTGGGCCGCGGCCGGCCCTGGCACGATTCGGGGTTTGAACCGGATCGCCGGCCGACGCGCCGATTCTCCGCTTCCACAATGGACGGCGCTCCATGAAATGCGTGCGCTCTACGCCACCATCCAACAAGAGACAGGCGTGGCGATGGATTTCTCGGATGTGCCAAACATCCTCTGCGAGACCGACAAATACCTACGCGTGTTGAACGGCGAAGGTGCACCGCGCGCGCTTTATCGGGCAACCCTAACCACAGAGCCGTCGGGATGAACGCGCGGGGGAGCCGCGGCGTGGAACCTCGTCTACTTGGCCGCGCCGAGGCCGCAGCCTATTGCGGGCTTAGCATCCCAACATTCACGTCCACTTGCCCGGTTATCCCCATAAAAATCCGAGCCCGCGTGCTCTATGACCGTGTAGCGATCGACAGGTGGCTTGACGGACTGTCAGGTGCCAACGCGGAATCGCTGCCTCAAAACGAATGGCTGAGGCGCCTGGACGATGCTCATGCGCGTAAAGGGCATTAAGCCGGTCACGGTCCGCAAGGGTGGGCATATCTACCGCTACTTCTATCATCGGGCCACCGGCGCGCGCATTGAAGCTGAGTTCGGGACACCCGCATTCGCTTCCGAAGTCGCTCGTCTCGATGACCGCGCAAAGGAATTGGCGCCGCGCGACGGCTCGTTGAAAGCCCTGATCACCGCGTACAAGAAGTCTCCCGAATTTACCGGCCTGGCGACACGCACCCGCGCCGACTACGACAAGATCTTCGATTGGCTGGCGCCACTCAGTGACATGGCGTTGATCGAGATGGACGCCGGATTTATTTACGAACTGCGGGACAAAGCCTTCGCGTCCAGAAAGCGCCGCTTCGCCAACTACGTCGTGCAAGTGCTTCGGCTCCTCTTCTCATGGGGCAAGCCGCGGCGTTTCCTATCCGACAACGTCGCGCTTGGGGTCGAGGGGTTGCGCCGGCCGAAGAAGATGGCGCGGGCAAACCGGCCGTGGGAGGACGACGAGCGCGAGACCGTCTTGGCTGCAGCAGAAATCGGGCTGCGCGCGATGATTGCCTTGGGCATGTTCGCGGGGTTGCGCGAGGGCGATGCCTGCGCCCTACCAAAACTTGCCTTCGACGGTCGTCGCATCGAGTCCGTCGCGTCCAAGAATTCGGAGACCCTTTGGCTCCCAGCTCATTTCAGGCTGCGCGAAATCTTGACCGAGGCTGCAGAGGTTCGGCGCGAACGGTTGTTGCGCCGGGCGCGTCGCCAAAAAGTACTGCCTATCGACCCACCGACCTTGGCGGTGAACCGCTTCGGCAAGCCATGGACCGCCAGCGGGTTCCGCGCGAGCTTTTTCAAGCTGATCGGCGAACTTGAGAAGAAGGGCGCGGTGCGGACAGGGCTCACCTTCCATGGGCTGCGCCACACCATGGGCAAGCTCGTGATCGAGGCCGGCGGCTCAAAGGAGGACGTAGGGATGATACTGGGAGATCGATCGCTTGCGATGGCCGAACTGTATAGCCGCGAACATGAAAAGAAGGGCCGCGTCAGCGCGACAATGCTCCGTTTGGAACGAACCGAGCGCACCAAAATGGAAAACCGCGCGGATGCCTTTGGAAAACCACAAACGGAGCAAAAGTAGCGGTCACATAACAGTCTGATTTTATTTGGCTAAATGGTGCCCAGGGACAGAATCGAACTGCCGACACGCGGATTTTCAATCCGCTGCTCTACCGACTGAGCTACCTGGGCAAACCGTCGGACAACCCGGGGCCGGCCCGGGAGGACGCGCTTTTTAGGCGAGAGCCCCGGGCCTGTCCAGCGTGGGCCGGGTTCAGCGCAGGACCAGTTCCATTGACACCAAAGTCGCGTTCGTGTCGCTCACGCCGTTGAGGCTGCCGCGCAAGGCATTGCCGGCTTGCAGCGGATTCTGGCTGATCGTGCTGCTGGGGGTGAAGAGGTGGCTGATGGCAAGATTGACGTCCGTATGCTTGTCCCAGGCATATCCGACGCCCGCGGAGAGCCAATAGCGCTGCGCATCGGGAATGCGCGGGACAAGGTGTTCGTGCGGCGCGGCGGCATCGTCATAGGCGGTGCCGACCCGGAACGTCCACTGATCGGTCGGCCGGTATTCGGCACCCAGCGAGCCGAACCAGGTTCCGTGCCAGTCATTGACCGTCAGGTCGGTCGGATTGGCGGGATTGGCCGGTACGGCAAGAAGGCGATCGAAGGTACCCCAATCGGTATATTCGAGACCGGCGAGCAGGCTCCATTGCGGGTTCATGTCGTAGCGCGCCCCGGCATTGACCGTCGCCGGCAGCGGCACGTCGGCGCTCGCCTCGCCATTGGCAAAGGCGCCGGTGAAGGCATTCAGCGTGGCGGCAATGCCCGCCGAATCGTAAACGAAATTCTCGTGTCCCCTCAGGCTCTGCGTGATTTGCGAGCGATAGGAGACGCCCAGCGTCACCGGGTCCGCGGGCTTCCATTGCGCGCCCAGCACATAGCCATAGTCCCAGGAACTGCCCTTCAGCCTGGCGGCACCGTCATCGCCGCCGGGCACGGCGCCCGGAATGCCATTGAGCGCGCCCAATGTCCCGAAATCGATCGCCTCGCTCAGATAGGCGTGGGCATATTGAATCTGCATCCCGGCTGCCAATGTCAGGTTGGGGATGGCCTGCCAGGAGACCATCGGCGTCGCGTTCACGGTCACGAGATTGGTGGTCTGTGCATAGTAGCGGCCGACCCAGTCCGATGGATAGTTCGTCGTCTCGCCGAACGGCGTCGTCACCGTCAGGCCGACCGCCCAGCGATCCGAGAGGCGATAGCGCAGCGCCATCGCGGGCAGGACGGCGCTGCCGATGAAGTCATGCGGACGGTTCGGCCCGGCGACCGGCGTGCCGGCGGAGGTCTGGGCGGAGAAGACACCCTTGGAATTGAGAAGCAGGCCCGAGGCGTCGACCGAGGCATCCCAATCCTCGACCCCGCCGAGCGCGGCGGGATTGTAGAACATGTCGCCGGGCGCGGAATTGCTGGCGGCCGAGCCCGCATAGGCCGTGCCCATGGCGCCGGCGCTGAATTCGCGCAGTTCGAAGGCGGATGCCAGCGCCTGGGACGAAGCAAGAACCGGAATGGCGGCTGCGGCAGCCGTGAAAAGAATGCGGCGCATGAGGACCCTCTCTGATGACGATGAACGCACGACATAGGCATGCGGCTGCAAGTTTTCGAGTGCCGTCATGCGGCAGATCGCCCCGCGCGTCAGGCGTCGCCGTCCGCAGAGGGTTGGGCGCTGCCCGGCTCTTCCTCGTCCTCGTCGGTGGACCGCGCGGGAATGGCGTATGATCCGTTCAGCCAGCGGCCCAAATCCACGTCGGCGCAGCGCCGTGAGCAGAAGGGATGGAAACGCGCATCCTGCGGCTTGCCGCAGACGGCGCATTTCCGCGCGTCAGCCACTGGTCGCGACATCGAAACCCTCACGGGCATAGTGGTCATGGGCTTCGAAACGCACGCGGGGCGCGCCGCGACGGGCGAGCGCTGCGCCGACTTCCCCGCCATGGTCTTCCAGCCACTGCACGACCTCCGGCGCCGCGCGCACCACGATCGCCTTGCCGGGCGCGGCCGCGGCCGTGCGTTCGACCCGCCGCATCACTTCGAGCGCCACGCTGTCGCGCGTGCGCTTGCGGCCGCGGCCTGAGCAGCTGCGGCAGCATTCGCTCATCAGCTTGGCCAGCGGATCGCGCACGCGCTTGCGGGTGATTTCCACCAGGCCGAATTCGGACATCGGCGAAATCTGTGTCGGCGTGTGGTCCTTCGACAGGCTCGATTCCAGCACCTCCAGGACCCTTGCGATGTTGGCGGCCTCGTCGAGATGGATGAAATCGACGACGATCAGCCCGCCCACGCCGCGCAGGCGCACCTGCCGCCCGATCTCGTTGGCGGCTTCGAGATTGACCTTGACGCTGGTCTCCTCAAGTCCGGTCGACGCCGTGAAGCTTCCCGAATTCACGTCGACGGCGGTCAGCGCCTCGGTGGATTCGATGGTGATCCAGCCGCCCGAGGGCAGCGGCACGCGCGGGCTGATCAGCCGGTCGATCTCCTCTTCCAGATCGTAGAGGTCGAACAGCGCGCCGGGGCCGGCGAACCGTTCGATCTTGCTTTCGGCCTCCGGCATCGCGCGGCGGCAATAGGCGCGTGCGGCCTCGACCGCGGCGGCATCGTCGATCAGCACACGGACGGTTTCCACCCGCACCATGTCGCGCAGCGTGCGCTCCACGGGATCGAGGTCGTGATAGAGCGTGGCAGGCGCTGCGGCGCGCTGCCTGCGTGCCAGCACGGGCTGCCAGGCGTCCGCCAGCCGCTCCGCATCTTCCTTCAGATCGGTCGGCGTCGCATCGGTCGCGGCGGTGCGCAGGATATAGCCGGCGCCGGGCACCAGCCGGTCGCCGCCCTCCTCGATCATCGCCGCGCCCATTGCCAGCATGCGGGCGCGTTCCGCCTCGCCCTCGATGCGCCGCGACAGGGCGACGCCGGGCTGGTTGGGCACCAACACCGCGAGCCGGCCCGGTATGGTCACGTTCGCCGACAGGCGCGCACCCTTTTCGCCGATCGGATCCTTGACAACCTGAACCAGGATTTCCTCGCCCTCATGGACGCAATCGCCGATCTTGGGCGTGCGCTCCTCCTCGAAGCCAGGCAGATCGGCGAGGCAGCGCGCCTCGCGGGCGCCCAGGAACCCGGCACGATCCATGCCGATATCGACAAAGGCGGCCTGCATTCCCGGCAGAACCCGCTGTACGCGGCCAAGAATGATATTGCCGACGAGACTGTGTCCGCTGCGGCCTTCGGCGCGGCCACGGACCGCGCCATCATCCAGTCCGATCGTGCGTTCGAGGGCGAGCTCCTGCAGCCGGCCGTCTTCGACGACGGCGACACGAATCTCCCCCGCCCCGGCGTTGATCAGGACTTCCTTCGGCATCTTGGCTCAAACGAATAACGACGAACGCAGCCTAGCATGGGTAGGCACAGCCACGAAGCAGCGCGATGGTCTCCGCCAGCGGCAGCCCGACCACACTGGAATAGGAACCGTTCAACTGACGAACGAAGATCTCGGCGCGGCCCTGGATCGCATAGCCGCCGGCCTTGCCCTCGCCCTCGCGCGACTCGGCGTAGTTCTGCATTTCGACCTTATCCAATCGCCGGAAGACGACGCGGGTCAGAACCGTGCGGCGGCGCAGCGATCCATTCGGCGCGATGAGAGCCACGGCCGTAATCACCTGATGGCTGCGCCCGGAGAGACGCTTCAGGCAGGCCAGCACTTCGGTATCGCTTTCCGCCTTGGGCAGGATGCGCCGTCCGCAGGCCACCACCGTGTCGGCGGCCAGGACGATGGCCGATGCGCCGTCCCATCGCTCCGCGACCGCGCGCGCCTTCTCGGTGGCAAGCCGTTCGGCGTGCAGGCGCGGCAGTTCGGCCTTGTGTGGACTTTCGTCAATGGCGGCGGCGCGGACGGCGTCGGGAATGATACCCGCCTGTGCGAGCAACGCCTTGCGCCGCGGGCTTTCGCTGGCCAGCACCAGAAGCGGCTTGGCGGGATTATTTGAAGCGATAGGTGATGCGTCCCTTGGTCAGATCATAGCGCGTCATTTCGACCCTTACCTTGTCGCCGGTCAGACCGCGGATGCGGTTCTTGCGCATCTTGCCGGCGGTGTGGGCGATGATCTCGTGGCCGTTCTGCAGCATCACGCGAAAGGTCGCATTGGGCAGAAGCTCGCTCACGGTGCCCTCGAATTCCAGAAGTTCTTCTTTTGCCATCATTCCTCGGGCGGATGTCTCAACGGGGCGGGAGAATGCACCGAAACGGGCCGAAAGCAAGGGTTTCGGCGCATCAGGTGTCGGAAGCCGGGCGGGCATCGAAGCGCCTCTCGATGCGGCTTTGCAGCGTGTCGCGCACGGCGCGATAGGCGGCCAGCCGCTGTTCGCGCGAGCCCTCCACCGCCGTCGGGTCCATAGTCGGCCAGTATTCGATCACGACCGCCGTAGTGCGGGTCATCTCGACCGCCTTGTGCTGGGCCTCGGGCGACAGCGTCACCACCAGATCGAAGGAGCCGTCCTCCAGATCCTCGAGGCGCTTGGGCTTGTGCTTGCCGATCTCGATGCCGACCTCTTCCATCACCGCGACGGCCAGCGGATCGAGCTCGCCTGCGCGCGCGCCAGCGGATTCCACATAGACGAACCGGCCGAAGAGATGGCGCATGATCGCCGCCGCCATCGGGCTTCGCACCGCGTTCAGCGTGCAGGCGAAGAGGACCGCGCCGGGCAGTTCCTCGCCGTGAGGCCCGCGCATCCCTAGCCCCTCAAATGCAGCACGCAGATCAGGGTGAAGAGCCGCCGCGCGGTGTCGAAATCGACCTCGATCTTGCCGGCGAGACGTTCCCTGAGCAGCGTCGAGCCTTCGTCGTGCGAACCGCGCCGGGCCATGTCCAGCGCCTCGATCTGCGTCGCCGGCGCGTTGCGGATCGCCTTGAAATAGCTCTCGCAGATGAAGAAGTAATCCTTGATTGCGCGGCGCAGCGGCGTCAGCGACAGCATCACCCGGCGATGCGCGCTGCCGTCCCCCAGACGGATATCGAAGACCAGCCGGCTCTCCTCGATGGCCAATATCAGCCGGTATGGCCCGCCCTCGGAACCCACCGGCGCGAAGCTGTTGGCCTCAAGAAGGTCGTAGATCGCGATCTCGCGTTCCTGCTCGATCTGGCGGGTGCGGCGCACCACGGTGCGCTCGTCGAGCGTCACCGCGGTCAGCCGGAAGGCGTTGCCGTCCGCCATCCGCTATCCGTCGCGCCGCGCGTTCAGGCGCACGGCGATGGAACGGCCATGAGCCTCCAGGCCTTCGGCTTCGGCGAGCGCGATGGCGTCGGGACCGAGTTCCTCCAGCGTCCGCGGCGTGCAGGCGAGCAGCGTGGTGCGCTTGAGGAAATCCAGCACCGACAGACCGGAGGAAAAGCGCGCCGTGCGCGAGGTCGGCAGCACGTGATTGGGACCGGCAATGTAGTCGCCCATCGCTTCCGGCGAATGGCGGCCGAGGAAGATCGCGCCGGCATGTTTCACCAGCTTGAGTAGTCTCTCCGGATCGGCGGTCGCGATCTCCAGATGCTCCGGCGCGATGCGATCGACCAGGGCCGCCGCCTCGTCGAGGTCAGTGACCACGATGATCGCGCCGTGATCGCGCCAGCTTGCCGCGGCGATCTCCCTGCGCGGCAGGGTTTCGAGCGCGCGTGTGACCGCCGCCGCGACGTGATCGGCGAAATCCGTGTCATCGGTGATGAGGATACTTTGCGAGGACGCATCGTGCTCGGCTTGGCTCAGCAGGTCGGCCGCGATCCACTCGGGATTGCTGCCGGCGTCGCTGACCACGAGGATTTCCGAAGGCCCGGCGATGGAATCGATACCGACCCGGCCGAACATTTCGCGCTTGGCGGCGGCGACATAGGCGTTGCCGGGTCCCACGATCTTGTCGACCGGCGCGATGGTCGCCGTGCCATGGGCGAGTGCCGCCACGGCCTGCGCCCCGCCGACGTGATAGATCTCCGTCACGCCGGCGCGGCGCGCCGCTGCCAGCACCAGCGGATTGATCCTGCCGCCACTGGCCGGTGTCACCATGGCTATGCGCGCGACGCCGGCCACGCGCGCCGGCACCGCGTTCATCAGGACGGAACTCGGATAGCTGGCCGTGCCGCCGGGCACATACAGGCCGACGCTGTCCAGCGCCGTCCAGCGCCAGCCCAAAGTCGCGCCGGTTTCGTCGGTGAAGGAATCGTCCTTCGGCAATTGGCGGCGATGATAGGTTTCGATCCGCCGCGCCGCCACGTCGAGCGCGTTCAGCGCCGCGGCGGAGCATTGCGTCTCCGCAGCCGCGATCTCTTCTGCCGTCAGCCGCAGGGACGATGCCGTAAGCTGCGTCTTGTCGAAACGGTCGCTGAGTTCGATCAGCGCCGCATCGCCGCGCGCGCGGACATCGGCGATGATGGCGCGCACCGTTGCTGTGACATCCTCGTCCGCCTCGCGCTTGCCAAAAAGAAGCGATTCAAATGCGCCTGCGAAATCCGCCGCGCGCGCATCCAGCCGGCGCGCCATCTCAGGCCTCGTCGTGGTCGGGCCGGCCGCGCGCAGCCCATTCGCCACCGACATCGCTGAGGCCGGCATCGATGCATTCGACGTCCAGCCGGATGAGCCCGCCGCCGGCAAAGACGAGTTCGACCACGCCCGCCGGATCGTCGGCGCCTTTCGCCGTGAAGCGGATCGCCAGCAGCGAAACGACCGCGTCCGGCGCGCCGCGCTTCAGGTTCTTCGACCGGACCGACAGCACATCGTCGAAATGCAGCAGCGCGTGAACCCGCAGATCGGCGCCCTTGCGCGGCTCCTCCCATTTGAAACGGTTGAAAAGCGCCGCGAAGCGCCGCTTCTTCGGCAGATAGACAAGCTCCTTCAACGGCGCCACGGCGTCCTGCAGCCGCGCGGAAATGATTTCGAGGTCTTCGGCATCCTCGGCCGCCAGCGTCAATTCCTGCCTGGTCATACCGACTGCCGCTCGATATCCGCGCCGACGCGGGAGAATTTCTCCTCCAGCCGCTCGAAACCGCGGTCCAGATGATAGACGCGGTTGACGATGGTCTCGCCCTCGGCCGCCAGCCCGGCCAGCACCAGGCTGACCGAGGCGCGCAGATCGGTCGCCATCACCGGCGCGCCCTTCAGCCGCTCGACACCGGTCACCACCGCCATGTCGCCCTCGACCCGGATGTCGGCCCCCATGCGCAGCAGCTCGGGAACATGCATGAAGCGGTTCTCGAAGATCGTCTCCTTGATGTGCGAGACGCCGTTGGCCGTCGCCATCAGCGCCATGAACTGCGCCTGCAGATCGGTGGGGAAGCCGGGGAACGGCGCCGTCGCCACGTCGACGGAGACCGGCCGCACGCCGTTGCGGTGGATGCTGAGGCCCCGGTTGGTCTCGGCGATCTCGGTGCCCACCGATTCCAGCAGCGGGATGACGGCGCCGATCAGTTCGGCGCGGGTGCCGGTCAGTTCGATCTCGCCGCCGGCCACCGCCGTCGCGATCGCAAAGGTTCCGGTCTCGATGCGATCCGGCATCACGGCGTGCTCGGCCGCGTGCAGCGACGAAACGCCCTCGATCAGGATGCGCGCCGTGCCGAGGCCGGAAATCCGCGCCCCCATCGCGATCAGGCAGCGGCCGAGATCGTCGATCTCCGGCTCGCGCGCCGCATTGAGAAGCACGGTCTCGCCCTGCGCCAGCGTCGCCGCCATCAGCGTGTTTTCGGTTGCGCCCACGGAGACGAAGGGAAATTCGATCCGTGCGCCTTTGAGGCCGCCGGCCGCGCTCGCGATCACATAGCCGTCTTCGAGCTCCACCCTGGCGCCCAGCGCTTCCAGCGCCTTCAGATGCAGATCGACCGGGCGGGCGCCGATGGCGCAACCGCCGGGCAGCGAGACCTTGGCGTGGCCGGCGCGCGCGACCAGCGGGCCCAGCACCAGGAAGCTCGCGCGCATCTTGCGTACGATGTCATAGTCCGCAGCGGTGCCCGCCAGATCAGTCGCCTGAAGACGATAGCGCCCGCCGTCGCCCAGGCCCGCGCCCGCCTGCCATTCGGCCGAGACGCCAAGCTGCCGCAGCAGATCGGCCATGAAAGCCACGTCTGCCAGCTTGGGCACATTGGTCAGCGTCAGCGGTGCGTCGGTCAGCAGGCTGGCCGCCATCAGCGGCAGCGCCGCGTTTTTTGCCCCGCTGATCGGGATTTCACCCTTGAGACGCGCGCCGCCGCGAATTCGTATCCGGTCCATGTCTTTTGCTTGATCCCCGATCTGGCGGTCGTTGTAGCGCGCGCGGGGTTGCGAAAACAGTCATGCGTGAGACGATGTCAATCAGTCTTCCCGGCTTTTTTCCGCTTCCGGCTCGCCCGGCGGGAGCGGCTTCGGATCGTCGTCCTTCGCCAGCGCCCGCGCGCGCGCCTTGCGCCGCTTTAGGTTCTCCCGCAGAGCGGCGGCCTGGCGCTTCTGGCGCTCGGAAATTTTCGCCGTCATGCCCTTTGCCCTCGGCGTTCGGCTGGGCTATAGCCTCCGCCCCGGAGCCGTCCGGCCCGATTGCCACGTTAAGGTCGCCGCAGTAGCGTAGTGGTAGCGCAACCCCTTGGTAAGGGGTAGG
>JAATGL010000039.1 GCA_015654705.1 Alphaproteobacteria bacterium | reverse complement strand
CAACACCCGCTCGCGGATCATCTCCAAGGGGATCAGCGCCGGGCGCGCGCAGAACACCTATCGTGGCCTCGTCAGCGTGCATCCAAAAGCCGCCAACGCGCGCAACTATACGCAGTGCGACTCGCTCCTGATCGGCGGCAAATGCGGCGCCCATACCGTGCCCTATATCGAAAGCCGCAACCCGACGGCGCGCGTGGAGCACGAGGCGACGACGTCCAAGATCGCCGACGACCAGCTGTTCTACTGTCTGCAGCGCGGCATTTCGCAGGAAGAGGCGGTGGCGCTGATCGTCAACGGCTTCTGCAAGGAAGTGCTGCAGCAATTGCCGATGGAATTCGCGGTCGAGGCGCAGAAGCTCGTCGGCATCAGCCTGGAAGGGAGTGTCGGATGAATCCAATCGTCAATATCGCCGACATCGCGCTTGAGACGGAGGCGCAGGGTACGCGGTTCGCCGTGCGGCGCGGGGAGATCGGC
Source organism: Alphaproteobacteria bacterium (assembly GCA_015654705.1). GTDB lineage: Bacteria > Pseudomonadota > Alphaproteobacteria > Micropepsales > Micropepsaceae > Rhizomicrobium. Next base: position 11,952 of record JAATGL010000039.1, on the reverse strand, counting down.
CAGGCGCTGGGCCTGAGCGTGCTCGGCTGCATGCTGCATGTGGTGCCGCCGGGCAAGACGGCGTTTCCGTTCCATCGCCATCACGGCTGCGACGAGATGTTCTTCATCGTCTCGGGCGAAGGCGAATATCGCATCGGCGAGAAGCGCCTCGCGGTGCGCGCGGGCGACTGCCTGGGTGCGCCGGCCGGCGGCGACCCGCACCAGATCGTCAACACCGGCACCGGCGAACTGCGCTATCTCGGACTCTCGAACAACCCTGCCGCCGATCTGGTCGAATATCCGGACTCCGGCAAGATCGGCGTGCGCGTGGGCCCGAAGGGGATCGCGTTCACGGACGCGACCTTTAGGGCGCGCGGCAGGCTGGCGCTCGCGGATTACTGGGATGGCGAAGATGCTTGAGATCAGAGACCTCCATGCGGCCGTGGGACCTAAGGAAATCCTCAAGGGCCTGAGCCTGACCGTCGGCGCGGGCGAAGTGCACGCGATCATGGGGCCGAACGGCTCCGGCAAGTCGACGCTGTCCTATATCCTGGCCGGGCGCGCCGGTTATGAGATCACGGGCGGCAGCATCCTCTTTCGCGGCGAGGATCTGACCGCGCTGGCGCCGGAGGAGCGCGCCGCAAAGGGCATCTTCCTCGCCATGCAATACCCGGTCGAGATTCCCGGCGTCACGACGCTGACCTTCCTGAAGACCGCGCTGAACGCCCAGCGCCGCGCGAGCGGCGAAAGCGAACTGGACGCGATGAGCGTGCTGAAGCGCGTGCGCGCCAACGCGGCGTCGCTGAAGATTTCGGAGGACATGCTGAAGCGCGCCCTCAATGTCGGCTTCTCCGGCGGCGAGAAGAAGCGGCTGGAAATTCTGCAGATGGCACTGTTCGAGCCTGCGCTCGCTATCCTCGACGAAACCGATTCCGGCCTCGACATCGACGCCTTGAAGCTGGTCGCGGAGGGTGTCAATGCCCTGCGCGCGCCGGACCGCGCCATGCTGGTCATCACCCATTACCAGCGCCTGCTCGACTACATCGTGCCGGACCGCGTGCATGTGTTGTCGGCCGGCCGCATCATCAAGGAAGGCGGCAAGGAACTGGCGCACGAACTCGAAGCCAGGGGCTATGAGCAGATCGTGAAGGACGCGGCATGAACGCGATGCTGCCGTCGCTCGACGCCCGCCGCGCCAAGGCGGCGGAGATTTTTCACGCGCTCGGCGTGCCGCATCGGCGCATCGAGGCGTGGAAATATTCCGACCTGCGTTCGGTGATCGATGCGGAAAAGGTGTCGGGCGCCGGTGCGGCGCAATGGTCCATCGGCCGGCGTTCCGAAAATGTCGAACTGTTCGACCTCGCGGAGCCGAACGGCATCCCTGATTGGGTGCGGCAGCATTTCGGTCTTCTCGATCGCGGCAACGCGATGGATGCGGCGTCGCTTGCCTTTGCGCCGGGCGGATTCGCGCTGCGCGTTCCGCGCGGGATGCGGGGCGAAGTGCAGGCGCATTTTTCTTCGGCCGGACAGGCGCGCGTTCTGATCGTTCTCGAAGAGGGCGCGGCGCTGACCTATTCGGAAGACGGTCCGGGCGGCCTGCTGGGTCTGCAGAACATCGCAACGGAAATCGTCATCGGCAAGAACGCGCATGTCGTGCACGCGCGCATCGCACCGGAAAGGCCGAACGCCGTGCAGATCGCCGAAGTCGCCGTGACGGTGGCGCGCGACGCCTCCTATCGCCTGCATTGCGCCAATTTCGGCGCCGAGCTTTCGCGCCTCGAACTGCACATCGCGCTGAATGGCGAGGGTGCCGAGGCGCATCTGTCGGGCGTCAGCGTGCTGGGCGGCGAGGCGCACGCCGATGTCACGACGCATATCGTCCATGCCGTCGGCAACACGCGCAGCACCCAGTTGTTCAAGAATGTCGCGGGCGGCGGGTCGCGCGCGGTGTATCAGGGCAAGATCACGGTGCGCGAAGGCGCCGACGGCTCCGACAGCCGCCAGACCGCGAAGGCATTGTTGCTGGGGCCGCGCGCCGAGGCCGATCTGAAGCCCGAGCTGGAGATCTTCGCCGACGACGTCAAATGCGCCCATGGCGCGGCGGTCGGCGACCTGGACGCGGAGTCGCTGTTCTATCTGCGGTCGCGCGGCGTGCCGGAAGGCGAGGCGCGCAATCTCCTGATCCGCGCCTTCCTGGAGGATGCGGTGATGGGGATCGAAAACGACGATATCCGCGCCGGCATCTGGAACGCGGTCGAGGCGGCGCTGCCGCGCGCCATGGAGACCATGGCATGAACGCGCAAGCCAAAATTGCACCGGCCGTTGCCTTCGATCCCGTGACGGCGCGGGCGGATTTCGCAATCCTGTCGCGGGCGGTTTACGGCAAGCCTCTCGTTTACCTGGACAGCGCCGCCTCGGCCCAGAAGCCGCGGCAGGTCCTCGATGCCATGCGCGATTTCGCGCAAAGCGAATATGCCAATGTCCATCGCGGCGTGCATTTCCTCTCGGCCGCCGCGACGGCGCGCTACGAGGCGGCGCGCGAAACGGTGCGGCGATTCCTGGGGGCCGCGCGTGAAGACGAGATCGTGTTCACCAAGGGCGGCACGGAAGCGATCAACCTGGTCTCCTATTCCTACATGGCGCCGCGCATTCAGCCAGGCGACGAGATCGTGCTCAGCGTGATGGAGCACCATTCCAACATCGTGCCCTGGCATTTCCTGCGCGAGCGGCAGGGCGCGGTGCTGCGCTGGGTCGATCTGCGCGACGACGGCTCTCTGGATATCGAGGCGCTGGACGACGCGATCGGCGCGAAGACGAAGCTGGTGGCGCTGACCCACATGTCGAACGTGCTGGGCACGGTGACGCCGCTGAAGGAGATCGTCGCCCGCGCCCACGCCAAGGGCGTGCCGGTGCTGGCCGATGGCTGCCAGGGCGCGGTGCATGAAATCGTCGATGTGCGCGACCTCGACATCGATTTCTACGCGATCACCGGCCACAAGCTGTACGGCCCGACGGGCATCGGCGCACTCTATGCCAAGCAGGCGCATCTCAAGGCCATGCGTCCCTTCAACGGCGGCGGCGAGATGATCCGCGAGGTGACGCGCGACAACGTCACCTATGCCGAACCGCCGGCGCGGTTCGAGGCCGGCACCCCGCCGATCATCGAAAGCGTCGGGCTGGCGGCGGCGATCGACTATCTCTCCGCGCTCGATCGCCCGGCGGTGAAGGCGCACGAGCATGACCTGCTGACCTATGCGCGGGAACGCCTGCGCGAATGGAACTGGCTGCGCGTGATCGGCGACGCGCCCGGCAAGGGTGCGATCCTGTCCTTCGAGACCGAGGGGATGCATGCGCATGACCTGGCCACCATATTGGATCGCGAGGGCGTGGCGGTGCGCGCCGGCCACCACTGCGCGCAGCCCCTTATGGAGCGCTTCGGCGTGGCGTCCACGACGCGGGCCTCCTTCGCGCTCTACAACACGCGCGCGGAGGTGGACGCGCTGATCGAAGGCCTGCACAAGGCGCGAAAGATATTGGGCTAGGACGATGGACGATTCGCTGCGCGAACTTTACCAGGAGGTGATCCTCGATCACTCGCGCCATCCGCGGCATTTCGGGGCGCTGGCCGGCGCCACGCATGTCGGCGAGGGCTACAATCCGCTGTGCGGCGACCGGGTGAAGATCTATCTGAGCATCGATGCGCAGGGGCGCATCGCGGAGATCAAATTCGAAGGCAAGGGCTGCGCGATCAGCCAGGCATCGGCCTCGCTGATGACCGACATGCTGGTCGGCCGCACGCTGGACGCGGCGCAGACGCTGATGGGCGGTTTCCTGCATCTGGTGAAGGGCGAGGCCGATGGCGGCGAGCTCGATGCCGACGATCGCGAGCGGCTGGAAGTGATGGCCGGGGTCTCGGCGTTTCCGATGCGCGTGAAATGCGCGACGCTCGCCTGGCATACGATGAAATCGGCGCTGGAGGACGGTCAGACCGTGAAAAGCGAATGAGTGCGGAACCGCTGAAAATCGACATGGACGCGCAGGCACTGGTCCCCGACGCCGGGGACCTGGAGGCGTTCACGCAGAAACTCGTCATGGCGCTCAAGACCGTCTACGATCCGGAGATCCCGGTGGACATCTACGAACTCGGGCTTATCTACAAGGTGGACGTCGCCGACAACAAGGACGTGACCGTGGATATGACGCTGACGGCGCCCAACTGTCCGGTGGCGGGCGAGATTCCCGGCATGGTGAAATCGGCGCTGGAACTGGTGGAAGGGATCGGCGCGGTCGCGGTCAACATGACCTTCGATCCGCCCTGGACGCCGGAGCGCATGAGCGAAGAAGCCAAACTCGAACTGAACATGTACTGATGGAACAGATGAGCACAGCGACGAAGCCTAGGCGCGAGCGCCCCAAAGCGGTGCGCCTGAGCGAGGCCGCGGCCGCGCGTATTCGCGAGATCATGGCGGACGCGGACGGCAAATATCGCGGCGTGCGGGTGGGCGTGACCAATGGCGGCTGCGCCGGCATGAGCTACACGATGGATTATGCCGAAGAGACCAGGCCGCTCGACGAGGTGGTCGAGGACAAGGGCGTGAAGATCTTCATCGAGCCGAAAGCGATCCTGTTCCTTCTCGGCACCGAGATGGATTTCGTGCGCGAGAAGCTGGGCGCGCGCTTCGTCTTCAACAACCCGAACCAGACGGCGGCCTGCGGCTGCGGCGAATCCGTCTCGATCTCGCCGGCGAAGGACGATACGCCCTAGCGTGGCTCTCGGCACCGAATATCGAAGCTATCTTGCCGATCTTTTTTCCGGCATCGGCCCGATCCGGATCCGGCGCGCCTTCGGCCTCGACGCTCTGATGGCCGAGGGCGTGATGTTCGGCCTGGTGATCGACGAGAAAATCTACCTGCGCACCGATGCGGACAGCCGTGCGGCCTATGTGCGCGAGGGCGGCGTGCCCTTTTCTTTTGAAAAGCGCACCGGCGAGCGGGTGGTGACGTCCTACGTCACCATTCCCGAGCGCCTCTATGACGAACCGGACGAATTGGCGCTATGGGCGCGCCACGCCCTTGCCGCGGCGCTGGATTCGCCGACCGCGAGAAGGAAGCGCGAGAAGCGTGCCCGTGCGCCGGCGCGGGCACCCCGCAAGCGGCCGCGTTAGCTCACCACAGATGCACGCGCTGGTCCGGCGGCAGGTAGTATTTGTCGCCCGGCTTGACGTCGAAGGCCTCGTACCAGGCGTCCTGATTGCGCGTGGCGCCGATGGCGCGGAACGCCGGCGGGCTGTGCTCGTTGGAGAGCACCTGCTGGCGCAGGGCGCCGTCGCGCAGCTTGCCGCGCCACACCTGGCCGAAGCCGAGATAGAAGCGCTGGTCGCCGCTGAAGCCGTCGATCACCGGCGCTTTCCTGCCGTCCAGCGAGATGTGATAGGCCTTGAGCGCGATGGCGATGCCGGCGTTGTCGGCGATGTTCTCGCCCATCGTGAAGGCGCCGTTGATGTGCAGGCCGGGCAGCGGTTCGTAGGCGCTGTACTGCGCGCCCAAGGCCGCGGTCTTCGCCTGGAAGGCCTTGAGGTCGTCCGGCGTCCACCAATTGTTGAAGGCGCCGGTGGCGTCGAACTTCGCGCCCTGATCGTCGAAGCCGTGGCTGATCTCGTGACCGATCACCGCGCCGATGCTGCCATAGTTCACCGCGTCGTCGGCATTGGCGTCGAAGAAGGGCGGCTGCATGATCGCCGCCGGGAACACGATCTCGTTGCCCTGCGGATTGTTGTAGGCGTTGACGGTGGGCGGCGTCATGCCCCATTCGGTCTTGTCGACCGGCAGATCGAGGCGCCGGAGCTGGCGGTTCCATTCGAACAGCCCGCCGCGCTGGATGTCACCCAAAAGATCGTCGCGCTTGACGACATAGGCGGAATAATCGCGCCAATGGTCCGGATAGCCGATCTTCACGCCGAAATGATGCAGCTTGTAGGCCGCCTTTTCGCGCGTCGCCGGCGTCATCCAGGCCAGCGTGCGGATGTCGGCGTCATAGGCCTTGAGCAGGTTGTCCACCAGTTCGACCGCCTTCGCCTTGGCCTCGGGCGGGAAATATTTGGCGACATAGAGCTTGCCCAGCGCCTCGCCCATCAGCCCGTCGAGCAGGTGCGCCGCCCGTGCGCTGCGCGCCAATTGCTGCGCATTGCCCTGCAGCGTGGTGCCGTAGAAGGCGAAGTCCTCGGCGTCGAACGCCTTGGGTAGATAGGCGGCATAGGTGTGCAGGTAGTGCACCGTCAGATAATCGCGCCATGTCGCGACCGGCGTGTCGGCGAAGATCTGCGCCAGCTTCGGAAACGCGGATTTCTCCGCCACGATGACCTGGCGCCGGGCGTTGGCGGCGTTGAGTGGCAGGCCGCTGCGGCTGAAGAACGCGTCCCAGGGATATTGCGGCGCCAGCGCCTTCAGCTCGGCATAGGACATCGGGTTGTAGACCTTGTCCTCGTCGCGGCGGTCGGCATTGGCCCATTCGGCCTCGGCGATCTTGTGTTCGAGGTCGTAGACGGCGGTGGCGCGCTTGTCGGCGTCGTCCATCCCGACCAGCGTGAACATCGCGGCCAGATGCTTCTTGTAGGCGTCGCGCGTGGCGGCGAGATCCTTGTCGTCGCGCAGATAGTAGTCGCGATCCGGCATGCCGAGGCCCGCCTGGCCGAGGTTGATGGAATAAGCGTTGGGATCCTTGTCGTTGATGCCGATCCCGAAACCGATGGGGCCGTCGAACTGGGTGCGCTGGTCGCCGATCGCCGCGGCGACGTCGTCGAGCGTCTTGAGATCGGTGATCATGTCGAGATCGGCCCTCGCCGGCTTGAGGCCGTTGGCGTCGATCTGCGTCCGATCCATGAAGGCGTCGTAGAGATCGCGCAGCTTCTTCTCTTCGTCGTTCAACTGGTCATAGGGCCTGGCGTCCAGCGACGCGGCGATCTCCTGCATGCGCGTCTCGCTCAGGATGCGCAGATTCTGGAACGAACCGGTGGAGGAGCGGTCGGGCGGAATGACGGCGGTCTTGTACCAGGTGCCGTTGGCGTAGAGGAAGAAATCGTCGCCCGGCTTCACGCTCCTGTCCATGGCGGCGGTGTCGACCCCCCAGGTGCCGTATTCGGTATGGGCGGCCTGGCCGTGAGCCGCCGTGATGGCCGCGCTTGCCGCCAGACATGTCAGTGCAATCAGACTCCGTCGCATGGAATTCTCCGTAGGAACGAGGCGCGGGCAGGGGCATGCGCTCCGCGCATGTTGAGGCGGCAATAGGTCAGAGAAACGCCCTCCAAGGCAAGTCACGGAGCCGCGAGCGCGGACCGGTTATTTCCCCTTAAACGTTGGCGGACGCTTCAGCAGGAAGGCGCCGACGCCCTCGACGAAGTCTTCCGTGCGGGTGGCGCCCTGCTGGGCCTGGCGCTCCAGGTCGAGCTGGTGCTCATAGGTGCTGTGGGGGCTTTGCCAGTAAAGCCGGCGGATCGCGCCCAGCGAGACCGGCCCGTCGGCGAGCCGGATGGCCAGCTTCATCGCCTCGTCCATCAGCGCCGCGTCGTCGAACACCCGGTTGATCAGCCCCCATTGCAGGGCTGTCTCGGCCGGCAGCCTTTCCGCCAGCAGCGAAAGCTCCTTGGCGCGGGCCAGGCCGATCAGCCGCGGCAGCAGCCAGGTCGAGCCGCCATCCGGCACCAGGCCGATGCGCGCGAAGGCCTGCAGGAAATAGGCCGAGCGCGCCGCGGCCACGAGGTCGCCCATCAGTGCGATGCTCATTCCGATCCCGGCGGCGGCGCCGTTCACGGCGGTGACGATCGGCAGGCGGCAGTCGCGCAGCCGGCGCAGGAACGGGTGATAGGCGGTCTCCAGCGTGGCGCCGATCGCCTCCGAGGGCGAACGATGCGCCGGCGGCGCCTCCATCAGGTTGGCCCCGGAACAGAAGCCGCGCCCTTCGCCGGTGATGATCAGGGCGCGAAAGCCGCTGTCCGGCTCTTCGATGAAGGCCAAGGCCTGCGCCGCGCCCCGGATCATCGAAACCGATGCTGCGTTCATCACTTCGGGATGGTTCAGGGTCAGCACGGCGACATTGCCGTGGGCCGTCACATGGACGCGGTCAAATTCGGTACGCATGGAAGACCTCGATGTTTGGCCGGGCCAGCATAGCGTGTCTTGCGGCGGTTTGAAGCGGTCCGTGCGTTACGCGGCGTCAATCTGCGCGTCTGCGGGCTCGTCTTCGTTGACCACGCGATTACGGCCGCCGCGCTTGGCGCGGTAGAGGCAGGCATCGGCGCGCTGGATCAGGGAGGCGGGCGTGTCGCCCTCGCAGGACCGCGCGACGCCGATCGAGACGGTGATCGTGCCCAGCACGTCGCCGGTGGATTTCTTGACCAGCTTCTTGCTCTGCACGAAGGCGCGGATCTGATCGGCGAGCTTCGTGGCGTTGTCGAGCGAGGTGCGGCGCAGGATGACGGCGAATTCCTCGCCGCCGAAGCGCGCGACCGTGTCGCGGCCCTTGACGTTCTCCGACATGCAGGTCGCGACCAGGCGCAGCACCTGATCGCCGGTCTGGTGGCCCCAGCTGTCGTTGAAGCGCTTGAAGTGGTCGATGTCGCACATCAGAAGGGCGATGGTCTCGCCGCTTTCGCGCGCATCGCCGATCGCGGCGACGAGTTCGCCGTCGAACGCCTTGCGGTTGGCGACGGAGGTCAGCGCGTCGGTCAGGCTTTCCTTGCGCACGTCGTCGAGCTGCGATTTCAGCGCATTGACCTGCTGCGAGGAGTGCTGGAGCTCTTTTTCGAGGGACGCGGCGCGCGCTTCCATCGTGCGGGTCGCCACGATCAGCGTGTCGACGAATTTGCGCAGCTCGGCCGGGGATTGCTCCTCGCCGAGTTCGCCGCTGGCGCGCGACAGCGTCCTTCCGTAATCGCCGGCGTCGCGGCCGGCCGCCTCCAGCTTTCCGAGGATCGCGCTCAACGTGTCCGTGACGCCCGTGCTGGCGTTGTCGATCGCCTGCGTGGTGCGCGCGCTCGACAGGCAGCGGCTGCGCAGGTCTTCCAGCACGTCGCTGGTGAAGGGCCGGCGTGCCGATATCATGGCGTCGATGACCTGTCCCATCGCCGGATTGCGGCCCGACGCATAGGTGTAGAACAGCTCGAAATTGTCCGGCGTCGGCGTCACGCCGCACTCGCTCATCAGGGCTAGGGCGGTCTTCGCCAGCGCTTGTTCTCGGTCCTGCAGGTACACGCTCATCCCCAGTCGCGCCGCCATGCGGCCGTCCCCGCCAGTCTGCCGCGCGCCTCGTAAGAAACGGTTAACGGTCTATGCGTCCGGTTCCTGATAGGGGCCGGGGGACAGCCGCTGCGATATCCACCAGATGTTGCCCGCGGGGTCGACGACACCGCCCTGGCGGTCGCCATAGGGCATGTCCGCGATCTGCCCCCGCTGAACGCCGCCCGCCCTTACGGCGCGGGCCATCGCGGCATCCGCATTGTCGACGTAGATATAGTATGTCGCCTTCATGGCGCCGAGACTTTCGTTCGCCTCGCTGACCATGATCGTAGTGTCGCCAAATCTCACCTGCGCGTTGCCGATTTTCTCATCGGGACCGGCGAGGACCGAGACGATCTCTCCACCAAGACCTTCGGAGAGAAAGGTCAGGTACCTGGCGGCGTCGGGCGCAAAAATATAGGGGAAAACCTGCGTAAAGCCCGGCGGGATGTGCATGGGATCGCTCGCTCAAGGTTGAGTCAGCCTGATGGAAGCTATCACGCTTCGACCAGCCCTGTCGCGTCGGGCCGAGGCACTACCCCAACGGCGCGTTATTTGACAAAATATCAAATCGGCCAAGAGGAGTGCGGGATGACCATGGCGGACGCGGGGACGCAGGATTTCGAGGCGCGGATGCGCGACGTTCTGGCGCGCCAGAAGCAGGCACACATCAAGGACGGTCCGCCCAGCGCCGCGAAGCGCATCGAATGGATCGACCGCGGCATCGCGCTCCTGGTCGACAACAGGAACGCCATCACCGAGGCGTTGCGCGAGGATTTCGGCCACCGCTCGGTCCATGCGAGCCTGTTCACCGACGTGTCCGGCTCCATCGGCCCGTTCAAGCATGCCAAGGCGCACCTGAAGCGCTGGATGAAGCGCGAGACGCGCAAGGTGAGCCCCGCGATCCTGGGCCTGTTCGGCGCCCGGGCCTATGTCGAATACCAGCCGAAAGGCGTGGTGGGCGTCATCAGCCCGTGGAATTTTCCCTTCACTCTGACCTTCAATCCGCTGGCCGGCATCTTTGCCGCGGGCAACCGCACGATGATCAAGCCCAGCGAATTCACCCCGCGCTGTTCCGAATTGATGGCGCGCATGATCGCGTCTGCCTATGACGAGACCGAAGTGGCGGTGTTCACCGGCGGGCCGGAAGTGGGCGCGGCGTTCTCCCGGCTCGCCTTCGACCATCTTCTGTTCACCGGCGCGACCTCCATCGCCTATCATGTGCAGCGCGCGGCGGCGGAGAATCTGGTGCCGACCACGCTGGAACTGGGCGGCAAGTCGCCGGTCATCCTTTCCCAATCCGCCGACATGGACCTCGCGGCCAAGCGCGTGATGAACGGCAAGACGATGAATGCCGGCCAGATCTGCCTGGCGCCGGACTATGTGCTGGTGCCGAAGGAGCGTGCCAGGGAATTCGTCAGTGCCGCGACCGACGCCGTCGCCAAAATGTTTCCGACGCTGAAGGACAATCCCGACTACACCTCGGTGATCAACCAACGCCATTACGACCGGCTGATGGGCTATCTCGACGACGCCAGGGCCAAGGGCGCCGAGATCGTCGAGATCAATCCGGCGAGAGAGGATTTCCGCCAGCAGCCCTTCCACAAGATTCCGCCGACCCTCATCCTCAATCCGACCGACGACATGGCGATCATGAAGGACGAAATCTTCGGGCCGCTGTTGCCGGTCAAGACCTATGACGCGATGGAGGACGCGATCGGTTATGTGAACGCTCGGGAACGGCCGCTGGGGCTTTATTACTTCGGCACGGATGCGGCGGAGCAGGAGCGGGTTCTGACGCGCACGACGTCCGGCGGCGTATCGGTCAACGACGTGATCATGCATGTAGCGATGGAGGATCTGCCGTTCGGCGGCATCGGGCCGTCCGGCATGGGCGCCTATCACGGCATCGACGGCTTCCGCACCTTCAGCCACGCCAAGGCGGTGTTCAGCCAGGCGCGATCCGACATTACCGCGATGATGCGCCCGCCCTTCGGCCCCAAATTCCAGAAATTCCTGAACAGCGGGATCAGGCGGTAGGCGCGCGGCCATAAGGGAGCCGAGCGAGGCGAATTTCGGAAAAAGAAGGTCACCAAGAAAAGCACACAAGACAAAAAAATAGTCTCGCGTAGATTCGTCAGGAGCCCGCGTCGACCTTCTTCTTCGACCGTGACGGCGCCTTCTCGACCACCGGCGGGAGTTTCACCGGCCTCAGCAGGAAGGCGGGCAGTTGGCTGCGCTCGTCCTGTTCGCTCTCGACCGGCTGGCGCTGCGGCTTGGGGGCTTGCGGCTTTTGCGGCGGACGCTTCGGCCGGTGATCCTGGCGATGGTCGTTGCGCGCCGGCGCGGATTGCGGCGTGGCGGGGGCCGGCTGCGTCAGCGCGACCGGGGCAGCAGGTTCCATCGAAGCGACCTGGCCGTGCGGCTTGGGCGGATGCTCGCGCTTGCGTTCGCGATCGCTCCGCCCGCGCGGCTTGCCGCGGCTGCCGGCGCGATCCTCGCGCGGCGGACGCGCCTGGGTCGCCTCGGCGAGGCCTTCCAGCGTCCGCGCCTCGATCTTCTTGCCGATCAGCTTCTGGATCGCATCGACATATTTCTCGTCGCGCGCGGTGACCAGCATATAGGCATGGCCCGAGCGGCCGGCGCGGCCGGTGCGGCCGATGCGGTGCACGTAATCGTCGGGATGATAGGGCGCGTCGTAAT
>JAATGL010000116.1 GCA_015654705.1 Alphaproteobacteria bacterium | reverse complement strand
CCGCCCAGCGCCAGGGAGGCAAAGAGAGAAATCACGACGAGAAGCAGCCTGGCCATGGGACCATCCGAAGGACAACGGGCCACTATCGCAAGCGCGCCGTTTCCAATCCGTTAACCACAAAAGCGCCGGACCGGGCCTGCGGATGCTGGCTCCGGCGGCCGGTTCCGCCTACAATCGGTCACCCGGCCGCAACGGAGACGCGCGATGACCACCGCCCATGATTTCCAGTTCCGCTCGATCGACGGCGAGGCGCTGCCGCTCGGCAAGTTCAAGGGCAAGGCGCTGCTGATCGTCAACGTCGCCAGCCAGTGCGGCCTGACGCCGCAATATGCCGGCCTCGAGGCGCTGTGGCGCGACCGGCGCGACGCGGGGCTGGTGATCCTGGGCGTGCCGGCCAACGATTTCGGCGCCCAGGAACCGGGCACGGAAAAGGAGATCAAGACCTTCTGCGAGACCCGCTTCTCGGTCGATTTCCCGCTCGCCGCTAAGGAGCATGTGATCGGGCCCGAAGCCCATCCGCTCTACAAATGGGTGGCGGAAGAACTCGGCGAAGGCGCCGCGCCCAAGTGGAATTTCCACAAATATCTGTTCAACAAGGACGGCAGCATCGCCGGCACCTTCGGCTCGCGCACCGAGCCCGCCGCGCCGGAACTCGCCGCCGCGATCGACGAGGCGCTGAAGGCCTAGCGCATCTCACGGCGTCTTCGAATAGGACTTCGTCCGCATCGTCACGAATTCCTCGGCCGCCGTGGGATGCAGCGCGATGGTGGCGTCGAAATCGGATTTGCGCGCCCCCATCCGCATCGCCACCGCGGCCATCTGGATGATCTCCGCCGCGCCCCAGCCGAAGATGTGGCAGCCCAGCACCGCCTGCGTCTTCTGGTCGACGATCATCTTGAACAGCGAGCGTTCGCCGCTGCCGGTCATCGTGTGCTTCAGCGGCTTGAAGGTCGATTTGTAGACGTCGACGGCATGGCCCAGCCCCAGCGCCTTGGTCTCGCTCATGCCGACCGTGGCGATCTCCGGCGTGGTGAAGACGGCGCTCGGCACGTGCTCGTGGTCGGGCGCCGTCGGGTTGTTCTCGAACACCGTCTTGACGAAGCACATCGCCTCGTGGATCGCGACGGGGGTCAACTGGATGCGGTCGGTGACGTCGCCGATGGCGTAGATGTTCTGCGCGCTGGTGCGCGAGAATTTGTCGACCACGACCTCGCCGCGCTTGCCGAGGTCGACGCCGGCCTTCTCGACATGCAGCATCGCGGTGTTGGGGGCGCGGCCGATCGCCAGCATCACCTGGTCGCATTCGATCGTCGCGCCCTTGTTGGTCTCGGCGTGCAGGCAGTGGCCGCGCTTCTCGATGCCGGTGAACTCGCAGCCCAGCAGCACGTTCAGATTGCGCCGCTGCATCGACTCCATCAGCGCGTCGCGCAGATCCTCGTCGAAGCCGCGCAGCGGCTTCTCGCCGCGATAGACCAGCGAGACCTCGCTCCCCAGCCCATGGAAGATATGGGCGAATTCCAGCGCGATATAGCCGCCGCCGGCGATCAAGATGCGCCGGGGGAGCTTCTCCAGGTGGAACGCCTCGTTGGAGGTGATGCAGAGATCGCCGCCCGGCACGATATGGGTGGTGCCCATCTCGCGGGTCGGCCGGTTGCCGGTGGCGATCAGGATGGTCTTGGCCGTGACGGTCTTGCCGGAATTGATCAGGCGCAGCGTATGCGGATCGTCGAACACGGCGCGGTCGCCGATGATCGTGACGCCCGCCGCCTCGACATTCCTGCGGTAGAGGCCTTCGAGGCGGGCGATCTCCTTGTCCTTGTTGGCGATCAGGGTCGGCCAGTCGAAGACCGGCTTGCCGACGCTCCAGCCATAGCCGGTGGCGTCGAAGAAATCCTCGGAGAAATGGCTGGCATAGACGAACAGCTTCTTGGGGATGCAGCCGCGGATGACGCAGGTGCCGCCCAGGCGGTCTTCCTCGGCCAGCGCCACGCGGGCGCCCGCCTGCGCCGCCATCCGGCTGGCGCGCACGCCGCCCGAGCCGCCGCCGATGACGAAAAGATCGTAATCATACTGGGCCATGACCGCCGCTCCGCGCTTGCCATCCGTCGCTTAGCCGAGGTTGGATGATCAGACAACGCCAGGGACGGGCGCCGCGTGCGATTGAAGGACGGATTTCGGCTTTTGGCCGCGCTGGCTGTGGCGCTGGGCCTCTCGGGCTGCATCGGCGACCAGGCCGCCTTCGTCCATTCGGTCTGGCGCCCGGCCGACGCAAGGCCCGTGACGGCGACAGTCTACTACGTCACCGATCGCGCGCCGGACAAGGACTGGCCCGGCGGCTTCGGCAAGCACTGGTCGGACGGAGCCTGGTGCGGCACGACGGTGGCGACGATCCCGCCCGCCAACCTGCCCGGCGAACCGGTGCCGACCGGCTCGATTGGGGCCGGGGCGCCGCTCGCCTGTGGCGCCGCGATGGAGGGCATCGCGGACGCGATCGCGGCGGCGGCGCGGCAAAAAAACTGCCGTTCCGTTCTCCTTTATATCCACGGCTTCAACACCCTGTTCGACGGCGCCATGCTGCGCGCCGGGCAACTGGCGCTGGACACGCAATCGGGCTGCGTCGTCGCGGCGTTCAGCTGGAGCAGCGAGGGTGAGGTCGGCCGCTATGTGGCGGATATCGAGCACAGCGCCTATGCCGTGCCGGTCCTGGAGGCATTTCTGAACGCGCTGGCGGCGGCGCATCTGCGCGTCGACATCGTGGGCCACAGCATGGGCAACCGCGTGGCGCTTCAGGCCCTGGCTTCGCTGGCGCATCGGGCCGAGCCACCGCGCGCCTTCGTCGGCGAATTGATCCTGGCGGCCGCCGATATCGGCGCCGATCCGCAGAACGACGATTTCGCCCATCTGCTGCAGGACGCCCTGCCCTTCGCGCGGCGGGTCACGATCTATGCCTCGGGAGGCGATGCGGTGCTGGCGGTCTCCGCGGTCGCGCATGGCGACGTACCGCGCGCCGGCCGCCGGCCCTTGAGCGACGCCGATCTGGAAGCGCATGGCGCGGACCGGCCCGTCATCGATGTCGTCGACGCGACCGAGGCGCCGGCCGAACTGCTCGGCCATTCCTATTTCGGGCTGTCCTATGAGGCGGTGAGCGATATCGCGCTGACGCTGCGGGGCGTGCCGATCCGCGAGCGGCTGGCGCCGCCCGCGACCCTGGCCTGCCGAACGCCGGACGGCCCCGCCTGCGATCCCCAAAAGCCGCATTATGTGCTCAACGTCGCGCGCGATCGCCGGCCGGACTGGCTGGTGCGGCTCACCCGCCGGCTGGTGCCGCTGATCCCGCGCGTGGAACTGGCGCCGCTGGCGTCGGGGCCGCAATGATCTCGATCTCGCCGGGATGGGCGATCACCAGCGTGGTGGCGATGCCGACGAAGAGGCCGTGGCCGGCGACGCCCGGCACCGCCGACAGCGCCGCGGCCAGCGCCGCCGCATCGGTGATGGCGCCGAAGGCGCAATCGTAGATCAGGTTGCCGCTGTCGGTCCTGACGGGCGCGCCGTCCGCCAGGCGCGGCGTGACCGCGAGATCGGCATAGCCGAGCGCCGCCGCGGCGATGGCGATCCGCGCCGCCGTCGCGCCATGGCCGAACGCCACCACCTCCACCGGCAGCGGGAAGCGGCCGAGCCGCGCCACCAGCTTGGATTCGTCGGCGATGACGACCATCGCCTTGGAAGAGGCCGCCACGATCTTCTCGCGCAGCAGCGCCGCGCCGCCGCCCTTGATCAGGTTGAGGGCGCGGTCCGCCTCGTCGGCGCCGTCGACCGTCAGATCGAGCGGCGCCAGCGCATCGAGATCGCCGAGCGCGATGCCCAGCGCCCGCGCCTGCGCCGCCGTGCGCTCCGACGTCGCCACGCAGTCGAGCGTCATGCCGCCGCGCACCCGGGGCCCCAGCAATTCGAGGAACACCTCCGCCGTCGTGCCGCTGCCCAGCCCCAGCTTCATCCCATGCGAGACGAAATCCAGCGCCCTGGCGGCGGCTTCGCGTTTGAGGGAATCCCGGTCGGCCATGCTCAAGGCTTAGCCCAATCGCGCGCGAAATTCACCGTCGTTCGCCCAAAAGCGCCCTGCGGCGTTCGAGGCTTTCGGCCGGCCACAGCGTCTTCATGTCATAATAGACCTCGAAGGCCGGGACGGTCGCGGGCAGGCCGACCCAGGGCTGCTTCGAGCGCGTGAAGATGTGGGCGTCGGGCGCGAGCGCCGTGGGATCGTCCAGCGTCGCGACGCGCAGGAAGCGCATCACGCCGCGCCGCCCGTAATCGCTCCACAGCGCGACCTGGCATGCGGGGCAGCGATAGACGTCGTGCGGCCGGCCGCTGTCGGTCGGCACTCCGACCGCCACCGGATCGCCGCCGAGAATTTCCAGGCGATCGGTTTCTATGATCGCATTGATCACGAAGGCGCCGCCGGTCTGGCGCTGGCAATCCAGGCAATGGCAGCAATTGACGAACATCGGCGCGCTTTTGAGCCGGTAGCGCACCGCGCCGCAGGAACAGCCTCCTTCGAGTTCCACCATCCGGTTTCCTCCATGGCATCGGCCCAGACTACATCGGCACGACGGCAGCTCCCAGCGCCCGTGCGCACTGCGCCATCCGCGCGTCGAACGTCGCCAGTCCGGCGCCGATCCGTTGCGCGATCGCGATATGGATTGCGTCGGGTGCGCGCAGATTGAGATCGAGGCGGCGCAGAGCGCTTTCCGCCGCCCGCAGGTCGGCGGGGCCGCTCTCGACCTGCGAGACCTTCGATCTCCAGATGTCGAAATCCTCGAATGCAGCCCGCGCCTCCGCGATCTCCAGAAGCTTGCGGCGGCAGCGCAGGCCGAGGGCGGAGGCGAACTCCGTCGCCGCGACGTCGCTGATGATTTGCGCGCCGCCTTCGCGCAGAAGGGCCTGGGCGCGGAATGAGAAGACATCGTCGATGAAAAGCGGAACGAGAACACTGGTATCCAGGTAGACGCTCAACGCGTCCAGTCCTCGTCGCGCATGCGCGAGACGAACGTCCCGGCGTCTTCGGTCGCGATCCTACCCCGCCCCTTGCGGCGCTCGGCGAGCCAGTCGAGGTCGGCGTCGGTCAGAGGCTGCGGCAGGGGGGCCAGCGCGCTGATCCTGGCAACCGGCCGGCCGTGGCGCGTGATGATGATCTCCTCGCCCTTTTCGGCGCGGCCGATCAGCTCGGAAAGGTTGTTCTTGGTCTCGGCGACGCTGTGCTGGGTCATGCGGGAATTATAGCCATTCTATGGCTATTTTGTCCAGGATCGCTACTCCACCGTCACCGATTTGGCGAGGTTGCGGGGCTGGTCGACGTCGGTGCCCTTGGCGATGGCCGCGTAATAGGCCAGCAACTGCGCCGGCACGGCATAAAGCAGCGGCGCGATGAAGGGATCGGCCTTGGGCATCTCGATGGTGGCCCAGGCCTGCGCCCCGGCGCTCGACAGTCCGGCGCCCTCCGAGATCAGTAGCACCTTGCCGCCCCGCGCCATCACCTCCTGCATGTTGGAGATTGTCTTTTCGAACAGCGCGTCGTGCGGCGCCATCACGATGACGGGCACGCTCTCGTCGATCAGCGCGATGGGGCCGTGCTTCATCTCGCCGGCGGCAT
>JAATGL010000220.1 GCA_015654705.1 Alphaproteobacteria bacterium | reverse complement strand
GTGTGGCGGAGCCGGAGGGATTCGAACCCTCGGTACGTCTTTACAACGTACAACGGTTTAGCAAACCGCCGCCTTCAGCCTCTCGGCCACAGCTCCGCAATGAAGCACTCTTGCCCTAGATCGGGCGGGGTCTCAAGCCTGCCGGAAGGCGGTCGATTTTCGGGGCGTCCGCGGCCGGCATCTGCGTGCCGATGCGCGCGCCACGCGGAAAAGATTCTTGGAAAACGGGCGTTAAACCTGAATCGGGTCGGCGAACCGGTATTTCGCCCTGGGTTCGATTCTTACGCGCTCAAAAGTGTATCGCCGCGACATCTTGCCAGAGCGGCGGGAACGGCGCAGCATTGTCCTGCGGGGGAACGACCCTGAAGGGCTTGGCATTGCCTTGGCCTGCACAACGCCTCCTTTGAGGCGCGAACGACAGACGACGGCAGCGAAGCCCTCGAAGAACCGGCCACTGGCCGGAAACGGAGGAGCGACGCAGATGCAGATCAAACACATTCTTCGGGAAAAGGGCCGCGAGGTCATCGGAATCCTGGGCGATGCGACGCTTTCGGAGGCCGCGCGTCTCCTGGCGCGCAGGCGCATCGGCGCCCTCGTGGTGCGCGACGCGCAGGGCGGTCTCGCCGGCATCCTCTCCGAGCGCGACGTGGTGCGCGCGGTGGCGGAGGAGAGCGTGGCCGCGCTGGCCCGCCCGGTCAGCGCCTACATGACGCGCGACGTCGCCACCTGCGGCGAAACCGATTCCATCGATGATCTGATGGAGATGATGACGCAGGGCCGCTTCCGCCATGTACCGGTGCTCGACCGCGACGAGCGGCTGGTCGGCATCGTCTCGATCGGCGACGTGGTCAAGTCGCGCATCGCGGAGACGGTGCGCGAGGCCGCGACGCTGCGCGAATATATCAGCGCCTCGGGCTGAGCCGCACGGCTCAGGCGGCGGCCTTGGCCCTGGCGATATAGTCGTCGACCACGTTCTCCAGCACGGCGAGCGGCAGCGCGCCCGACAGCAGCACCGTGTCGTGGAATTTGTGGATGTCGAACCTGGCGCCCAGCGCGGCCCTCGCCTTATCGCGCAGCCTCAGATGGGTGAGCTTGCCGACCATGTAGGAACAGGCCTGCCCCGGCCACACGCAGTAGCGCTCGATCTCCGTGACGGCGGAGGCTTCCTGGTCGCCCAGCGTGTCGACATAGTATTTCACCGCCTGCTCGCGGCTCCATTTCATCGCGTGCATGCCGCTGTCGACGACCAGGCGCACGCCGCGGAACATCGAATCGTGGAGCTGGCCGATCTGGCCCCACGGATCGCCCTCATACATGCCCATCTCGCCGGCGAGCTGCTCGGCATATAGCGCCCAGCCTTCGACATAGGCGGTAAAGCCGGAGACCTTGCGGATCAGCGGCAGCGGCGACTCCTGCGCGATACTGATCTGCAGGTGATGGCCGGGAATGCCTTCGTGATAGGTCAGCGTCGGCAGCGTCCAGCTCGGCACCTCGGCGGTGTCGCGCAGGTTGATGTAGTAGGTGCCGGGCCGCGTGCCGTCGAGCGAGGCGCCGTTATAATAGCCGCCCGGCGCGCCGGCCTCGATGTATTTCGGCACGCGCTTGATGATCAGATCGGCCTTGGGCAGCGCGCCGAAATATTGCGGCAGCGCGGCGCGCACGCGCTGAACCTTGACGTTCAGATCGGCGATCAGCTTTTCCTTGGCCGCGTCGGTGTTCTCGTAGCGGAATTTCGGATCGTCATACATCGCGCGCAGGCGCTCGCCGACGCTGCCCTGGGTCAGGCCGTTGGCCTTCATCAGCGCGTCGATCCGCGCGGTGTGATCCTGCACCACGTCGAGGCCGAGCTGGTGGATTTCCGCCGGCTTCATGGTGGTGGTGGTCGCCGCTTCGAGCGAGGCCGCGTAATAGGCGTCGCCGTCGGGAAGGCGCCAGACGCCGGCGTCATGCACCGCTTTGGGCTGCAGGCTCTTGAGGAAATCGATCTGGCGGTCGAGCGCGGGATAGACGCGCTGGGCGACGAGCCGCGCGGCGACCGTGGCATAGTCGCCATCGATCTTCTTCTCCTTGGCGCGGCGCGCCACGGAATCGACCATCGACGATTTGTCGGCCGCGACGGCGCGCAGTTTGGTCATCTGGTCGAGCGCGCGGGAGAGCACGAAATCGGGCGGCACGACGCCCAGCGCCACGTCGTGGCGCGCCACTTCGAGCTCCTGGTCGAAGACGGTGCCGAGCGCGGACAGGCGCGCGAGATAGGCGTCGGCGTCATCCTTGGTCTCGATGCGGTGCTGGCTGTCGAGGAAATCGGGCGCCTGCTGATAGGCGCCGGTCAATTGGCTGAGGATGTAGGGCGCACCGATCCCGCCGCCGCCGTACTGGAAGCGCCTGTTGTCGTCCTCCTGCTGCTGCAGGCCGTAGAGCACGACATCGTAATTGACCGTGTCCATGCCGGTTAGCGCGTCGCGGCGGATCGTCTTCAGGCGGGCGAGCTGGTCGGTGTTCATGCGCTTGAGGAATTCGACCTCGGCCAGCGAGCGGTCGCTCACCATGGCCTTCTGATAGGCGCGGTCGCCCTTGTCGATGCCGAGGCTGGTGGCGAATTCCGGCGTCTGGTCGATGGCCTCGTCCATGAAGGCGTCGAACAATTTGTCGAGCCTGGCGGCTTCGGGACTGGCGGCGGGCGCGGCCGCCGGATCCGCGAAAGCCACATCGGCGACGGCCAGAGCCGCGGTCGCGGCTCCGCAAAACAGGACGGCACGGCGGTCGAGCATGTCCAAATCCCCTTCGATAGCGGCGAAAATCTAGGTAAGCGGGGCGTTTCCCACAAGGCGGCGACGGTCGGAAAACCTTCACTTTGCCGTATGCCGGGCAGCCATGCGCGCCATGCCTGCCTGCGAACATGCCAACTGCTCATTTGGAACGTCGCGGCATCCCTGACGTTTTCTCAAAGGAGCCGCCAACCCCGCGGCAGATCGCGAAAAGGAAAACGCCATGACAAGCAGGTTCTTTACAGGCGCCGCCATGGCGGCGTCGCTGGCGGTTCTGACCTGCGGTCCCGCCTTCGCGCAGGCGACCGCCGGCACCGCGCGGCCGGGGACGGTGTCGGGCACCTCGACGGGAATGACGACATCGGGCGCCGTGACGTCGGGCACCACGACACCGGGTTCGACCACGACGACTTCTACCGCGACGATGCCCAACGCCAACCAGTACCAGCCGCAGCACAGCGTGACGCCGCAGGGCACGCCTGCGCTCGACAACGCTAACCAGTACCAGTCGCCGTCGCCGGTTGCGCCGCAATCGCAGACCGGCACGACGATGCCGACCTCGCCCACGCCGCCGGCCCAGACCTCGTCGCCCCAGGCCTGCATGCCGGGTAATGTCGCGCAGCCCAGCACGGCGACCTGTCCATAAGGATCGGAACGCGCCGCGGGCGCATGCGTTTTCTATGCTGATGCGGCGAGAGGCTGTTGCTCGTCCGCGATGAGGAATGTGCCATGAAACTTCGCTATCTCATGCTCGGCGGCGTTTGCGCGATGACGCTCGGGATCGCTTCCGGCCTCGCCGATCCGCAGGCCGGCGATCCCTACACGCAGAATCCCACGCCGCAGGAGCGTGCCCAGACCGACCGGCTCAACACCGATCAGCAGAACGATGCCGCGGCGAGCAATGGCGCCGATGCCGCCACCCAGGCGCAGTACCAGGACCAGCAGGTCCAGTATCAGAACCAGGTGCAGCAATATCAGGGTGACCAGGACCGCTACCAGGCGCAGAAGGACCGCTATCAGGACGACCGCGCCGAATACAATTACGACCGTTCGCATCCCTATGCCTGGTGGCACGATCGCTATGAGCGCGCGTCGCTGAATTCGTTCTACGACATCCCGCGCGACGATCTGATCGATCTGCGCGTCGCCCGCGAGGACGGCTACAGCGTCGGCCATATCCGCGAGATCGAGCGGCGGCCCGATGGACGGGTGGCGGCGGTGAAGATTGCGTTCCGCGATGGCGAGCATGCCTGGGTTCGGGCGCGCGACCTGCGCTACGATCCCGACGACCGCATCGTTTTCACCGATCTGTCGGTGATGGAGCTGCGCGACCTCGAACGGAACAGCTAGGTTCACGCCGCATCGATGCAGACGCATCGGAAAAAAGGCTCGCCTTCGATCTACATATCGGGGGCGAGTTCTTCTTGGCCGCTAGCTGTGGCAGCGCGAAAGGTTATTCACAGGCCCGTTTCGAGCCTCGTCAAAAAACCTTAAAATAGCGCAAAAAGGGGTTTGACAGGCCAAAGGTGCGCGCCTATACACCGCGCCCACGCCGCTCGCGAGAGCCAATCTTGCGGGCGGTGTTTCGTCTCTGGCAGAATAAAAGTTCGGCCGAAGACGGGCTCTTTGACATTGTGATTTAAGGAAGGGGAACGTGGGCGGCGGCTTGGCTTGGCCAACGCTTCGAGGCGAAAGCATCGAGGCAACAAATCGAGCAACACGCTGAATGCTCGCGTTCTCTGCAAGACATGTAAACAAAAGTCCGATCGGATTCGGAGCTGTGACGGCGCCGGATTCGATCAACCCTTGTCAAAATGTCATGCGAACAAACGCAATTGGCCGGGTGCAAGCCCGGTCATGCAAGAGCAATCAGCGTCGTTGTTCAGGATCATAACTTGAGAGTTTGATCCTGGCTCAGAACGAACGCTGGCGGCAGGCCTCAAACATGCAAGTCTAGGGGGTGCAGCAATGCATCACCGGCGGACGGGTGCGTAACACGTGGGAATGTACCTAT
>JAATGL010000044.1 GCA_015654705.1 Alphaproteobacteria bacterium | reverse complement strand
GCTGGCGCTGCTGCCGCCGAGCAATGTCGCCAACGGATTTTCCGCCGCCGTGCTGCGCGCCGGCGACGACGGCGTGCGCGGCGGCACGGTCGAGGCGCAGGGCCCGCACGGCGAAATCCTCGGCACCGCCCGCTTCCGCTTCGCGGCCGGCGGCAGCCGGGCGACGGCGAAGATCACCCTGCCGCTGCAAGTGCGCAACGAGACCGCGCGGCTCGCGATCGCCAATGCGGAATCGGCGGGCGCGGTGCAGCTGCTGGATTCCGGCGCGCCGCGCCGCGCCGTCGGGCTGGTCTCCGCCAGCAACATGGAGAACGAGCAGCCGCTGCTCTCCGATCTCTATTATCTCGAACGCGCGCTCTCGCCCTATGCCGACCTGCACAAGGGCACGATCTCGCGCCTGCTCGACGAGCATGCGGGCGTGCTGGTGCTGGCCGATATCGGCCGCATCACCGGCAGCGACCGCGACCGCGTCGCGCAGTTCGTCGGCGATGGCGGTCTGCTGATCCGCTTCGCCGGCGAGCGCATGACCGGCGATGTCGACGATCTGGTGCCGGTGAAATTGCGCGTCGGCGGGCGCTATCTGGGCGGCGCGCTGGCCTGGGCCGAGCCGCAGCACCTGGCGCCCTTCGCCGATGTCAGCCCCTTCGCCGGGCTCACCGTGCCGGGCGACGTGACGGTGTCGCGGCAGGTGCTGGCCGAGCCGTCGGTGCAGCTCTCCGACCGCACCTGGGCGCGGCTGGCCGACGGCACGCCGCTGGTCACCGCCGAACAGCGCGGCAAGGGCTGGATCGTGCTTTTCCACATCAGCGCCAGCCCCGCCTGGTCGTCGCTGCCGCTGTCGGGACTGTATGTCGACATGCTGCGCCGCCTGCTGGCGCTGGCCGGCGGCGCCCATCCGGGCGAGACCGCCAATGCCGCGACGCTGCCGGCGCTGCAGACCCTCGACGGCTTCGGCCGCTTCGCCCGGCCGCCCTCCGACGTGATGCCGCTGCGCGCCTCGGCGCTGGCGAAGACCACACCGTCGCGTGCCCATCCGCCGGGGCTGTACGGCGTGCCGGGGGCCGCCTTCGCGCTGAACGCGGTCGGCGCCACCGCCTCGCTGGTGCCGATGGGCGATCTGGGCGTCCGCGTCCAGCCCTATGCGCAGGGCAGCGCCGTGGCGCTGGAGCCGCCGCTGCTGGCGCTCGTTCTGCTGCTGCTGCTGGCCGATGCGCTGATCTCGCTCGGCCTGCGCGGCTTCCTGCCGGTGCTGCGCATCGCCGCGGCGGCCATTTTGATCGCCGCGGTTCACCTCGACACGGCGCGCGCCGACGATGCCTTCGACCTCAAATCGGCGCTCGACACGCGGCTGGCCTATGTCGTGACCGGGCTCCCCGACGTCGATGCGATGAGCCGCGCCGGGCTGACCGGGCTCGGCCTCGCGCTGCGCCAGCGCACCTCCTACATTCCGGAAGACCCGGTCGGCGTCGAGGTGGCGCGCGACGATCTCAGCTTCTTCCCGCTGCTCTACTGGCCGATGGACCCGCGCGAGAAGGATCTGTCCCCGCAGGCGCTGTCGCGCATCGCCGACTACATGCGCAACGGCGGCACCATCGTCTTCGACACCCGCGACCTGACGCTGGGCGCGGTGCGCGGGCCGACCTCGCCCGGCGAACTGACGCTGCGCCGGCTGGTCGCCAAGCTGGACCTGCCGCCGCTGGAGCCTATCCCCGCCGATCACGTGCTGACCAAATCGTTCTACCTGCTGCAGGACTTTCCCGGCCGCTGGGACGGCGGCAAGGTCTGGGTCGAGGCCCTGCCGCCCGCCGATCCCAATGCCGGCGCCACCCCGGCGCGGGGCGGCGACGGCGTCTCGCCGGTGGTGATCGGCGGCAATGACTGGGCGGCGGCCTGGGCGGTGGATGCGCAGGGCCAGCCCATCGTCGATGTGGTGCCGGGCGGGGCGCGCCAGCGCGAGATGGCGCTGCGCTTCGGCATCAACCTGGTAATGTACACGCTGACCGGAAACTACAAGGCCGACCAGGTGCATGTGCCGGCGCTGCTCGAACGGCTGGGACATTAGGGCGTGGCGACGACGATCGATTTCGCGCCGCTGCTGCCGCTCCCGCTGCTCTGGGCTCTGATAGCCGTCTCGGCGCTGCTGACGCTCTACGCCTTTGTGCGGCGGGCGCGCGGCGCCTGGGCGCGCGGGCTGGTCTTCGCCGCGACGGTCCTGGTGCTGGCCAATCCGCTGGTGGTGCGCGAGAGGCGCCAGCCGCTCTCCGACATCGCCGCCATCGTGATCGACCGCTCGCAGAGCATGGGAATCGAATTCCGCGGCCGGCAGGCCGACCGCGCGCTGGCCGCGATCAAGAAGCGCCTCGCCGGCGAGAAGACCCTGGAGATCCGCGAGACCAGCGTGACAACGCAAACGACCGGCGAGGACAACGGCACCCAGCTCTTTTCGGCGCTCAACGCCGCGCTGGCCGACGTGCCGCCCGAGCGCGTCGCCGGCGCCATCCTGATCACCGACGGCGAGGTGCATGACGCGCCCAAAAAATCCGCCATCCGCGCGCCGCTGCAGGCGCTGATCGTCGGCCGCAAGGACGAGCGCGACCGCAAGCTCACCATCGTCGACGCGGCGCGCTTCGCCATCGTCGGACAGGATGCCGACATCGTGCTGCGCGTCGACGATTTCGGCGGCACTACCGGCGGCAGCGCCGATGTCGACATCCGCATCGACGGCCGCGACACCGGCTCGCGCGTCGTGCCGATCGGCCGCGCCGCGACGATCCATGTGCCGATCGCCCATGGCGGCGAGAACGTGATCGAGGTCGAGGCCAAGCCCGGCCCGGCCGAGCTGACGCTGCAGAACAACCGCGCCGTGGTGGCGGTGAGCGGCGTGCGCGACCGGCTGCGCGTGCTGCTGGTCTCCGGCGAGCCGCATGCCGGCGAGCGGGTGTGGCGCAATCTGCTGAAGGCCGATCCGTCGGTCGACCTGGTGCATTTCACCATCCTGCGGCCGCCCGACAAGCAGGATTTCACGCCGATCGACGAGCTGTCGCTGATCGCCTTTCCGACCCGCGAGCTGTTTTCCGAGAAGCTCGACCAGTTCGACCTGGTGATCTTCGACCGCTACCGCGAGCGCGGCATCCTGCCGCTCGCCTATTTCGAGAACATCGCCGGCTATGTCGAGAATGGCGGCGCGCTGCTGGTCTCGGCCGGGCCGGAATTCTCCGAAGGCACCAGCATCTACCGCACGCCCCTGGCGTCGGTGCTGCCGGCCGCGCCGACCGGCGACATCGTCGCCCAGGGCTTCAAGCCCATCGTCACCCCGGCCGGCCAGGCCCATCCGGTGACGCGCGACCTGCCCGGCGCCAACAGCGGCAGCACACAGCCCAGCTGGGGCCGCTGGTTCCGCCTGATCGGCGCCAGCAAGATCACCGGCCAGACGGTGATGTCGGGGCCCAATGACCGCCCGCTGCTGGTGCTCGACAATATCGGCAAGGGCCGGGTGGCGGAGCTGCTCTCCGACCAGGCCTGGCTGTGGGCGCGCGGCTTCGAGGGCGGCGGGCCGCAGGCGGAACTGCTGCGCCGCCTCGCCCACTGGCTGATGAAGGAGCCGGAGCTGGAGGAGGAGCGCCTCTCGGCCGCGATCACGAACGGCCGGATCGCCATCGAGCGGCGCAGCATGGCCGACACGGTTTCGCCGGTGACGCTGACCTTCCCATCGGGCAAGCGCCAGACCGTCAATCTCACCAAGGCCGCGCCGGGCCTGTGGCGCGCCAGCGTCAAGGCCGACGAATTGGGCCTCTACCGCCTCAACGATGCGACGCGTTCGGCGGTCGCCGCCGCCGGGCCGCTCAATCCGAAGGAAGTGGCCGACATGCGCGCGACGGATGCCATCCTGGCGCCGGTCGTCCAGGCCGGCGGCGGCTCGGTGCATTGGCTGGCCGACGGGATGCCGTCGCTCCGCCGCGTCGGCGCCGGTGCCGCGGCCGCCGGCGACGACTGGATCGGGCTGCGCCGCAACGGCGCCTACCGCGTCACCGCCGTCGAGCAGCAGCCGCTGTTGCCGCCCTGGGCCGCGCTGCTCCTGCTGCTGGGCACGCTGCTGCTGGCCTGGCGGATGGAGGGACGCTAATTCCGAAGTTGCGGGCTTTCAGGATGATGGTCTGTGCGTGCTTCGAGGCTCGCTCGGCTCGCGCCTCAGCATGGCGAGAAAAGAACAACTCTCTCGTCATGCTGAGGTGCGCCGCGGCACGCGGCGCCTCGAAGCACGCACGCTATGGCCGTCTCACCCCGGCGCGTAGGGCGCGCAGCCGGCGTGGCGGCGGCCGGCGTCGATCTGGGCCAGATGCGTCTCGTCGTTGATCAGCGTACGGAACAGAACGATGCCGCGCGCGGTGGGCGAGACGATCTGCGGCAGAGGGCTGTCGACATGGGTGCCCGGCGCCACGACCAGGAAATCGACCGCGCCGTCCTTCGCATGGCGGTCGTTGACGACGTAGAAATTGTCGGTGTCGGCGTCGAACAGCGACACCGACCAGTAGGTTTTTGGCATGTCGCGGGTGTGGACGCGCAGCGCGCCATGCGCCGCGCCGAGGTCGTAGGCGCAGCTCGCATAGAGCAGGTCCGGGCTCGGCCGCACGACCATGCGCGAGCGCGCCGAG
>JAATGL010000148.1 GCA_015654705.1 Alphaproteobacteria bacterium | reverse complement strand
TTTGCGATAAGGGAAGAATCGGGGGACTCGTGCCCGGTTTGCTCGAGCGCACGCTGCATGATCGCCATTGTCCCCTCCATGAAGCCGCGCACAGGCTCGGCCTACAGCGTTAAGAATGCCTTAATGGCGCTGCGGTTCCCGATTCGGCTTTGGACATGAGCGGCTTTCCACAGATTCGCGGCGCGGTGGTCTTCGATCTCGAATTCACCGCCTGGGAAGGCTCGATGGAGCATCGCTGGTCGCGGCCCGGCGAGTTCACCGAAGTGGTGCAGATCGGCGCCGTCCGGGTCGACGCGCAGAGCTTTACGGTCGAGGCGGAGCTCGACCTGCTGGTCCGGCCGCGGCTCAATTCGGTGCTGTCGGATTATCTGGTGGCGCTCACCGGCATCACCAACGCCGAACTCGCCGCGCGCGGCGTGGATTTCGCGGAGGCCTATGACGATTTCATCGCCTTCGCCGACGGCGCGCCGATCGTCGCCTTCGGCCGCGACGACCTCGTGCTGGCCGCCAATCTCAGGCTCTACGGTCTGAACCGGGCGTCCCCGCTGCCGCCCTATCGCAACATCGTGCCGTGGCTCTACGACAACGGCATCGATCCGCGCGGCCGCAATGCCTGCGATGTCGGCCCGCTCGCCGGCGTGGCGTTCCGTGGGCAGAAGCATAACGCGCTGGACGATGCGCGTTCCGTCCTCTCCGGCATCCAGGCGCTGGTCGCGCGCGGCGCCGGAAATCCGCTGCTGGCGTGAGCGAAGCTGTCATCCCGGACGGCGCGCAGCGCCGATCCGGGACCCATCGTGAACCGCGAGCCTCAGTTCGCCGTCGGCACGGCGAGCAATTGTCCCAATGCGCGCGCGATGCCGCGCGAGGAGGCGCGTCCGGCATAGCCGTGCTGGGCGTTGAAGGTGACGTTCAGCGTGCGGCCCGACATGAAGATCACCGGCTTGACGCCGCTGAGCGCGAGGCGGATGGCGTCGATCCTTTTGGCAAAAGCGGTGCGCGCCTTGGCGACGATCGTGAAGCGCGCGATGCCGCGCGCGGTGTTTTCCAGCACATCGAAGCAGAGCGCGCGCAGCCGCACGTCGCCGGCCAGCGCGCTCCAGTCCGCCGTGAAGCCCAGATGGAGGCGGCGCGAATAGGCCAGGTGCTCGGCCTCGCCCTCGGCCGCGTTCTGCATCTCGGCGAGCGAGACCGACGCCGGCGACGGCGGCAGCGAGTCGCCGGTGCGCTCGGCGGGAACGCCGCCGGGTTCGTCGTCGGTATAGAGCGTCATGCCGCCCCAGCCCGCCACGCGGATCGCGGTGGCGCCGGAATCGTATTTCAGCGCCCGTCCGCCGAGCGGCGCATGGTCGGCATAGAGCACGAAGATTTCCGGATCGCCGGCGAAACGCAGCAGGAATTTGTCGCCATAACCGTCGAGCATGAAGCTCACCGATCCGGCGGCATAGAGACCCGGCGCGATGTCGCCGACGCGCTCTCCCGACAGGCGCGAATCCATCTCGTCCTGCGCCTGCGCGGCGCCGGAAAAGCACAGGCACAAAAGCAGGGCGATCCCTGTCCCGGGTCTCATTCGCGTTGTCTCTTGGCCCGCCCGCCTGCCGCTCGACGCCGCACGCACCGCCCCGTGCGCAGTTGGCGCAGGAAATGGGGCGGATTTATGCCCGTGCGCGCCCCGCGACAAACCCCGACAAAATGCGCGGGTTAAAGCTTGGCTTTGCGCCGGAATCTGACTAAACCCGCTGCATCCCAACCCCTCGCGAAGGGCGCTCCCCGTGACCTCGAGCCTCGACACTTTCAAGTCCCGCCGCACGCTGACGGTGGGCGGAAAATCCTATGCCTATTACAGCCTGACGGCGGCGGAGAAGAACGGGCTCACGGGCATCTCGCGGCTGCCCTATTCGCTGAAGGTGCTCCTGGAGAACCTGCTGCGCCACGAAGACGGCAAGACCGTCACCGCCGACGACATCCGCGCCGTCGCCGGCTGGCTGGACAGCAAGACCTCCAGCCGCGAGATCGCCTTCCGCCCGGCGCGCGTGCTGATGCAGGACCTGACCGGCGTGCCCGCCGTGGTCGATCTCGCCGCGATGCGCGACGCGATGAAGACGCTCGGCGGCGATCCGGAGAAGATCAATCCGCTGGCCGAGGTCGATCTGGTGATCGACCATTCGGTGATGGTCGACAATTTCGGCGCGCGGGATTCGTTCAAGCTGAATGTCGGCATCGAATACGAGCGCAACATGGAGCGCTACCAGTTCCTGCGCTGGGGCCAGCAGGCCTTCGCCAATTTCCGCGTCGTGCCGCCGGGCACCGGCATCTGCCATCAGGTCAATCTCGAATATCTGGCGCAGACCGTGTGGACGCGCAAAGGCAGGAAGGGAAAGGTGACGGTCGAATACGCCTTCCCCGACACGCTGGTCGGCACCGACAGCCACACCACGATGGTCAACGGCCTCTCGGTGCTGGGCTGGGGCGTCGGCGGCATCGAGGCGGAGGCCGCGATGCTCGGCCAGCCGATCTCCATGCTCATTCCCGAAGTCATCGGCTTCAAGTTCACCGGCAAGCTGCGCGAGGGCGTGACGGCGACCGATCTCGTGCTCACCGTCACCCAGATGCTCCGCAAGAATGGCGTGGTCGGAAAGTTCGTGGAGTATTACGGCCCGGGCCTCGACGACATGTCGCTCGAGGATCGCGCCACGATCGCGAAAATGGCGCCGGAATATGGG
>JAATGL010000174.1 GCA_015654705.1 Alphaproteobacteria bacterium | reverse complement strand
CGCAATTTCTAATTACTCGACATGAACACGCGCCTGCAGGACGAGCATCCGGTGACGGAACTGACCACCGGCCTCGACCTGGTCGAACTGTTGATCCGCTCTGCGGCGGGCGAGAAACTTCCGCTGGCGCAGAAGGACGTAAAGCTGGACGGCTGGGCCGTCGAGGCGCGCGTCTATGCGGAGGATCCCTATCGCGGCTTCCTGCCCTCGACCGGGCGGCTGGTGCGCTATCGTCCGCCGGCCGAAGGGCGGCACGGCGAAATCACCGTGCGCAACGACACCGGCGTCTATGAGGGCGGCGAGATTTCGATGTTCTACGATCCGATGATCGCCAAGCTCTGCACCCACGCGCCGACGCGGCTGGAAGCGATCGACGCGATGGCGGCCGCGCTGGACGAATTCCGCATCGAGGGCATCCGCCACAACATCGCCTTCCTCAGCGCCATCATGCATCATCCGCGGTTCCGCGAGGGCCGCATCACGACCGCCTTCATCGCCGAGGAATATCCCGACGGCTTCCATGGACGCCCGCTCGACGATACGGCGCGCCGCCGGTTCGTCGCGGCGGCGGTGGCGGCGACGCTGAAACGCAGCGAGCGCGCCTCGCAGATTTCGAGCACGCTCAACGGCCCGCATATCGCGGCCAGCGATTTCGTCGTGACGATGAACGACGAGAATTTCGCCGTCGCCGACGCCTACCTGGCGGCGGGGAGCCTGCATCTGGTGATCGCGGGCCTGGCGTTCGACGCGGTGATCGACTGGCAGCCGGGCGAGGCGCTGATGCGGCTCAGCGAAAACGGCGGCCTGCACATCATCCAGATCGTATCGGCGCCCGGCCTGTGGCGGCTGAGCCAGGGCGGCATGCAGGTGACGGCGACGGTGCGCAGCAGGGAGGCCGCCGCGCTGGCCGCGCTAATGCCCAAGAAGGTTGCGGCCGACACGTCGAAGCTCCTTCTCTGCCCGATGCCCGG
The DNA here is from genome assembly GCA_015654705.1 of Alphaproteobacteria bacterium. GTDB lineage: Bacteria > Pseudomonadota > Alphaproteobacteria > Micropepsales > Micropepsaceae > Rhizomicrobium. The sequence goes on along the minus strand of JAATGL010000174.1, from coordinate 2,046 downwards.
CCTGGTCGTCTCGGTGAACGTCGAGACCGGGCAGGAGGTCAAGGCCGGCGAGACGCTCGCCATCGTCGAGGCGATGAAGATGGAGAACGTCCTGATCGCCGAGCACGACGTCACCGTCAAGAAGGTCAATGCCCGCAAGGGCGACAGCCTGGCGCTCGACGACGTGATCCTGGAGTTCGCATGAGCGAGGACGATCAGACCGCATTGCGGCTGCGCGTCGAGGGCTTCGTGCAGGCTGTCGGCTATCGCCATTTCGCCATCGAGGAGGCCGCGCGGCTCGGGCTGGACGGCTGGATCCGCAATCGCGCCGACGGCACCGTCGAAATCCTGATCTGCGGCAGCACCAAGGCCGTCGAAGCCTTCGTCGCCGCCGCCATGCGCGGCCCGCCCGGATCGCGCGTCAAGAACGTCGAACTCCACAATGCCGAACCGCCGGCGGAGAAAGGTTTCCGGCGGCGCTCTTCAGTCTGACGCCGACGGGCCGAACACCTCCGCGAACGCGGTCTTCAGCGCCACGTCGACATCCGCCATCGTCACCGGCAGGCCGAGATCGTGCAGGCTGGTGACGCCATGCTCGCGCACGCCGCAAGGCACGATCCCGCCGAAATGCGCGAGATCGGGGTCGACGTTCAGCGAGATGCCGTGGAAGGTCACCCAGCGGCGCACCCGCACGCCGATCGCCGCGATCTTGTCTTCGCGGCCCGCTTCAGACGTCAATCCGGGACGCGCGACCCAGATGCCGACGCGGCCGTCGCGCCGCTCGCCCTTCACGTTGAACTGCGCCAGCGTGGCGATCAGCCAGTCCTCCAGGCTGCGCACATAGGCGCGCACGTCAGGCCCGCGGCGTTTCAGATCGAGCATCACATAGCCGACGCGCTGGCCGGGTCCGTGATAGGTGAACTGGCCGCCGCGGCCGCTCTTGAAGACGGGAAAGCGCGCGTCGAGCAGGTCGCTATCCTTCGCGCTGGTGCCGGCGGTGTAGATCGGCGGGTGCTCGACCAGCCAGACCAGTTCGGCCGCGCGACCGTCGGCGATCGCCGCGGCGCGCTCCTCCATCACGGCGACGGCCTGCGGGTAGGGCGTGAGGCCGCGTTCGATGCGCCATTCGAGCGGCATTAACCCGCTCGAAACCATAAGGGCATGAGGATCGGTCCGGTCATTCATGGATCCCTTCATGTCCTCCAACATCAACGGCGTCAAAGTCGAAATCTCGGTCGTGCTCGGCCGCTCGGTCATTCCCATGCATCAACTCCTCCGAATGGGGCGCGGCGCGGTCATCGAGCTGGATTCGGCGCAGGACGATCCGGTGACCGTGCTGGCCAACGAACGGCCGGTCGCCAAGGGCGAGATCGTCATCCATGGCGACAAGATCGGCGTTTCGATCACCCATCTGCTGACCGGCTACCAATAGCACATAGGTATTTCTGTATAAAAAACAATTCTCCATCACATTCTTGCATTTTTGAGGGTCAGCACGTACCTCTGGTAGGAACCCCAGGGCGCCATGCGTCCGGGCGGAGGATAAATTGCTTCCGATCACCCTCGATCCAAAGACGGTCCGTATCGGCCTGGCGGGCTCAGGCGAAGGCCTGGCGCGCCGGCAGGCGCTGCTGGCGGAGGCCGGTGTCGTCGCCGTGCCGGTGACGGATGAGGCCTCCCTGGAGGGCCTGCGCGCCGTCTTCGTGGCCGGGCTCGAACGGACCGCGGCGGCATCCCTCGCGGCGAGGGCGCGCGCGCTGGGCATCCTGGTCAATGTCGAGGATGTGCCCGAACTCTGCGATTTCCATGTTCCCGCGATCCTGCGCCGGGGCGATCTCACCCTGACGGCCTCGACCGGCGGCCGCGCGCCGGGCATGGCGCGGCTGCTGCGCGAATGGCTAGACCGCGCCTTCGGGCCCGAATGGCAGGGCCGGCTGGACGATGTGAGCGCCGCCCGCGCGGACTGGCGCCGGGCGGGCCTGGCGCCCGCCGAAGTCTCGCGCCGCACCCGCGACCTGATCGCCCGGGAAGGGTGGCTCGAATGAGCGGCGCCGTCGCAACCGTGAT
>JAATGL010000060.1 GCA_015654705.1 Alphaproteobacteria bacterium | reverse complement strand
CGCCAAACAGGCCGATGGTTCGCAGCATGTGCTGCGCACCCATACCTCGCCGGTGCAGGCGCGCACCATGCTGGCGCAAAAGCCGCCGATCCGCATCATCTCGCCGGGGCGCACCTATCGCGTCGATTCCGATGCCACCCATTCGCCGATGTTCCATCAGTATGAGGGGCTGGTGGTCGACGAGAAGGTCAGCCTCGCCAATCTGAAATGGGTGCTGGAGGAATTCTACAAGGCGTTCTTCGAGGTCGACCGGGTCGAACTGCGGGCGCGGCCGTCCTATTTCCCTTTCACCGAGCCGAGCGTGGAGTGGGACCTGCGCTGCGACCGCTCGGTGCCGGGACGGATCAAATTCGGGACCGGCACGGACTGGCTGGAGCTCGCCGGCTCCGGCATGGTGCATCCGCGCGTGCTGGCGATGTGCGGCATCGATCCCGAGCGCTATCAGGGCTTCGCCTTCGGCGGCGGCATAGACCGGCTGGCGATGCTGAAATACGGCATTCCCGACATCCGCCCGTTCTTCGAATCCGATCTGCGCTGGCTTCGGCATTTCGGCTTCGCGGCGCTCGACGTGCCGACGCTGGACGGGGGCCTCAGCCGATGAAATTCACGCTCTCCTGGCTCAGGGATCATCTCGACACCGATGCCGACGCGGCGGCGGTCGCCGACAAGCTGACCGCGATCGGGCTCGAAGTGGAATCGGTCGAGGATTCGGGTGCGCGGCTGAAGGATTTCGTCGTCGCCCATGTGGTCTCGGCCGAGAAGCATCCCAATGCCGACAAGCTGAAGCTCTGCATGGTCGATATCGGAGCCGGCGCGCCCGTCCAGGTGGTCTGCGGCGCGCCCAACGCCCATGCCGGCATGAAAGCGGTGTTCGCGCGTCCGGGCGTCGTGATCCCGGTGAGCGGCGAGGCGCTGAAGATCGGCACCATCCGCGGCATCGAATCGCGCGGCATGCTGTGCTCGGGCCGCGAGCTTCTGCTCTCCGATGATCATGACGGCATCATCGAACTGGCCGCCGATGCGGTGGTCGGCGAACCCACTGCCGGTGCGCTGGGCCTGAACGATCCGGTGATCGATGTGGCAATCACGCCCAATCGCGGCGATGCGACGTCGGTCTACGGCATCGCCCGCGATCTGGCGGCGGCGGGGTTCGGCAGGCTGAAAACCGGGGCCGTCGAGCCGGTGGCCGGCGCGTTCGACAGCCCGATCAAGGTCACGCTGAACTTCACGCCGGACACGGCCGGCGCCTGCCCGATCTTCGCCGGAAGGCTGGTGCGCCATGTGAAGAACGGCCCCTCGCCCAAATGGGTGCAGGACCGCCTGAAATCCATCGGCCTGCGCCCGATTTCCGCCCTGGTCGATGTGACCAACCTGATCGCGCATGACCGCGGCCGGCCGCTGCACGTCTTCGATGCCGATAAGCTCAGCGGCAACATCCGGGCGCGCCTCGCCGAGGACGGCGAACATCTGCTGGCGCTGGACAAAAAGGCCTATGCGCTCGATTCCACCATGACCGTGATCGCCGACGATGCGGCGTCGCGCGGCATCGCCGGGGTGATGGGCGGCGAAGACACGGGCTGCACCGAAGCCACGACGAACGTCTTCATCGAGTCGGCCTGGTTCGATCCGGTGCGGACCGCCGCGACCGGGCGCAAGCTCGGCATCGTCTCCGATGCGCGCTATCGCTTCGAGCGCGGCGTCGATCCGGAATTCGTGGTGCCCGGCCTGGAACTCGCGACACGCTGGATTTTGGAATGGTGTGGCGGCGAGCCATCCGAGATCGTCGTCGCGGGTGTGCCGCCCGACTGGCGGCGCAAAATTATTTTTGATCCGTCGGAGGTCGAGAAGCTCGGCGGTATGATCGTGCCACCGAACGAGATCGTGAAAATCTTCGAGCGCCTTGGCTTTGCTATCGATAACGCCCATCCACTTCATCCGCGCCCGTGGATGGTTGGTCCGCCCTCCTGGCGCCCGGACATCGAAGGCCCCGCCGATCTGGTGGAGGAAGTGGTCCGCATCCACGGCCTCGACAAGGTGCCGTCGGTGCCGCTGGCGCGGTCGAACGCAGTGGCACGGCCGACGCTGACGCCGTCGCAGCGGCGCACGCGGATCGTGCGCCGTACCCTGGCCGCGCGCGGCTTCAACGAGACGATCACCTTCACCTTCATTCCCCGCGCCCACGCCAAACTGTTCGGTGGCGGCGACGACGCGCGCCAGCTCGAAAATCCCATCGCCGCCGATCTGGATGCGATGCGGCCGAGCGTGCTGCCCTCGCTGCTGGCCGCCGCCGCCCGCAACCAGGCGCGCGGCTTCGACGACCTGATGCTGTTCGAGATCGGCGCGCAGTTCCAGTCCGGCATGCCGGAAGCACAGGCCGGTGTCGCGGCGGGAATCCGCATCGGCGCCGGCGCGCGCAGCTGGAGCAAATCCACCCACGCGGCCGACGCCTTCGATGTGAAATCCGACATGCTGGCCGCGCTGGAAAGTGCGCTTGGCGGCGCGATGACGGCGCCGGTCCGCGGCGGTGCGCCCGCCTGGTATCATCCCGGCCGTTCGGGAACGCTGGCGCTGGGGCCGAAAGTGCTGGCGACGTTCGGCGAACTGCATCCGAACATCGTGACCGCCTTCGACCTGAAAGGCCCGGCGGCGGCGTTCGAGATCTTTCTCGACGCTATCCCCGAACCGAAGACCAAAGGCAAGGCGCGCACGACCTTCGCGCCCTCGCCCTATCCCGCCGTCGAGCGCGATTTCGCCTTTGTGGTCGATGCCGGGGTCGCGGCCGACGAAATCCTGCGCGCCGCCCGCGGCGCCGAGCGCGCCCTGATCGAGAGCGCCGACATCTTCGATGTCTATGAAGGCAAAGGCATCGCGGACGGCAAGAAGTCGCTGGCCGTCACCGTGCGCCTGCAGCCGAAGGACAGGACGCTGACCGACGCGGAGATCGACGCCGTCGCCCAGAAGATCGTCGCGGCCGTGACCAAGACGACGGGTGCGGTGCTACGCGGCTAACAGCTTCGGCACCACGCCGAATTGCTGCACGAGGCGGTCGAACTCCGCCTTCGCGACCGCGCTGGCGCGCTGGTGGCGTTCGGCGAAGAGGAATTCGTTCTTCAGCGAATGTTCGAGGCCGGTGAACTCGGTGACTCGCACCTTGTAGCCATGTGCCTCCAGAAACAGGCCGCGCAGCACATTGGTCAGATGGGCGCCGAATTCGCGGCGCTGCAACGGATGGCGCCAGAGCTGGCGTTCCGGCTTCTTCGAGCCCTCCAATTCGCTTGCGAGTTCCGCTTGGCAGCATGGCACCAGCGCCACGAATCTGGCGTCCTGTTCGAGCGCGAACAGGATCGCCTCGTCGGTGGCGGTGTCGCAGGCGTGGAGCGCCGTCACCACATCCGCCTTGTCGGGCAGTTCGGCATCGCGGATCGCGCTTTCGATGAAGCGCATCCGATCGAAGCGGCTTGCGGTGGCGATGGCCTTCGACGTCTCGATCAGGTAATGGCGCGCCTCGACCGCATAGACCAAGCCGCGGCCCTGCCGGGCGAAGAACAGGTCGTAAAGTACGAAGCCCAGATAGGATTTTCTGGCGCCGAGATCGGCCAGCACCGGCTGCTCCTCGTCGGCGAAGACGGCATCGAGCGCCGGGCGGATCAGGTTCGCCAGGTGCAGCACCTGCTTCAGCTTGCGCCGCGAATCCGCATTCAGCGCGCCGTCGCGCGTCAGGATGTGCAGCGCCTTCAGCACATCGACCGACTGCCCCGGCCAAAGCTCCGCCAGCACATCCTTGGCACCTGCTTTCGCTGGTTTTGGACCCTGTTTCGTCATCCGGGACGGAGCCTAGCCATTCGGTCTCGACAAGAAAATGTCGGGCGACGGTTTTCGATGTCACAATCCGGCCATCGGATGCGTCGAGACTTCATCCTATCCGGGAGGGACACATGATCCGCAAATTCGACCTCGTCATCGTGGGCGGCAGCTTCGCGGGGCTGGCATGTGCCCGCACGGCAGCCTTGCGTGGCCTGAAGGTCGCGGTGGTCGACGCCAAGAACGAGCCCGGCGCACGTGTCCGCACCACCGGCATCGTCGTAAAAGAAGCGAGCGACGATTTCGATCTGCCTGCTCGGCTGATGCGCAAAGTGCGCGGCGTGCGCCTTTACGCGCCCGACGACCGCTCGCTCGACCTGCACGCGCCCGGCTATTTCTTTCAGGCGACCGATACGGCCGGCGTGCTGCGCTGGATGGCGCAGGAGGCCGAGCGTGCCGGCGCGACTTTGCTGTACGGCACCAAATTCGAGGGTGGACTGGAGCACGCCCGCGGTGTGGCACTGACCTCGCTTGGCCTGCATGCCGGGTTCCTGATCGGCGCGGACGGCGCGCGTTCGCGCGTCGCGGAGGCGTTCAATCTCGGTCGGAATCGCCATTTCCTTGCCGGCCTCGAAATCGAATGCGAGAAGCTCGAAGGCTTCGATGAGCGTTTCCTGCACTGCTTCGCCGACAGCAGGATCGCACCCGGTTATATCGCCTGGATCGTACCGGGTCTCGATGTGACCCAGATCGGTGTTGCGGCGGCAAGACCCGCCAAGCCCGATTTGGGTCTTCTGCTGCGCCGGCTCAAGACATTCTGCGACGTGCGTGCGATCCGGGTACGGGAGCGGCGTGGCGGAGTGATTCCCACCGGCGGGACGTTGCGCCATCTGGGCTCCCATCGCGTGATGCTGGTCGGCGACGCGGCGGGCATGGTCTCGCCGGTCACGGGCGGCGGCATCCACACTGCGCTTCATTTCGGGCGACGCGCGGCCCAGCTCGTCGGCGATTACCTTGGCGACCGCGGACCGCATCCGGTGCGGGCGCTGGCCCGCGAAGCGCCGCGCTACAACGCCAAGCGCATGTTCAGGCCGATTATGGATCTTGCGACGCACAATATGTTGATCACCGGTATACTGAT
>JAATGL010000097.1 GCA_015654705.1 Alphaproteobacteria bacterium | reverse complement strand
TCGGTCGGCTCGATCAGCATCGCGCCGTGGACGACGAGCGGGAAATACATCGTCATCGGATGATAGCCTTCGTCGATCATCGCCTTGGCGAAATCGAGCGTGGTGACGCCCGTGCCCTCCAGGAAGGAATCGTCGAACAACGCCTCATGCATGCAGGGACCGTCGCCGAACGGCGCGCTCATCACGTCCTTCAGCGAGGCGAGGATGTAGTTCGCCGACAGCACCGCGTCTTCGCTGGCCTGCCGCACGCCGTCGCGGCCGTGGCTGAGCATGTAGGCGAGCGCGCGTACGAACATTCCCATCTGGCCGTGAAAGGCGCACAGGCGACCGAACGGCTGCGCGCCCTGCGGCACCGCATCACGATCCTCGATCAAGCGGAAGCCGCTCTCATCGTGCAGCAGCAGCGGCAGCGGCGCGAACGGCGACAGGCGTTCTGACAGGACCACCGGTCCCGCGCCCGGTCCGCCGCCGCCATGCGGCGTCGAGAAGGTCTTGTGCAGGTTGATATGCATCGCATCGACGCCCAAATCGCCCGGCCGCACGCGTCCGGCGATGGCGTTGAAATTGGCGCCGTCGCAATAGAAATAGGCGCCGGCCCGATGCACCGCATCGGCCATCTCGATGATGCGCGGCTCGAACAGGCCGCAGGTGTTGGGATTGGTCAGCATGATGGCGCAGACATCGGGGCCGAGCTTGGCTTCCAGCGCGTCGGCATCGACACGGCCGTCGGCGGTAGCGGGCACCTCGTCGACGCTGAAGCCGGCGAAGGCGGCGGTCGCGGGATTGGTACCGTGCGCGGATTCCGGCACCAGGATGCGCGGGCGATGCTCGCCGCGCGCGGCGATGGCGGCACGGATCGCCAGCAGGCCGCAGAGCTCGCCATGCGCGCCGGCCTTGGGCGACATCGCCACCGCCGGCATGCCGGTCAGCGTGGTCAGCCAGCGCATCAATTCGCAGATCAGCGCCAGCGCGCCCTGCACCGTCTGCCGCGGCTGCAGCGGATGCAGATCGCCGAAACCGGGCAGCCGCGCCATCTTCTCGTTGAGGCGCGGATTGTGCTTCATGGTGCAGGAGCCGAGCGGATAAAGCCCCGAATCGATCGCGTAGTTCATCCGCGACAGGCGCACGTAGTGGCGGATGACTTCCGGTTCCGAAAGGCCGGGCAGGCCGATCGGGCCGCGGCGGTGCCGGCCGCCGAGCCGCGTCTCGCTCAGCTGCACGTCGGGAATATCGACGCCGCTGACGCCGGCGCGGCCAAGCTCGAAGATCAGCCCCTCTTCGTGATCGAGGCCGCGGTCGCCGGAGATCGTCGGCAGCTCGTTTTCCTCGATCGTGCCGGGCGCCGTGACGCGGCCCTGGTTGTTCATGCTCATGACAGCACCTCCGCCAGCGCGCCGGCGAAGGCGTCGCAATCCTCGTCCGTATTGGTTTCTGTCGCGGCCACGATCAGAAGGTCACGCACCCGATCGTCATGCGGCATCAGGCGGGACGCGGGCACGCCGGCGAGGATGTTCCTGGCGGCCAGCGCATCGACCACCGCCGCGGCCGGTTTCGAGAGCTTCAGCGTGAACTCGTTGAAGAAGGACGGCGTGACCAGCGACACGCCCTCGACTCTTTCCAAGCGATCCGCCAGCGCGCAGGCGCGCGCATGGTTGAGCCGCGCCAGACGCGCAAGCCCATCTTCGCCCAGAAGCGAAAGGTGGATCGAGAAAGCCAAACAGCACAGGCCGGAGTTCGTGCAGATATTGCTGGTCGCCTTGTCGCGGCGGATATGCTGTTCGCGCGTCGACAGCGTCAGCACGAAGCCGCGCCGGCCGCTCGCGTCCACCGTCTCGCCGCAGAGCCGGCCCGGCATCTGGCGCAGGAATTTCTCCCGCGTGGCAAACAGCCCGACATAGGGTCCGCCGAAATTGAGGCCGTTGCCGATGCTCTGCCCTTCGGCGGCGACGATGTCGGCGCCTTGCGCGCCGGGCGATTCCAGCAGCCAGAGCGACAGCGCCTCGGTGACGACCGCGATCAGCAGCGCGCCCTTGGCGTGCGCCGCTTCGGCGATGGGGCGCAGATCGCGGATCAGGCCGAACACGTCCGGGCTCTGCACCACGACGCAGGCGGTTTCGCCGTCGATCATCGCGGCGATGTCTTCCGCGCTCCCCGGCACGACCGGCGTCCGCACGATCCTGCCCGACAGGGCGGCGACGGTCTCGACCGTCTCGGCGTAGTGCGGATGCAGCCCGCCCGACAGGATGGTCTTGTGCCGCCTGGTCAGGCGCTGCGCCATCAGCACCGCTTCGGCGGTCGCCGTGGAGCCGTCGTAGAGCGAGGCATTGGCGACCTCCATGCCGGTCAGCAGCGCCACCTGTGTCTGGAATTCGAACAGATATTGCAGCGTGCCCTGCGCGATCTCCGGCTGGTACGGCGTGTAGGAGGTGAGGAATTCGGAGCGCTGGATCAGGTGATCGACCGCCGCCGGAACATGATGGCGATAGGCGCCGGCGCCGCAGAAGAACGGCACGCTGCCCGCCGACACGTTGCGCGCCGCCATGCGCGACAGCGCGCGCTCGACCTCCATCTCGCCCTGCGTGTCGGGCAGATCGAACGCCGACAGCGGCACGACCGCCGATCGCGGCACGTCGCGGAACAGCACATCGATATCGCGCGCGCCGATCTTTGCCAGCATGGCGGCGCGGTCGTCCTGGGTCAGCGGCAGATAACGCATCGCATTTCCTTGCTTGCTAGAGACCCTTTACGAACGCGTCGTATTGGTCCTTCGTCATCAGCTTCGCGAACTCGCCGGCATCGGCCAGTTTCAGCTTGAAGAACCAGCCCTCGCCTTCCGGGTCGGCATTGACCGTGGCGGGATCGTCGGCCAGCGCGGCGTTGGCCGACGTCACTTCGCCGCCCACCGGGGCGTAGACTTCGCTGGCGGCCTTGACGCTTTCGACCACCGCCGCCTCGCCGCCGGCCCCGATCTTGCGGCCGGTTTCCGGCAATTCGACGAAGACGACGTCGCCCAACTGCTCGGCGGCGAATTTGGTGATGCCAACGGTGGCCTCGCCATCCTCGACGCGCACCCATTCATGCTGCTCGGTAAATCGTGTTTCGCTCATGGCCAACTCCCAAAGATCAAATTGCGCGCCGATAACGGTGCGGCACAAACGGCATCGGCACGACGCGCGCGGCCATCGCCTTGCCGCGCACCATCAGATCGATCTCGCCGCCGTCGCCGGCGAATCCGGTCTCGACATAGCCTTGGGCAACCGGCGCGTTCAGGCTGGGCCCGAAGCCGCCGCTGGTGATGCGTCCGATCACCCGGCCCGCCTTGTCGGCGATCGCGCAGCCCTCGCGCGCCGGGGCGCGGCCATCGGGGCGAATCCCGACGCGTTTGGTCGCCGCACCGTTGAAGATCAGATCCATGATTTTCCCGGCGGCGGGAAAATCCCTGTCCATCTTGCGGCGCTTGGCGATTGTCCATACCAGATCGGCCGAGACCGGATCGGTCGTCTCGTCGATGTCGTGGCCATAGAGGCAGAGCCCCGCTTCGAGCCGCAGCGAATCGCGCGCCCCAAGTCCGATGGGCATGACATCGGGATGGCGCAGAAGCGTGCGTGCAACCGTCTCGGCATGTTCGGCCGGCATGGAGATTTCGAAGCCGTCCTCGCCGGTATAGCCCGAGCGCGAGACGGCGCAATCGATCCCGTCGAATTCCGCGCCGGTCGCGGTCATGAAGGAGAGACCGGCCGCTTTCGGACAATGCGTTTCGAGCACCGCCTGGGCGCGCGGTCCCTGCAGCGCCAGCAGGCCGCGGTCGTCGGCCGTCACCAGTTTCACGTTGGCGGGCAGGCGCGCGCGGATGAAATCGTCGTCAATCCCGCGCCCCGAGGCGTTGACGATCAGCCCGAGCGCGCCGTCGTCGGCGGGCGACGGCGAACGCGTCACCATCAGATCGTCGACGATGCCGCCGCTCTCGTTCAGCAGCAGCGAATAGCGCATCCGGCCGTGGCGGAGCGTCAGGAAATCGCCGGGCGTGACGCGCTCCAGCGCCCGCGCCGTGGTCTCGTGATCGGGACCGACCAAGAAACGCTGCCCCATATGCGAGACGTCGAACAGACCCGCCTTTTCGCGGGTGTGCAGATGTTCCTTCAGGATGCCGGCGGGGTATTGCACCGGCATGTCGTAGCCCGCGAACGGCACCATCTTGCCGCCCAACTCCACATGCAGCGCATGCAGCGGCGTCTCGCGCAGCGTTTGGGATGTGTCGGCCATGGCGGTCCGGGACAAGGGGTTGCGACGGCGCGAACCGCGACAGGCGGAACTCGCACCCCTCTGTCAGTGGACCTGAGAGATTTCCCCCCGTCCGCCGATTCGGCCGGTCCGGGATTACCCCTTCGGTGGAGGCCGCAAACGCGTCCTCGCTTTCCAGAAGTTCATCTTCCGCGCGGTCCTTTTGCCTGAGAGTTTCCGGGGCGGTTGCTCCTTCGGCGCCTGCAATCAACAGATCTCTCCCGCGAGGGATCATATGTTGGCCGCGCCGCGCGCGCCTCACGGCGGACGGGCTCGTTGCGCGGCATCATAAGAGGGAGGGCAGCAGAGTCAACGAAGGGAACCAGATCTCTCGTCCGCCGGCGCGGGACGGCTACATTCGCGCCGGAATTTCGATGCCGAGCAGACCCAGAACCCTGGTCAGCGTCGCCAGCGTGATCCCGCACAATCCGATTCGCGCCGCGCGAAGCTCGGCGTCGCTCTTCGACAGGATATGGTGCTCCGCATAGAACCGGCTGAATTTCTGCGCCAGTTCGAAAACGTATTCGCACAGGACATTGGGCGCGCGCTTGTCTTCCGCCGCGTCCATCGCTTCGGGCAGCGCCAGCAATTGCAGCACCAGCGCACGTTCCGCAGCGGAGCGGACGACCGGCGCGGCGGCCATGTACCCTTCCTCGCGTGCCTTGCGCAGGATCGACTGGATGCGCACGGCGGCATATTGCAGATAGGGCCCGGTCTTGCCCTCGAACCGCGTGAAGCGCTCCAGGTCGAAGACGTAATCGGTCAGGCGATAATTCGACAGGTCGGCGAATTTCAGCGCGGCGATGCCGACCTTCCTGGCGATGTCGGCGCGCTCCTCCGGCGGATACTCATTGGCCAGTCCCTGTTCGGCCAGCCGCTTGTCGGCTTCCGCCGTCGCCATCGCGATCAGGTCGTAGAGCTTCATCACGCCGCCTTCGCGCGTCTTGAACGGCTTGCCGTCGGTGCCGTTCATCGTGCCGAAGCCGTCATGTTCGAGCACGGCCTTGCCGTTGATCCCGGCCTTGCGGGCGGCGCGGAACACCTGCTCGAAATGCAGATGCTGGCGCTGGTCGACGATATAGAGAATGAGATCGGGATCCTGCTCGGCCACGCGGTCGACGATGGTTGCCAGGTCGGTCGTGGCGTAGTTCACCGCGCCGTCCGACTTGACCAGGATCAGCGGCGGCACCTCCTTCTTGTCGCCCGGTTCGGCGACGGCGACGATCAGCGCGCCATCGCTTTCGACGGCCAGGCCCCTGGCCGTGAGGTCGTGGATCAGCGGCGGAATGAGCGGATCGACGCTGGCCTCGCCCTTCCAGAGATCGAATGTCACGCCGAGGCTGCCATATTCGCGCACCAGCCCGCGCTCGGAGACGGCGAAGAAATGGCGCCACAGCGCGCGATAGCCCGGCCGCCCGGCCTGCAGTTCCGCCGTCGCGCGCCGCGCCTCCTCCAGCCGCGCCGGATCGGCCTTGCAGGCGGCGGAGGCGGCGGGATAGAGGTCTTCCAGATCCTCCATCGTCACCGGCGATTGCTCCGGGTACGGACCTTTGAACGCAGCATCGAAATAGACCGGTGCCGTTCCGCGATGTTCGATCTCGCTGATGAGCTGGCCCATCTGCAGGCCCCAATCGCCCAGATGCACGTCGCTGGTCACCTGCCAGCCATTGGCGCGGAACAGGCGCTGCAGGCAGTCGCCGATGATGGCGGAGCGCAGATGGCCCACATGCATGGGCTTGGCGATGTTGGGCCCGCCGAAATCGATGACCAGAGTTTTGGCGGTGCCGGGCGCGCCGGTTTCGGGCGCCCTGCCGACCCGTTCGGCAAGCGCGCCATCGGTCACGTCGAGATTAATGAAGCCGGGCCCGGCGATCTCGACGCGGGCGAAGATCGCCTGCGCCTTCAGCCGCGCCGCAATCCGTTCGGCCAGCACGCGCGGGTTGGTTTTCGCCAGCTTCGCCGCCGGCAGCGCGCCGTTGCACTGGAATTGCGCCAGATCGGGCCGGTCCGAAGCCTGCACCTGGCCGAGCGCTTCCGGCAGGCCCTCCGCCGCGAACGCCGCCTTCGCCAGCGCGCTCAGTTCCGCAGCAAGCCCGGTCATGGCGCGTAGTGGCCCATTTTCTTGTTGTAGTCGAGCTGCTCCTGCGTCAGTTGCAGCCCGGTCAGGATCTCATACTCGCCGATCTTGGCGCTGCGGCCGATCTTGATGAGCGTGGAGTCGATCTTCTCCTCGAAGCTCGTGGAGGCCTCGCCGGGCGCGAACGCGAAATGCGCCAGGAAAAGCTTCTTGGTCAGGATGCGCGAGCCGCCATGGGTGACCGTCACGAAATAGGGGACCTTGTAGTTCGCCTGTTCGTTGCTGGGCGCGCGGCTGGCGCTGAACATGATCCGGATGCCGGAATCCGTCGTCTTGGTGTCCTTGTCAAAGCTGCAGGAGGTCTTGACGTTGCTCATCCAGACGCTGAAGAGCTCGCCCGACGGGTCGGTGGGAACGCCTTCGCGGAACACGGTCAGCACCGAGGTCGGTGCCAGAATGGCGGCGGTGGGACAAAGGCCCTTCTTGGTGTCCGAGGCGCAGCCGCCGAGAAGCAGCGCGGCGAGAACGGCAGTCGTCGTGAAACGCATGATCTGGCCTGTCATAGGGGTCGAAAGGTGTTGCGGGTGCCGCGCGATCGCCGCCGCCGCCATTCTTCTGCCTTTCGCTTGACTTTTGTTCGGACGCGACCGACTTCTCGAACGATGGTTCGACGACGCCGGACTGTAGCCAAGCAGGCTCTCCATGGGAAGCACCGCGCAGGATCGACCGACGGCCCAAAGGCCGCAGCTTAAGATGGTCGCGTGCGGGGATGCGCGGTTCGGCGTGCTGCGCGCGCCGGCGCCCTGAAAGCCCAGCCATGGCCGTCTATACCGATGTGTCCTTCGAAGACCTTGAAACATGGCTCAGGGATTACGATGTCGGCACGGCGCTGAGCTTCAAGGGCATCGCCGAGGGCGTCGAGAATTCCAATTTCTTTCTGCAGACCGGGCGCGGCACCTTCATCCTGACGCTGTATGAAAAGCGGGTGCGCGAAGCCGACCTGCCGTTCTTCCTGGGACTGATGGAGCATCTGGCATCGCGCGGCATCGCCTGCCCGCTGCCGGTACGCCGCAGGGACGGGGCGCAGGCGACGGCGCTGAACGGACGGCCCGCCGCGCTGCTGACGTTTCTGAACGGATTGTCGCTGCGCCGGCCGGATGCGGCGCATTGCGCGGCGGCGGGCGCGGCGCTGGCCGCCTTGCACGAAGCCGGCCGCGATTTCGCCCTGGCGCGGCCCAACGCGCTCGGCCTGCAGGGCTGGCGCGAACTGGCGGTGGCCGTCGCCGCACGCGCCGACACGGTGCAATCGGGGCTGCGCGCCCTGATTGAGACGGCGCTCGGCGAACTGGCAGGGCACTGGCCGCGGGCCCTGCCCTCGGGCGTCATCCATGCCGATCTTTTTCCCGACAATGTGCTGTTCATGGACGGGAAGGTTTCCGGCCTGATCGATTTCTACTTCGCCTGCAACGATGCGTTCGCCTACGACCTTGCGGTGCTGCTCAACGCCTGGTGTTTCGAACCGGACGGCACCTACAACATCACCAAGGGAAAAAACCTGTTGGCCGCCTATCGCCGGCACCGCGCCTTGTCGGACGAAGAAATCGCGGCGCTGCCGATCCTGGCGCGCGGCGCGGCGCTGCGCTTCCTGCTGACGCGGCTTTACGACATCCTGCATCACGATCCGACGGCGCTGGTGCGGCCGAAGGATCCGCGCGAATTCGCCAAATATCTGCGCTTCCATCTCAAGGTGAAAAGCGCCACGGAGTACGGATTGTGACCGCGTCCAGGATCGACATCTTCACCGACGGCGCCTGCTCGGGAAATCCCGGCCCCGGCGGCTGGGGCGCGATCCTGCGCGCCGGCCACCACGAGAAAGAGATCTCGGGCGGCGAAAAGGCGACGACCAACAACCGCATGGAAATGATGGCGGCAATCCGCGCGTTGGAATCGCTGAAGGGACCGTCCGCCGTCACGATCCACACCGATTCGCGCTACCTGCTGGACGGTGCCACCAAATGGCTGGCGCGCTGGAAGGCCAATGGCTGGAAGACCGCCGACAAGAAGCCGGTCAAGAACGACGACCTGTGGCGCGCTCTGGAACTGAGCCTCGAACGCCACGACGTGACATGGCGCTGGGTCAAGGGCCATTCCGACCATGTCGAGAACGCGCGCGCGGACGCCCTCGCCCGCGCCGCGATCCCTTAAAGCCTAAAGCCCTTTGAGGATATGCTCGGCGCTGGAGACCGAGAAGGCGCCCGGCTCCTCGACGTTCAGTTCCTTCACCACGCCGTCATCGACCACCATCGAGAACCGCTGGCTGCGCTGGCCCATGCCGAAACGCGAGGCGTCCATCTCCAGGCCGAGCGCGCGGGTGAAATCGCCGTTGCCGTCGGCCAGCATCATCACCTTGTCGCCGGCGCCCTGCTGCTCGCCCCAGGCGCCCATCACGAATGCGTCATTGACCGAGATGCAGGCGATGGCGTCGACGCCCTTCTGCTTGATCGCATCGGCGTTCTGGATGAAGCCCGGCAGGTGCTTGGCCGAGCAGGTGGCGTGAAGGCGCCGGGCAGCGCGAACACCACGACCTTCTTTCCCGCGAACAGATCGTCGGTCTTCACCGGCTTGGGCCCGCCATCCTGCTTCTGCATCAGCGTCGCCGACGGAATCCTGTCGCCCACCTTGATCGTCATGGCCACTCCTGTCTGTTTGTCCGGGGCGGGTTGTAGCGCAGGCCCTGCCGCCCCGCAAAGGATTTGCGGACGCGCGCATCGTGCTAAGCTCCGCCCATGGCGAATGTCCCACCGCGGCGCGGCGACAGCGGCGACGGATTCCTGCTCGGCAAGCTGCTGATCGCGCTGCCCGGCATGTCCGATCCGCGCTTCGAGAAAAGCGTCATCTTCATGTGCGCCCATTCGGACCAGGGCGCGATGGGGCTGATCGTCAACAAGCCGTTCGAGGGCCTGACGTTCCGCGAATTGCTGGCCAACATGGAGGTGACGGTGGCGGACGACGCGCCCGATCCGCCGATCCTGTTCGGCGGGCCGGTGCGCACCGGCCAGGGTTTCGTGCTGCACACCGCCGAATATGCCGACAGCGAAGCGACCATGGCGGTCACGCCGGAGGTGTCGCTGACCGCGACCGTGGATATCCTGCGCGCCATCGCCCAAGGACGGGGCCCGCGGAAATCGCTGTTCGCGCTCGGCTATGCCGGATGGGGCCCGGGGCAGATCGAGAGCGAGATTCTGTCCAATGGCTGGCTCCATTGCGACCCCGACAATGCGATCCTGTTCGATCTCGCCTGCGACGCCAAATGGCGCGCCGCGCTAGCCACGCTCGGCGCCGACATCTCCGGCCTGTCCGCCGAGGCCGGACGGGCCTGACGGCGTCTTGACGGCGCTGGCCGGATTGTAATGCCGCGCGATGTAGTTGAGCGCATCCGCCATCTGCAGCGGCGGCGAGAAATAGAACCCTTGCGCGAATTCGCAGCCGATCTCCTTCAGGCGCTGCGCATCGTGCTGGGACTCGACGCCCTCAATGACGACGTCGCGCTTCAGGTCGTGCGCCAGCGACACCACCGAACTCAGCACCACGTCGCCGTCCGACTCGCTGTGCGTGCCGCCGTGGCGCGACAGGAAGCTCTTGTCGATCTTCACCGTGTCGAAGGGAATGTCCTTGAGCTGGCTGAGGCTCGACTGGCCGGTGCCGAAATCGTCGATCGCCAGCCCCGCGCCCAGCGCGCGGATGCGCTTCAGGATGGGCCTTGCATCGGCGATGACGGCGCTTTCGGTGACTTCCAGCTTCAGGGTCCCCGGCACGATGCCGCAGACCTCCAGCACCTGCCGCAGGAACGTTTCGAAGCCGGGATCGCGAAGCTGGCGGCGCGAGACGTTGACGCTGGCGAACAGCGGCGGGCTGAGCGGAAAGAAACGCTGCCACTGCGAGAGGTCGTGCGCGGCGCGCTCCAGCGCGAACGCGCCCAGCGTTACGATCAGCCCGGTCTCCTCCGAATGGAGGATGAAATCGGCCGGCGCGATCAGGCCCTTCTCGGGATGGCGCCAGCGCAGCAGCGCCTCGAAGCCCGCCACGCTGGCGTCCGCCAGCCGGACGATCGGCTGGTAGAACACTTCGAGCTGATCGTGCTCGATGGCGCCGCGCAGCTCGGCTTCGAGCGCCACGGAATCGCCGGGCACCACGGCGCTCATGGCGCGGGCATAGACGCGCGCGCAGCCGCCGCCGTCGCGCTTGGCCTGGGCCAGCGCCAGTTCGGCGTTCTTGACCAGATCGGGCGCGTCGCGCGCGTCGTGGCCGACGGTGACGCCGACGCCGGCCGGCGCGAAGATGCTGCGGCCGTCCTGGCTGTAGGCGCCGCCGCAGATCTCGACCAGCTGCGTTCCCACCGATGCGGCGCTGCCGTCGCTGTGGCGCAGCAGGATGGCGAAGGCGTCGCCGCCGACGCGGAAGATTTCCGCATCCAGGCGCTCGGCCAGCCTCTCGGCGATCTGGATCAGCAGCGCATCGCCGCCCGCATCGCCGAGGCTGGCGTGGATCGCCTTGAACCGGTCGATATCGAGCATCGCCAGCGTCGTATCGAGGAATCCGTCGCCCAGCCCGTCCAGGCTTTCCATCAGCGCCGCGCGGTTGCCGACCCCGGTCAGCGGATCGCGCAGCGTGTGGTCGGTGCCGGCCTCCTCGGATTCCTTGCGCATCGTGATGTCGGCGATCAGGCCCAGGCAGCGGCTGGCGGGTCTGGCCGCGCCCATCATCGTGGCGCGCAGCTCGAACCAGAAATAGCGGCCGCCTTCGCCGCGCACGCGGAATTCGATGCGGAAGGCAAGGCCCGTCTGGGCGCGATAGTCGGACAGCGCCTGTTCGTAGACGGCGCGGTCATCGTCGTGCACGCGCGCGATCCAGGCCGCGTGCGGCATACGCGCCTGGGCCTCGCTCAATCCGATCAGCGACGCGGCCTCGCGCGACAGATGCACCTGGCCGGTCTCGAAATCGAGATCGAAGATGCCCTGATGCGACGCGCCGATGGCCGCGAGCGCGATCGCCGGCGGCTCCCTGCCCGCGACGCGGTGCGGCACGGGCAGCATCGCGATCCC
>JAATGL010000225.1 GCA_015654705.1 Alphaproteobacteria bacterium | reverse complement strand
TTGCTGGAAAGCATCTGCGCCGATCTGGACGATCTGGGCGAGCCGGTGAGCTGGAAGGCGCATGAGCCGGCGCCGCTCGCCTGCCGGCCCAACGAGATCCGCGGCGCCGTGCGCAATCTGGTGGAAAACGCGGTCGCCTATGGCCGCAGCGCCAGCGTCGAGCTGGCGCAGGCGGACGGCGCCTACGAAATCCGGGTCGAGGACGAAGGCCCGGGCATTCCCGAGGCCGAGCAGCGGCGCGTTTTCGAGCCCTTCGTGCGGCTGGAAAGCTCGCGCAACGAGGCGACCGGCGGAACCGGCCTCGGCCTCACTCTGGTGAAGGCCATTGCCGAAGGCCATGGCGGCGCGGTGACGCTGGAGAACCGCGCCGAGGGCGGTCTGCGCGCCCGGATGCGTTTGCCGCGCGAGGCCGTCGCCGCCTAATCTCAGCGCCATGCAGTTCGGCAGCACCCCCGTTGAGAGCGCCGCAGGCGCCATCCTCGTCCATTCGGTGCGCGCGGGCGCCCGCTTGTTGCGCAAGGGCCGGTTGCTGAGCGACGACGACGTCGCGGCTCTGGTCGAGGCGGGCCTTCGCGACGTCGTCGTCGCGCGCCTCGAAGACGGCGACATGGCGGAGGATGAAGCGGCGGCCCGGCTGGCCCAGGCCGGCGCCGGCGCCGGCGTTCGGATCGGCGCCGCGTTCACCGGGCGCGCCAATCTGTATGCGACCGCCGCCGGGCTGGCGCTGGTCGATGCGGTGCGGGTGGATGCACTCAACGCCGTGGACGAATCGATCACTCTGGCGACCGTCGCGCCGTTTGCGCGGGTCTCGCCGCGCCAGATGCTGGCGACGGTCAAGATCATTCCCTTTGCGGCGCCGTGCCCACAGGTCGAAGCCGCAGAGCGCCTGTTGCACGGCCAGCCGGTTGTGCGTCTGGCGCCCTTCCTGCCGCGCCGCGCCGCGCTGATCTCGACAGCCCTGCCGGACATCAGGCCGGCCCTGCTCGACAAGAACCGGCAAGCCCTGGAAAGCCGCCTGGAGGCCATCGGATCGCAGATCATGTTCGAGCGACGGGTGGCGCATGAGACCGCCGCCCTCGCTGCGGCCATCACGGAGGCGCAAGGCGCCGATCCGATCCTGATCTTCGGCGCCAGCGCCATCACCGACCGGCGCGACGTGATTCCGGCGGCGATCGAAGCGGCCGGCGGCACCATCGACGTCTTCGGCATGCCGGTCGATCCGGGCAATCTGCTGCTGGCGGGACGGCTGAACGGCGCCACCGTCATCGGTCTGCCCGGCTGCGCCCGCTCGCCCAAGCAGAACGGTTTCGATTTCGTCCTCTGGCGGATCGCGGCCGGGCTGCCGGTCGGCCGGGCCGAGATCGCGGCCATGGGGGTCGGCGGGCTGCTCGGCGAAATCGCCAGCCGGCCGCAGCCGCGCGACGAGTGTCCCGCGGAGCCCCCGCGCTTGCCGAAGATCGGCGCCGTCGTGCTGGCCGCCGGCCTGTCCTCGCGCATGGGATCCAACAAGCTGCTGGTCCCAATCGACGGCAGGCCGCTGCTGCGCCACGCCGTCGAGGCGGCGCTGTCGAGTGCGGCGGACCCGGTCGTTGTTGTCACCGGCAACGACGCGCCCAGGACAGAGGCCGCGCTTGCGGGCCTGCCCGTGCAGATGGTGAATAATCCCGATTTTACAAGCGGTTTGAGCACGTCGCTCAGATGTGGCATCAACGCCCTGCCGGCGGATTGCGACGGCGCCGTGATCCTGCTCGGCGACATGCCCGGCGTCTCGCCGGCCCTGATCGACACGCTGATCGCCGCCTTCGATCCGGGCGAGGCGCGCGCGGTCTGCGTGGCGACGCGGCGCGGCAGGCGCGGCAATCCGGTTTTGTGGGCGCGGCGGTTCTTTCCCGAGATCGCCGCGCTGGAAGGCGATGTCGGCGCCAGGCATCTGATCGCCGCCCATGGCGATCTGGTCTGCGAGGTCGAAGCCGCGGATGACGGGCCGCTGACCGACATCGACACGCCGGAGGCGCTGGCGGCGTATCGGGCACGATGAGCGATCCGCTCTACAAGAAGGCGCTGCTGCGGCTGGCCGCCGATGCCACCGGCGCCGGCCGCCTGCCCGAGCCCCACGCAACAGGGACGGCGCACAATCCGACTTGCGGCGACCGGGTGACGGTCGATCTGGCTCGGGAGGACGGGCGGATTGCCGGTATCGCCCACGACACCAGGGCCTGCGTGCTGGCGCAGGCCTCGGCCGCGATCCTGGGCGGCGATGCCGTCGGGCTGACGCGCGACGAGGTCGCGGCGCTGCACGACAGCGTGGCGCGGATGCTGGCGGACGCAGCCGAGCCGCCCGCCGCCCCGTTCGACACCTATGCCGCGTTCGACGGTGCCGCCGCGCTTCGCAGCCGCCACCGCTGTGTCCTGTTGCCGATCGAGGCGGTGCTGATCGCCTTCGATGCAAGGGACATTCAGCCGACCCGGAAACCGTAAGGCGCAAGCGTCCGGCCTTCAAACATCGCGTCGTCCGCGCTCATGTTGAAGACGCAGAGCACGCGCTCACTTCCCAAAGTGCGGGTGAAGGCGAGGATCGGCGCGGGCGCTTCGACGACCGCGATCTCGCCCAGACGCAGCGCCGGGCTTTTCCGGCGCCTTGCCAGAAAGGCGCGCGCGAAGGCGAGCGTCGAGTCCGGATCGTCCTCCTGCACCGAGACCGCCAGCGGCTTGTGTGTGGCCCCGACCGGAAGCCAGGGCGTGCCGCTCGAAAATCCCAGATTGGGCGCCGCGGCGTCCCAGGGCATCGGCGTGCGGCAGCCGTCGCGGCCCTTGGCGACGGGATAGTAGAGATCGCCCACCGGATCGCGCAATTGGTCGCGGCGCAAATCGACTTCCGGCAATCCCAGCTCCTCGCCCTGATAGATCAGGACGGTCCCCTTCAGCGACAGCAGCAGCGCCAGCATCAGCCTGGCCAGCCGGGGATCGCCGTCGCGCCCGCCGCCGAAGCGCGTGACGGTGCGCACGATGTCGTGGTTGCAGAACGAGACGCAGGGCCAATGCGCCGGATGGCGCGACAGCGTGGCGATGTTCTCCAGCACGAAATCCGGCGCCAGCCGCCGTGCCCTGAGCATCGCGAAGGTGTAGCCGGCATGCAGTCCGACATGCGGCGCGGCATAGGCGCCGGAGCGCTCGAAGCCTTCGGAGAATTCGCCGAACACGAAGCGGTCGGCGTGACGCTCGACGGTTTGGCGGATCTCGCCGAGGCAGGCGATGTTCTGCGGCAGATTGGCGTCGTGCAGGTGGCGCTGCAGATTGGCTGCGTGTCCCCAGATCGCGGCGTTCCGGTTCTCCAGCGGGATCGGCGG
>JAATGL010000115.1 GCA_015654705.1 Alphaproteobacteria bacterium | reverse complement strand
CCAGCACGAGCCAGACGATCAGCGGCGAGGTCACGCCGCCGGTCAGCGCCGCCAGATAGCCAATCAGGGCGGCGAAGATCGCCAGCGCCGCCTGCTCCAGCAGCGCAAGGCGCAGCCGCGTGAAGGCGAGGCCGGCCAGCGCCGCCGGTGCGACGAGCCCGGCCAGCGCCACCGCCTCGACCGCGTCGGGCCGGCCGACGAGACCCAGGAAGGCCAGCGCCAGCGTCGCGCCGATCACCGCCTTGGCCGTCTGTATACTGACAAAAAGCTTGCGCAGCGCCGCGTCGTCGGCGCCGGAGGCAGTGCGAAGCTTGTCGTGAACGCCCATTAACCCTATACGCCTTGCAGGCTTTGCAGGCCCCGATGGTCGCGGTCCAACCTTAACGAAGTTTGAACGCCACCCGATTTCATTCGTTAATCTACAAGGTTTGTCGCGCTTCGGATTCACCTTCGGTTAAGGATGGTGGCGCGATTCGGGCGGCGCTGCCCATCGGCGCCTAACCTTTCGGCAATTCCGTTCTGGCACAGTGGCGCCGCTGTGAGGGGAACGCGCGCGTGCAACTTGCCTTTTCGCCGGCCCAGGAGCGCGTGGATCTCGATACGGCGGTCGCTCCCGCCGTCATCGCGGCGCTGCATTGCCTGCGCGTCGCGGTCACGGTGTTCGACAGCGACGAGCGGCTGGTCTTCAGCAACCGGCATTTCAACTATCTGTTCCGTGCGCTGCCCGCCCGCGCGGACCTGCTGGGCCTTTGCTACGAAGACCTGATCCGGCTGCAGATCGCGGGCGGCGAAGTGTCGCCGGATGCCGGCGATGTCGACGGCTATGTCGCCTGGCGCCGCGCCCAGTTCCGCCCGGGCGAATACCGCCCGCTCGACATCCGCCTCGCCGACGGCCGCATCGTCGAGATCAAGGCGCGCCTCACCCACAACGGACACTGGATCGCGCTGTGGAGCGACGTGACCGGCGCGCGCCACGCGCAGGCCCGGCTCGAAGACGCCATCGCGCTCAGCGCCGACGGCTTCGCCTTCTTCGGCAAGGACGACCGGCTGGCGATGTGCAACGACAACTACGCCGCGATCTTCGGCTATGCCTCGGCGGCGCAGGCCAGGGGCAGCGCCTTCCGCGACATGCTGATGCGGGCGGCCGAGCAGGACCTCCTGCGGATGCCGGAAGGCCGCGCGGCGTGGATCGCGCGGCGGATGGATATCCATCGCGCCCCGGCCGGCGTGCTGACCGTCGAGACCGTTTCGGGCGCCGCCTATCTGGTGCGCGACCGCGCCACGGTGGAAGGCGGCCGCGCCATCGTCTTCACCGACGTGACCGACCGCCGCCGCACCGAATTGGCGCTGGAGGAGCAGACCAGGGCGCTGGCCGAGACGCGCAGCGAGGCCGCGGCCCAGGCCAGCTATCTGGCCGACCTGGCGCGCCGCTTCGACCGCGCCGCCGCCGACGCCGACACCACCAAGACGACGCTGATGCGCACCATGAGCCACGAGCTCAAGACGCCGCTCAACGCCATCATCGGCTTTTCCGACCTGATGCGCTCGATGGCCGACCGCTTCGGCCCGGAGCAGGTGAAGGAATATGCCGCCCTGATCCACGAGGGCGGCCACAACCTGCTGCGCCTGATCAACCAGATCCTCGACCTGACCAAATTGTCGGCCGGGCGCTACGAGCTGTGCCGCACCAATGTCGATGCCGGCGCGGTGCTGTGGACGGCGCGCAACGCCTTCGAGGCGCGCGCCCGCGACAAGGACATCGCGCTCGACGCCGCCGCGCCCTCAGGCCTGATCGTCGAGGCGGACGAGAACGCCGTCACCACCATGGTGTTCCAGCTGGTCGAGAACGCCGTCAATTTCACGCAGCGGGGCGGCGCCGTGCATCTCTCCGCGGCGTGCGCGGACGGCGCGGTTTGCCTTCTGGTGGCCGACAACGGCCCAGGCGTGGCGCGCGAGGACATCGCGCGCATCCTGCGCCCTTTCGAGCAGGGCGGCCGCAGCACCGCCGACCACACCGCCGGCGCCGGCCTCGGCCTCACCCTGGTCAAGGCGCTGGCCGAGGCGCATGGCGGCCGGCTGGCGATCGACAGCGCCCCCGACGAAGGCTTCAGCGCCACCGTCTCGCTCCCGGCGAAGGCCGTCTGAGGCTGCCCTGCTCGAAGACCTTGGGCGTTAAAGATTGATTCAAATTTGACTCAGAGACGCCTAAACAACGCGCCGATTTTGAGAAAATGTTGTTTCGAACGGAACCGATCCGGGCAATACGCCGTTCTCGCTGAAGTCCGTAAAAGCTCGGATTGGCCGCGTTAGATCGAACTTTACCGAATCCTTTCAGAGGCTGGAAGAGGGCCGGGACGCAGGTTGCGATCAACGCAGCAGGCAGGTTGGACCGATGATTTTCCGCGCGATGTTCTGGATCGGCCTGGTGGCGCTGCTGATGCCGCACGAGCCCGACCTCGGCCTTGGCCGCCCGGTATCCGTCGGCGCCCCGGTCGCCTCCGAAGTCGGCGAATGGGCCAGGGCCCAGGTGCAGCCCAACATGAAGGATCCGCAGCACCTCTGCAGCTACAACGCCACCGCCTGCGCCAGCGGCGCGACGCTGCTGGATACCGTCGCCTCGATGACGGCGCGCGGCCTGGCCGACGTCAAGGCCGACATCGAAACCAGCCGCCGCGCCCATTCCCAGACGACGCGCAGCTAGAAACATTCGTTCCTCCTGAAACATCACTCCGCCTGCCAGCTGCGGATCGGGGCACGGCGGGGGGCGGCGACCGTCATGCCGTAATGCAGCGCCAGGCGGTCGAGCGCGAGGCCCAGCACGACCTTGCCGGTGCGAGTGGGCCAGCCGAAAGCGCGCTCCGCATCCTCCAATCCGATCAGATGGCAGCAGACGTCGAACAGCAGATCGCCGAGCCCCGGTCCCACCGCCTTCATGGCGCGCGCGAAACGCTGTTTGGCGGCCAGCACGGTCTCGGTCAGCGTCTCGCCCTTGGCGCCGCGCCGTCCCAGAACCACCGGCGCGCTCAGATCGACGCCCAGCCGCGGCGCCAGCTGCGCCAGGGTGAAATCGCGGCGCAGCCTTTCGCCGGCCTCGCATTGGGTGGCGTCGATCAGCTTGCGGGCGCGCAGGCGGGCGAGCGGCGATTCGCCTTCGTCGGCGATCACGTTGCGCGCGATGCCTTCGGCGTCGACGACGAGGCGGCGGCGGCGCAACTGGTGCTGGGCGGCGAAGGGGTCGCCGTCGGCCTCGGTGCGGCGCAGCCAGGCGGCGCCGGCCTCGCTGAGCGCGAAACTTTCCGGCGCCGTGCCGCGCGGCGCGATCCAGTCGCGCGTGCGGAACCCGGCGACGGCCTCGGATGTCGCGCGGGTGTGCGCGCGGTCGGGCTTGCCGTTTCTGAGGACGGCGAAATCTCCGTCCGGCGCGCGCGCCAGCACGGCGTCCGCCGCCAGCAGGCGGCGCAGCACGCGGCGCGCCTCGCGCTGCAATTCGCCGTCGGCGATCATGCCGCCTCTCCCGCGGCGCTGCGCAGCATCGTCTCCAGATAGGCCAGCGTGCGGTCGAGTTCGGGATCGTCACGCAGATCCTCGATGTGATGCAGCGCGTGGCAGGCCGTGGAGCGGTGACGCCGGAACACCGCGGCCACCTGGCTGACCGTCATTCCGAACACCGTATGGCTCAGATACATCGCGATCTGGCGGGCCAGCGCGGTGCGCGGATTGCGCCGTGTCGCGGCGCGCATGTCCTTGAGCTCCACGTCGTAGATATGCGCCACCACGGCCTGCGCAATCCCGGCGCGATAGGGCGCCAGATGCGGCGCGAAGCCGGCGGCGGCCAGGCTGTCCATGTCTTGCATGTCGTTCCCCTTTGCTGCGGTCGGACGGCGTGCCCAATCCGGTAAGGAGAATTATCCTATACTTCCGATTGTGTTTTATAAGGCAACAACTTTTAATCCAGAATGACGCGAATAATCATGTTCTTCTAAAGACTTATGACCGCTAGGACGACGGTCTTCCTGTCCGATAAGACCGGAGATGCAACCAAAAGATGTGTCAAGATTGTGGGACTTTTGTCCAGCCGGCGGACGATGCGGCGCCGCTTACAGCCGCGCGCGCCAGAAGCGCGTCAGCCGTTCGGCGGCGGCGCTCGGAATGTCGTCATAGGCGCCGAGGCGGCCGGCGGCATCGGCGCTGCCGGCGGAGATCAGCGCGATGGCGGAGAACGCCGCCCGGTCGAGACCCGCGCCCTTGCAGGCGACGGCGAGCGACTGGCCGGTTTCGTCATGCAGGATGTCCGAGGCGGTGGCGCGGGGCAGCGCCAGCATCGCGGCAAAGGTATCGGCGAAGGCTCCGTTCACGGTCGTGCGCGCGGCCGCGACCAGGGCGCGGCCGTCGGCGGTTTCGCGCGGCGTGTCGGCGCCCAGCGCCGCGTTACGCGCCAGGATGCGGGCGCGGAATTCCTTCGGCGCTTCGAGGAAGAGTTCGTTGAGCAGGGCGACCGGAATCTCGTCATGGCCGGCCAGCCGTTCGGCCAGCGCCGCGCGGGCCGGCGCGTCGACCTCGCGGGCGACCTTTTCCAGCAGCGCCTCGAAGGGCGCGCGCATCGCCTGCGCATAGTCGCACGGCCAGTCGAGCAGCAGGTCGGCCAGTTCGCCGAGCAGCGCCGCGCGCGCCGCCGGGCCCTGGCCGGCCAGTTCGAGCAGATGGCTCAAGCGTTCCTTGGGCGGTGCAATTCCCATAACGGGATTTTGGCCCGCCAGCCCTTAAGGCTTCGTTCGCGTCAAAAACAGCGTTCAGTTGCCCACCACCGCCCAATTGTCGGGGAAGAAGCCGTTGAAGCTGGTGCGCACGGCGACGGAATAGGCACCGATCGCCTCGAAGACGATGAAATCGCCGGCGGCGATGTTCTCCGGCAGCATCAGCGGGCGCGGCAGCACGTCGAGCGTGTCGCAGGTCGGGCCGAAGATGCGGAACGGCCGCTGCTCGCCGGGCAGCGGCAGGGCGCGGTTCTTGACGTCCAGCGTGAAGGACTTGGTGTGGTAATCCGCCGTCCAGCCGGGCAGCGTCAATTCGTCGAAGCTGCCATAGACGCCGTCGTTCATGTAGAGGCTGTCGCCCTTGCGCAGGATCACCTGGGTGATCAGCGACATGCCCTCGGCGATCAGCGCGCGTCCCGGCTCGCAGAGCACCGGCGGCACCTTGGCGCCGAAGGTCTGCAGCGCCTCGCGAATGGTGTCGAAATACCAGTGATAGGGCGGCACGTCGTTGCCCGGATAGGGTCCGGGAAAGCCGCCGCCCAGATCGAGCGCGGCGATCTCCACGCCGGAGAGCAGGGCGGTGCGCCGCGCCATCTCCACCGCCTGCGCATAGGAGAACGGCGACAGGCATTGCGAGCCGACATGGAAGGTGATGGCCGGCGCCGCGCCGGCTTCCGCCACGCGCTTGAGGAGGCGCGCCGCATCCTCCGGCGTCGTGCCGAACTTGCTGGACAGTTCCAGCACCGCGCCGCCAAGGGGCGTGGCGATGCGCACGAAGATGCGCAGCTTCTTGGGGCTTTTGGTCTCGGCCAGCAGCTTGTCCAGCTCGAAATCGCAATCGACCACATAGTCGGTGACGCCGAAGCGCTCGAACGCCGCCTTGGCCGAGCCCGGCGCGCGCACCGGCGCCATGAAATGGCAGATCGCGTCGGGAAAGCGCCCGCGCACCAGCTCGATCTCGGGCAGTGAGGCGGTGTCGAAATGGCGGATGCCGGCGGCATAGACCTGGTCCAGCACCAGCGGCGCCGGATTGGCCTTCACCGCGAACAGCGTGTCGCCGGGAAAAGAGTCGATGAAGCGCTTGGCCGCGGCGGCGAAGCGGCCGGGATGCAGCACATAGACGGGCTCGACCGGCTTCAGCCGCTCGATCACCTTTTCCACGCTGGCGAAGCGCGGCAGCAGCGGCTCGACGCGCGAACTCATGGGCGGCGTTCCTGGGGGCGGCGGCGCCTGTGTGGGCCAAGCGTATGTCAGGGTCAAGACAGCCGCGTCAGGCACTCACGAACGTATCAGGGCCGGACCTGGGCCCAGTCGACGTCGGTCTCCTCGACCACGATGGTCACGTAGCAATAGCCCAGCACGTAGCGGAAGCAGCGGCTCTTCACCCGGCCGAGAATGGGCACATGGCGGATATCGGCCTCGCCGGGAAAATCGACATAGTCGCCGACATTGGGGACCAGCGTGAACTGCGTCTCGTCGACCTCGACATCCACCGGACGGGTCATGGTGGTGTTGTCGACGGGCCTCTCGGCGCCCTTGGGCAGAAAGCGATAATCGATTCCGTATTTCATCTCGGGTCCTTTCGACGGCTGCCGCGCATCGTTGCAGCCGCGGGCGGCAAGTCAATCGGGAAAATCGTCAATGCGACGGCGCGGCCGGCTTGGGCTTCGGGGCCTCGGGCTGGTCGTGCGGCTCGGGGGCGGCGTCCGGCGGCGGCCGTCCATCGAACGTCCCCTGCTGCTGCGGCGTCAGCGCCTGGTAGAGCGCCACGACGACCGGCCGCTCCTTGCGCAGCGCGCCCAGCGAATAGGTCAGCATGCTCTCCTCGTGGTCCAGCCGCGTCGGCATCGGCACGTCCAGGCCCATCGGCGGCGGCGGGCAGGGCCAGGCCTTGCCCATCTCCAGCCGCACCTTCTTCCACGCCTCGAACAGCGGCTTCTGCCTGTCGGTCAGGGCGAGCTTCGTCTCCAGCTGGCCGATCTGGGCGGTCTGCATCTCGACGCGCATGGCGCACATCTGCGCCGGCGACGGACGCGCGCCCTCCGCCGGCGGCGTCATTTTCATGACGGCGTTGGAGGGCGGATCGGCGAGGGCGGACGCACCCGATGCCAGGACCGCGAGAAGGGACAGGGCTGGAAGATATCGCATGGCGCACTCACCTTTTTCCAACCTCTAGTCAGAAATCCGTCCGCCGTAAAGCGATGGCTTTGTGAAATGGAGAACGGGACGGAATTTCCGATCGACAAGTTTTCTGCGTGCGTAACGTGGAGCCCGATGCGCTTCAGCGCGCCGCCCGCAGATCGCGGATGGTCTTGCGGCCGTCGGCGGCGGGCTGGTAGGGGGTGGTGATCTCGCGCAGCGCCTGGGCGAACTGTTCGAGGGTGAAATCCTGGCGCACCTCGAAGGCGTCGAAGCCGGTGCGCGCCATGAAAGCGAGCTGGTCGGGCAGGAAATCGCCGCTGGCGCGGATTTCGCCGCTGTAATGAAAGCGCGTGCGCAGCATCCGCGCCCAGGAGAAGGCGCGCCCGTCGCGGAATTTGGGAAATTCGAGCACCACCGCGGCGAGGCGCGGCAGGTCGGTCTTGAGCACCTGCGGATTTTCGTTCGCCGCCAGCCGCACGCCGACCGGCGCATGATGCGCGAACAGCGTCTCACGCTCGCCCTGAAACCGCGCCAGCGTGACGATGACGCCCTTCTCCTCGGGAAACGCCTTGCCGTCGGGCACGAAGAAGAACGGGTCCTCGACGAACGCGCCGTCCCCGCCATGCGCGCCGAGCTTAATAAGCGGCATGGAGCTGGTCCTGATAGGCGACGTTCTTGAACGGCACGATGCCGACGCGGCGATAGGTGTCGAGGAAGCGCTCGGCCGGTCCGGTGCGCAGCGCCAGATAGGCCGCGATCACCCGCTCCACCGCATCGACGATCTCGTGCT
>JAATGL010000164.1 GCA_015654705.1 Alphaproteobacteria bacterium | reverse complement strand
TGAGGAAGCTCATCAATCCCGACGACTTGCCGCCGCCCGACAGCTTCTCGTTCTCGCCGCGAAGGGCGGAAAAGTTGGTGCCGGTGCCCGAGCCGTATTTGAAGAGACGCGCTTCCCGCGTCCACAGATCCATGATGCCGCCTTCATTGACCAGGTCGTCCTAGACGCCCTGGATGAAGCAGGCATGGGGCTGCGGATGCTCATAGGACGAGGCGGATTTGGTCAGCCGGCCGCTCTTGTGGTCGACATAGTAATGGCCCTGGCTCGGCCCATCGATGCCGTAGGCCCAATGCAGCCCGGTGTTGAACCATTGTGGCGAATTGGGCGCCGCTTTCTGGGTCGCCAGCATGTAGCGCAGCTCGTCGTAGAAGGCGCTCGCATCGGCCTCGCCGTCGAAATAGCCGCCCTGCCAGCCCCAATAGGTCCAGGTGCCGGCCAGCCGGTCGAACACCTGCTTGGCGGAGTTCTCACCGGCGGTCTCCGTCCCCTCGGCGGTCTTGCGCCAGAGGAATTCGGGAATGCCGTCCTCGGGCACGGGTTTCAGCGCGGTCGGAACGCCAGCCTTGCGGAAATATTTCTGGGCCAGCACATCGCAGGCCACCTGGCTCCAGTCGGCGGGGACTTCGATGTCGGTCTGGCGGAACACCACCGAGCCGTCCGGATTGCGGATCTCGCTCGAGACGTTGTGAAACGCGATGCCGTCATAGGCACTTTTGCCGTCCACCGTGAACTGACGCCGAATGCGCATGCGAAGCCCCCAAATAACCTGAGTTTGTTTCCACGTCCGCAGCCGTCCGGCACCATTCGGGGGACAGTTCTGCCCTCGCCGGGACGGTGCCTGTGCGGCAATGTCTCCGGCGGCCAGGTGTTGTCGGTCCGCCCAGATTTGGTGTCGCGATCGGCGACAGGATCAAAGTATGGACACGCCGCTGTCGACCACGCAAGCGGTAAGTGGTTAATCAAACCTTACCTACCAGATATTGTGTCCTAACGCGGCGCACAAAACCCGCGAGTCAAGCGGGTTTCAAAAATCGCCCGAAAAATATTTTCAGTCTGATGACATTCACAGGCGGCATGGGGCCTGTGGAGGAAATGTGAATCGGTACCCGGCGCGGCGCGCCTTGCCGCGTCCTATCGAACCAGCCGCATCAGAAATTCGAGCGACGGACGGCAGAAGCCGCGCGGCACGGGCGGATCCAGTTTGGCGAAAATGTCCGCCAGCGCCGCTTCATAAGCGTCGTCCGGCCGGTAGTTCTTCTGGTTTTTCGACCGCGGCGAATAGCCGTCCAGCACGATCTCGAGATTCCGCAGCCCGAAGCCCAGATCGAATTCGTGCCACGACACGCCGCGGCCGAAGCGATACAGCACCTCCATGGGCTCCATCGTCGTCGCCGTTGTCCGCCTGGCGGGATGATCGCGGCGGGGCGATCGCTGCTTGGCGAATTCCCAGGCCAGCGCGTCCGGCAGGATGTCGGTGAAGGGCAGTTTCGACGAATGCCAGTCGAACGGCGCGAACCGATTGGGCGTTTCATAGGTCGCGAGCATCGCGCCGTCGCGTTCCATGATGCGGCGGCAGAGCTTCAGCAGGTTGAGCCGCTCCGGAATCAGCAGATGTTCCAGCATGGCGTAGCAGACGATCAGGTCGTAGGGCCCAGAGAACGTCTCGGGATCGATATCGGCCTGCAGCCATGTCGAGGGGACCTCGCTGATCTGCGCGTCGAGGCCGAGCAGGGACAGGCGCTTGCGCGCGACGACGAGCGACGGCCCTTTGATGTCGAAGGCCGTCACCCTGGCGCCGGCATGCGCCAAGCCGGCGGTGCTCGACCCCGAGCCGCAGCCGATTTCGAGGACCCTGAGCCCGTTCATTTCGAGCGCCTGCGCCAGCCATGGGACGAAGGTGTCGCTTGCCTGGGAAATGCGGGTGCAGAGCTGGCCCCGCAGCTTCTGGCGGCCTTCATCGCTCAGGATGAAGGCCTCCCAGCCGGTCTGGCGCGGAAAAATATTCGCGCCAATGCAGGGAATCATCTCGCGCCAATAGACGGGATCGACGCTCTTCAGCCAGGGCGCAATCCAGCCCGTGGACGCCCAAAACTCGGCACTTTCATAATCGCGCACGGTCACCATGTGCGGAGAATTAACATCCAAGCGTCCCTCGAACCAGCGCGGGGCGCCAGAACACGGCATTGATTTGTCCGGCCCCGCCCACATCAGGGCGTGCCGGAGCCCGCCGGGGATAACTTTGTTGCGTGGTGACGGCGCAGACACAAATCGTCCGGGGAAGGGCGGTATAGAATTGTTGTCCGCGACGACGCATTCCTTGGCGCGGCGCGTTTTCGCCTTCTATAGTCGGCCCGAATCCGAGCGGTGTGGTCATGCCTTTCTTCGCAATGCTCTTCTCCTGGTGGCGGGGCGCCACCTACGGCACGCTGCTGACCACCTGGTTCTCCGGCCAGGCGGTCGGGACCGACCGGTTCGGCAACCGCTATTACCAGACCCGGGACGGAAAGCGCCGCTGGGTGCTTTATGCCGGGACGGTGGAGGCCTCGCGCGTGCCGCCGGACTGGCATGGCTGGCTGCATCATACCTTTGCCGATCCCCCGACCGTCGCGGCACTGCCGGCGAAAGCCTGGGAAGCCGGACACCAGCCCAACCTGACCGGCACGGCCGACGCCTATCGTCCCGACGGCAGCCTGGCGCGGTCCGGCGTGCGACCGCCGGCCACGGGCGACTACCAGCCCTGGAAGCCGGAATAGGGCGCGGCCCATGCAGAACAACATAGTGGATACGCTGATCGGCGCGATCGTCGTGGCGGTGGCGGCCGGGTTTCTCTACTTCCTCTATGCCGGCAGCAACGCGGCCGGCCTGTCGGGTTACGATGTGAGCGCACGGTTTCAGCGCGTCGATGGACTGAGCGTCGGCACCGATGTGCGGCTCTCGGGAATCAAGATCGGCAGCGTGTCGGCGCTGACCCTCGATCCCAAGACATACCAGGCGACCGTCCATCTCGACATCAAGAACGACGTGAAGCTGCCCGACGATTCCTCGATCATGGTCACCTCAACCGGGCTGCTGGGCAATTCCTATCTCTCGGTGTCGCCCGGCGGCAGCGATACGATGATCGCGCCGGGCGGCAGCATCCGCAACACCCAGGGCGCGGTCGATCTGATGAGCCTGATCGGACGCTTCGTCGGCGGCAGCAGCGGCAGCGCCAGCACGCCGGCCGCCAAGCCCGCCGCGCCCGGAGGCTCGCCGTGAAGCTGCGCCTCGCCCTCGCGGTTGCCGCGCTCGCTTCGGCGGTTCATGCCGATCCCGCACCGAACGGAGCCCTGAACGCCAAGGCGGTGGCGGCGGCGCCGTCTAGGCCGACGCTGCTGCTGCGCGGGCTCGACAAGATCACGGGCCGGGCGTTCGACATCGTGGCGCCTCTCAACACGCCGGTGAAATTCGCGACGCTCACCGTCACCGCGCGCTATTGCTATTCGACGCCGCCCAGCGAGACGCCGGAGACCGCCGCCTTTGTGCAGATCGACGACAACCGCCAGGACCATGCCAGGCAGCGGGTCTTCTCCGGCTGGATGTACGCCTCCAGTCCCGGGCTGAACGGCATGCAGCACCCGCTCTACGACGTCTGGGTGATCTTCTGCAGGACCAACGCGCCGGCGGCGCCGCCGGTCGTGGCCTCGCGGGCGCCAGTCAAGGTCAAGTCGCCCGATTCGACCGACACCGAGGGACTGGCGCCGCTCCCCGAAGGGGCCGACCAGTAGGCCTGGACCGCGATCGCGCGCCTCAGTCTGGCGAGATATTCCGCGCGCGGGATTTCGATCGTGCCGAAACGCGCCAGATGCGCGGTCAGGAATTGCGTGTCGAGCAGCGTGAAGCCGCCCGCGATCAGGCGCCCGACCAGATGCACCAGCGCGACCTTGCTCGCATCGGTCTCGCGGCTGAACATGCTCTCGCCGAAGAACGCGCCGCCCAGCGCCACGCCATAAAGCCCGCCGACCAGCTTTCCATCGCGCCAGCATTCGATCGAATGCGCGCGATTGCTGGCGTGCAGCGCCGTGTAGAGCCGCAGGATTTCGGCGTTGATCCAGCTCTGCTCGCGGCCCGGCGCCGGCGCGGCGCAGGCGTGCATCACCTCGACAAAGGCGAGATCGCCGGTCACGGCAAAGCGGTCGGCGCGGACGGTTCGCGCCAGCCGCCGCGGCACGTGAAAGGCGTCGAGCGGGATGATCCCGCGCTGCTCCGGCGAGACCCAGTAGAGTTCCGGATCGTCGCGCCGCTCCGCCATGGGAAACAGGCCCTCGGCATAGGCGCGAAGCAGCATCTCGGGCGTCAGGCGGGAATGGCCGTGCATGGCGCAGCCTAGCGCCGTGCGGGTCCGATCTTAAGCCCCTCTTTTGGCCAGCCACTGCTCCAGCCAGTGGATGTGGTAATCGCCGTTGAGGATGTCGTGCTCGCGCACGAGCTGCTGTTGCAGCGGGATGGTGGTTTCGATGCCGCCGACAACCAGTTCGTCGAGCGCGCGGCGCAGGCGCATCAGGCATTCGTTGCGGTTGCGTCCGTGGACGATCAGCTTGCCGGCGAGGCTGTCGTAATAGGGCGGGATCTTGTAGCCATCATAGATCGCGGAATCGAAACGCACGCCCAGCCCGCCTGGCGAATGGAACTGGGTGATCAGGCCCGGCGACGGCTGGAAGGTGAACGGGTTCTCCGCATTGATACGGCATTCGATGGCGTGGCCGGAAAAGGTCACGTCGGCCTGGGTCATTTCCAGCGCGCCGCCGGCGGCGATGCGGATCTGTTCGCGCACGATGTCGATGCCGGTGATCGCCTCGGTCACCGGATGCTCGACCTGCAGCC
>JAATGL010000197.1 GCA_015654705.1 Alphaproteobacteria bacterium | reverse complement strand
GCGGATTCCGCCTGGCTGGCCTCGATCGTCATCCCGCACCAGCCGCATTTCATCGGCCAGCCCGACGATGCCGCCGTCTTCTGGGGCTATGGCCTTGCGGTCGACAAGCCCGGAAATTTCGTCAAGAAACCGATGGCGGCCTGCACCGGCCGCGAAATCATGACCGAAGTGCTCGGCCATCTGCACATCGAAACGGAAGCGGCCAAGATCCTGGAAACGGCCACCTGCATTCCCTGCATGATGCCGTTCATCACCAGTCAGTTCCTGCCGCGCGCGGCCGGCGATAGGCCACAGGTCGTGCCGAAGGGTTGGAACAATCTCGCCTTCATGGGCCAATTCTGCGAGCTGCCGGAAGACGTCGTGTTCACCGTCGAATACTCGATCCGCTCGGCGCAGGCCGGCGTCTATGCACTGCTTGGCTTGAAGCGCGAACCGCCCGCTGTTTACCACGGCAAGTTCGATCCACGCGTTCTTTACAAGGCGTTCATGGCTTTGCACGACGTGCGCGTAGCGTGACCGCCGCAACGATCTAAAGGAGAAGTCCATGCCTCGCGCTGTGAGATTTGATAAATATGGCGACGTCGATGTCCTGCGGGTTGTGGAGGTCGATCGGCCGGTTCCAAAAGCCGATCAAGTCCTCGTCCGCGTCAAGGCCGCCGGCATCAATCCGGGTGAGGCCGGCATTCGCCAAGGCGCCATGGCCGAACGATGGCCTTCGACATTTCCCTCGGGCCAGGGCAGCGATCTCGCCGGTGTCGTCGAGGAAGTCGGCAGCGCCGTCAAGAACGTCACTGTCGGCGACGAGATCATCGGGTTCACCAACAATCGCGCCAGCCAGGCCGAGCTGGCCGTGGTGGACGCCGACCATCTCGTCCATCGTCCTGCACATATCTCATGGGAGCAGGCGGGCGCCTTGTTCGTCGTGGGAACGACCGCCTATGCGGCCGTGCGCGCCATTTCGCTGAAAGCGGGCGACACCGTGGTCGTCTCCGGCGCCGCGGGCGGCGTGGGCTCGATCGCCGTTCAACTGGCCAGGATCGCCGGCGCCAAAGTGCTGGGGTTGGCCGGCGCCGAGAACCATGCCTGGCTCGCCAAGCATGGCGTGATACCTGTCGCGTATGGCGACGGCGTTGCAGAGCGCATCCGCGCCGCGTCCGGCGGCAAAGTCGATGCCTTCATCGATACGTTCGGCGGGGGCTATGTCGAACTGGCGATCCAACTAGGCGTCGCGCCCGACCGGATCGACACGATCATCGATTTTGCAGCCGCCGCTAAGTACAAGGTCAAGACCGACGGCAACGGCGCGGCGGCGAACGCCGAGGTGCTCGCGGAACTCGCAGGCTTGATCGATACCGGCCGCCTCGAGTTCCCGATCGCCAAGGTCTATCGCCTGGACGATGTGCGTGAGGCCTACCGCGATCTCGCGCGGCGCCACACGCACGGCAAGATCGTGCTCGTCCCCTGACGATTTCACATCCTTGGCGTTACTCGCCGGAACTGCGCGATCTTGCCCGACCCGGCCTGAGAAACAGGCGGGTGATGCGTGGATCGGCGGCTTGCATCTTGGTGGTCAGTTCGTCAGCCGCTTCTTCAAGATCCGGACCTGACAGATCATCCTGAAAATCAAGCGTCACAGCCATGAGGATTTCCTGCGGCCCCAGGTGCATGGTGAGAATCTCGCAAACCGTATCGACGCGTGGGTCGGCTTCAAAGAGCGCGCGTGCCGCATCCGTCGTCGACGGCAACGCGGCCTCGCCTGTCAAAAGGCTATGGGTTTCGGCGACGACGACACCCGCAAGCGCTACCAGGAGCACACCGATCGCCAGGGCCGCCGCCCCGTCGGCCGGCGGCCAGTGGAACCAGGCCGATCCGGCAACACCAAGAAAAGCCAGGATCAGTCCAAGGATAGACGCGGCACCTTCAGCCAACACCTCGAACACACCCGGATCGGGACTGAGATGTACGCGCTGCAGAAACGACACCGTGGGAAAGCGCTTGCGCGAGGCGTTGGAGCGTCCTTT
>JAATGL010000010.1 GCA_015654705.1 Alphaproteobacteria bacterium | reverse complement strand
CGTCGGTGCGCCGGCCGCCTCCGCGCCCTGCGCCGGCGCGGTTTGCGCGGTGGTCGGGGCGCGGGCCTGCGCCGCTGCCTGCTCGGCTTCCTTCAGCAGCGCGTCGGCATTCTTCTGCGAGATCACGCCCTGCTTCACCAGCAGCCGGATCAGGTTGATCGTCGCGTTCGGCGACGCGGCCTCGGCCGTCTGCGCCGACACCGCCGATCCGGCCAGCAGACCGCAGGCCATCATCCCCAGGCCCAGCGTTCTTGCGACCGCGGTGCTTTTCCCCTTCGACATACGCACATTCCCCTTTGTACCCACCACCGGATCCCCGTTCTCAGGCCGGCCGCTTGCTATGGATCGCGATGCGGAACTCGAGCGGGCCCGGCGGCTCCTCGTCGAGCGCCGGAACCTGCTGCGCGGCGGCGACGATGCTCTCGTCCACCTTGGCGTCGCCGCTCGATTGCAGGACGCGCACATGCAGTTTGCGGTTCTCGTCGACGCGGGCCCCGATCTGCGCGTTGAACGCCAGATGGTTGAGCCGGTCGTCCTGTTCGATCGCGCTCTGCACCACCGAAGACAGGTAGCGGCTGTAGCTTTCCGCGCCGATGCCGTTGCCCGACGCCGCCATGCCCGAGCCGTCGCCGGCGCCCAGATTGAAGGCGTCGCTGCCGGCCTGCGCCGGGCCGTTGATGGTCACGGGCTTGGGCGCGTCCATCTCCTTGGGTGTCGGCGTGGATTTCTGGACCTCTTCGACCTTCTTCTCGGGCTCCGGCGGCGGCTTTTCCTTGGGCGGCGGTGGCGGCGGCGGCAGCACCGCCTGCAGCACCGGCAGCGGCGGCGCCTCGCGGCGCTCGGCGCCGGTACCGTGCAGCATATACCAGATGCTGCCGCCGATCACGGCCACGACCAGCACCGGCACGGCGATGCGCGCGATCCTGGAGAACCCGCCGCCGTCGTCTTCCTGGTCGAGGTCTTCCATGCGGCTTCTCCTACTGGGACGGCTGCGCCTTGCCGGTCACCAAGCCGACCTGGCTCAGTTCGAGGCGTCGCAGCAGATCGAGCACTTCCATCACCTTCTGGTACTGCACCGTCGCGTCCCCCTTGAGCACGACGGGAAAGGTCGGCGTGCGCGCCTTCTGGGTGCGCAGCCGGTTCTCCAGGTCCGAGATCGTCACCGGATAGGCGTTGAGATAGATGTTGCCGTTGTTGGCGACCGAGATGACCTGGGTCTGCGGCTTCGACAGGCTGACCGTGGCGCTGGTCTTGGGCAGCTCGACCTTGATGCCCCGCACCGAGGCGGTGGTCATGATGATGAAGATGATCAGCAGCACATAGGCGAGGTCGAGCATCGGCGTGATGTTGATGTCGTCATAGACCTTTTCTTCTTCCTGCGCCTTCATCGCCTGCTCCTAATGTCCTGCGCCGGCATGGCCCGGCACGCGATAGATTTCGGAGATGCGCGCGACGAACTCGTCGACGAACACCACCATGTTGGCCGTGATGTTCTTGCTGCGGGTGAGAAGGTAATTGTAGCCGAACAGCGCCGGGATGGCGACCGCGAGGCCGGTGACGGTGGCCAGCAGCGCGGCGGAAATGCCCGGCGCGATGGCGTTGATGTTTACGTCGCCCGAGGCGGCGATGGCGGCGAAGGGGATCATCACGCCGACCACGGTGCCCAGGAGGCCGAGGAACTGGCCGCCCGAGATCGAGATCGTCAGCAGCACCATGTTGCGGCCGAGCTTCTGGTTCTCGCGCACCAGCGTCGCATCCATCATGGCGCGCACGACGTCGACGCCCTGGCTGTCCAGTTCCACGGTGCCGGTGCCGCCGGCGCGGCGATGGATCTCCTGCGAGCCGGCATGGAAGATGCGGTAGATCGAGGAGCGGGCGAGCCGCTTGCGCTCGCGCTCGCGGCCTTCCATGTCGCGCTAGATGGCGAAGAGGTCGCCGCCGCGCTCGCGGTAATATTCGAGGAAGCGGTCATTGGCGCGGTCGACGGTGCCCAGATAGGAGCTCTTGGTCCACATCACGAACCACGACATCGCCGCCATCAGGCCGAGGATGGAGATCACCACCCAGGCGTCGATCGTCACCGATTTGATGATGATGCCGAAATAGCCGAAGCTGAAGCCCGACTGCTTCTGGTCGGCGCCGAAGACGATCAGCTTGGTGGACGGACCCTGCGCCTGCGCGTCGGCCATGATGACGGCGGCGGACCGCGCCACGCGCGACAGCCGGACCTCGTCCATGCCGCCGACGAACGCCGCCACGCCGGAGCCGGCCTGCAGGTCGCCGCCGATGCCTGTCGGCGTGTTGAGCGCGGGCAGCGCGCCGGGCGCCGTCGCCACGCTGCGGCCGCCGACATAGAGGGTGACGGCCTTGCCGTCGGCGGTGACCGCGATATGCGACCACTGCCCGGCGGCCAGCGCCTGCGGCGCGGTCAGCCTGACCGGCGTGGCGCTGCCGCCGATTTCGACGAAGGGAATTCCACGGTCGAGGCCCACGACCAGCGCGCCGGCGCCGTCATGGCGCGCATAGAGCGCGGCGCGCGGCTGCGGCGCGGTGTATTTGACCCAGGCGCTGAAGGTGAAGGCGTCGCCGGCCTTGACCGCCAGCGAGGTGCTGGCCGGGACGGTGATCGCGGCGCCGCCCAGGAAGCGTGCGCCCTTGCCGATGATCGCGCCCTCGTCGATGCCGGGCGCGGCGGTCGTCGCGTTGTTGGCGTTGGCGGTCTTGTCATGCACCGGCTGCCCGGCGGCATCGTCGAAATGGTAGACCAGCATGTAGTCCGGATCGAAGGTGCCCGGCGCGTCGGCGCCCGCCGTCGCCTTCTTGTTGGCGTAATAGAGCCAGATGTCCTTGGTGGCGCCGGCGGGGAATTCCGGCACGTCGACCCAGACCGAGGCCATGCCCAGGACGGCGTCGTAGCTCTCGATGTGGAAGGCCAGCGGCGTCTTGTCGTCGGCGGCGACGAAGCGAATGTCGGCGCCGTTGTCCTGCGCGTCGGAGAAGCTGAAATTGCCGCTGTGCAGGCGGATCAGCAGCGGCACGCGCCCCGCCGATTCCGCGATGTTGGCGCCCTTGGGGCTGGTGTCGACGGTGATCTGCTTGCGGTAGGACCAGTCGTTCTGCCACCAGGCATTCGCCGCCGTCGGAATCGCGCAAAGCGCCGCGACCAAGACGAACAATCCCGCCCGCGCCACGCGGCCGCCACGGTTTGAAAATCTGCGCCCCACCAATGCCATTCTCAAAGCTCCGTCTTCGCGCTGAATTCGATGTAGGGATGCCACGCCCTGGTCGCCGGTCCGTCGCGCATCGGCATGCCCATCAGCACCGTGCCGCTGAAATGCGACAGCAATTGCAGGCGCGTCCCGGCGCCGAAGCTGGCAAGGCTGAACACGCTGGTCTGCTCCGGCAGGCTCTGCAGCACCCAGGCGACCGCCGAATCCGAGAAGGCATAGAAACGCCAATCGTCGACATATCCGTCGCCGGCGATGGAGCTGACGAACGGCGCCAGCGACGGCGAGTTCAGGTCGAGGGAGAAGGACAGGCCGTCATCGCCGACCGCCTCGGACTGCAGATAGCCGCGCAGGGAGGTCAGCCCGCCGGCCGCGAACTGCTCGTTGGTCAGCAGCGGCTGGTCGGCCAGCTGCCCGGTGAAATGCGCCGTCAGCTGAATGTCGTCGCCCAGATCGCGCGTATGCTGGATGTCCAGGTTCAGGTGGACGAAGTCGGCGCGGGCAAAAGCGCGGTTGTTCAGGAAGGTGGCTACGCCGCTGCCCAGGCCGCGCAGGCCCAGCGTCAGGGACACCCCGGCGCTGGTGGTCGCCGTCCGGGTCACGTTGACCAGCGAATAATTGGCCGCCAGCGGCCAGTAATCCACCGCCGCCATGCTGGGGCTGGCGCCGCCGAAGCCCACATTCTGGAACGCGTGCTTGTAGTCGATGCCGAAATTGAGGGTCTGCCCGAAATCGTCCAGCGGCGGCAGCTGCAGCACGCCGCGCAGGCTGATGGTGTCGCCCTTGCCCAGCACGCTGGTGCCGCTGAGCGCCGGGACGTTGGAATTGGAATCCGTGCCCGACAGCAGGATGCTCCAGGGCGTGTTCCAGATCGGCGCGCTGTAGCTGGCGACGTACACTTCCGAATTCTTCAGATTCTCCGGCGCCAGAATCGCGGTCGCCGAAATGTCGTGGCCGAGCTGCCAGAGATCGGCATAGGACACCGAGGCGATGGTGCGC
The DNA here is from genome assembly GCA_015654705.1 of Alphaproteobacteria bacterium. Taxonomy (GTDB): domain Bacteria; phylum Pseudomonadota; class Alphaproteobacteria; order Micropepsales; family Micropepsaceae; genus Rhizomicrobium. The sequence goes on along the minus strand of JAATGL010000010.1, from coordinate 6,072 downwards.
AGCGCCGTGGTGCCCTGGCCGTGATCGTTGTTGAGTTCGACGCTGGCATGCACGGGCAGCGTATCGCTGACCTTCAGATCGACATCGACCGTGCCGGGTTCCTTGCCGGCCTTGACCACCGGCGTGACCCGGCGGTCGGGCAGGCGGTTCAGTTCCGTGATTTCGGCCTGGGTCTGGTTGAAGTCGGGAACCTGGCCCGGCGTCAGCGAGGGGACCTGCTCCTTGATCCGGCTGGGCAGGCTGTAATGCGAATCGACGACGCGCACGCGCCCGACCGGCGCCTCGATCACATGCAGGCGGATGACGCCGCCACGCGCATCCTGTGGCGGAACCTCGACCACGACGGTCTGAAAACCGTGCGCCCGGTAGGCCTTTTGCAGCGCGTCGCGCGCTGCGGCGACATCGTCGCGCACGCGCCCCGGCCCCATGAAGGGATAGACGGCGGATTCGACGGTGGTCTGGTCGAGCAGCGTATTGCCGTCCACATCATAGGCTTCGACATCGAACTGCGCCTGCGGCGCCGGCTTGGCGGCCGCCTGCGGTGCTGCGGGAGGGGCTTGCGGCGTTGCCGGAGATGCCTGCGCGGGCGCCTCGGGCGAGGCCGCGCCTGCGCTGCCGCTCCACACGCACGCGCCGAACAAAAGCGTAGCGATGCGCGCCGCTTGCCCAGCATGCGTCGGCGTCAATGTTCTTTTCCGCCGACTCACGGCTGCCCCTCAAGCTGCGAGCTTCATGTCTTGCAGGTTCGCCGCACGCGTAGCGGATTTGATGACCGCCAACAAGAAAACAAAAGTCGCAGCGGCGCCGCGCTTTGTCACAAAAACTTCGTGCAAATATGCCTGCACCATTTGCAACGGATCGCGGGCATGTTTGCCGCGCGACAGGCACGCAGGAAGAAAGAAAACGGGCCCGCTGGACGGGCCCGTTCTCCAGAAAAAGTATCGGGTACGATCAGCCACCCGTGATGCCGGACGCCGCACACGGCCCGGCCGCGCCCTTGGTGTTGATGTTGATCCCCAGACCGGAACCGTTGGTGACAAAGGTCTCATTGATCGCCGTCAGCCAGTATTTCGGCATGGGCGAGATTCCGATGACGGCCAGGATGCTCTTGTCCTTGTCCGTGTTGATTTTGGCGACGTCGCCATATTTCAGGACGCCCAGGATGGTCTTGGTCTGCTGGCTGGAGGCATAGCAGGTGTAGCCCACCCAGTTCGCGGTTCCGACGATCGGATAGCCGGTCGGGGCGGTGGGATTGGCGAGCACAGACGTCTTCGAGCTGGGCTGCACCCAGTCCTGCGGATTGGTGCGCAGGCCGCTGGCCGTGTTGGAGGGGTCGTAATGGCCCTTGGAGTCGCTCTGCGGCGGCTGCAGGGATCCGAAAGACGCCAGCGCGGCCTTGGGCGTCGGCGTGATCCACTTGCCGGACTTGTTCTGCAGTGTCGCCGAATTGAGATTGTAGGTGTTGTCGCCGCTGGCGATCACGCCGGGCAGCACGTAGTCGGGGCTGAGATAGGTGACGCGGCCCAGGATGATGGTCGAGGGGTTGGAGCCGCCCGGCGTCGCGGTGAACGCGGTGTACTGCGCCGTGCCCGGCATGCCGGAAACGAGCGTGAACTTGCCCAGCGTCTCGCCCGCGACCGGCGGATAGTTGGGATTGGAGGTGTTGTAGGTCGGGCCCTGCAGCGAACTCGGCAGCGTCGACGCGCCGTCGGCATACTGGTTGCCCGAGATCAGCGTCGAGCAGATGGCGGCGAGGTGGCGCGTGAAGATAAGCGTGGCGCCGGCGCTGTCGCCGCGGCCCACGATCTGCAGGGGCACGCTCCACGAACCGGCCGGTGTCGGATCGGCAGGATCCTCCAGCGATTTTCCCTTGTTGAGGGCCTTCAGCGCCGGATCGTTCCAGTTGGTGATCTGGCCGTTGAAGATCTTGCAGTAGGTCGTGGGATCCAGGCGCAGCCCGCCGCTGTCATCCTTGCGTCCGAACTTGATGTTGAAGTGATAGCTGGTGACGGAATTGTCCTGGTTGAGGACCTTCTTGTAGGTGCTGTTGTAGGCGATCACCAGCGGATCAATCGACAGCGGGAACTGCGTCACCTGCCCGTAATGCTCAAGCGGGTTGGGATATTGACCGGCCTGGGCCGTGCCGCCCGGCGGCACGACGACGACGGAGGACGACCCCTGGGTCTCCGTTCCGCCATTGTCCCAGATGCCGACATCGTTCGCGCTCAGCGGCGTTTCCGACACGCCGTACTGCACCGAGGGGAAATACTGCGTCTGGCCCGCATCGATGAAGCCGTATTTGGTCGGGTCGTGGCTGAACTGCGCCAGGATGCCGATGCCCGAGGTGGCCGACATGTAGTAGATCGTGCGGTCGTTCACGATGTGCTGCACCGCGCAGTCCTGCGAGTTCTTGCCGTCGACGAAATTGAAGGGCGGCAGCGTCTGGAAGGTCGGCGGCGTGCCTTTGGTGATCAGGGGCGTCGGCAGGGCGTAGCAATCCGCCTTCACGCGGAAGTCGGGTGCGGGAATCGCCGCGCCGCCGCCGAAAATGTCGCCGGGCGCAAAGGCCTGGGCAGCGGACGAGCCCGCCGCGGTCAGCGCCGCGAGGCAGGCCGTCGTGAGGATCGATTGTCTGAGAAGTTTACGCCTGAGCATTCGGTTGGTCTCCCTGGGTTGCGAAATATCGAAGCGGGGCCGGCCGCGTTCGCGCAGTCCGCACCCTCATGCGGCCCTGCCGAAAGGACCGACCGCTCGCTGGTCTCGCGTGGCCCCGGCACCCCAACTTCGTATTTCTACTTTATTCTATCTAGTCACTATAGATTGAGTCAAGGCCGGCCGGCGGCGGTGATATTCGGTTAGCCAAAGGGCCGGTTGGCGACGGCGGAACGCGCGGGCCGGGCCCCGCGGATAGGGCAACGGCGCCCGGACGCGGCCGGCCGTCAAATATTCATATTAGTGTAACCGATCTGACATCGTTTTACGGTTCACTCCCCGAAAATTGGACAGAGGCACCCGCCACGCCAGTTGGCCGGTCGCACGGGAAGTCTAACAGCGTTCTTCGCGTCCTCGACATGCCGGTCGCAGTGACCGGTTGCGGGATAAGCATCGCCCGCCATAAGACAATCGCGTCACGAATACAGAACAGTATTCGCGCGATTGCGATCTATATTTCATCGTTCGCAACAAGCCTTTGCTTCTGCTTTGTATTTTATGAATTTTTCTTGAATTCGCACTGATTTGTGTTGAACGGGCTCGGCGCTGCGCATAGCGTCCGGCGCGCGGCGCGTTCCGACCGCGGGCATATCAACAGACCGGTTTGTGAGGACCGGACGGCTCTGAATTCGGACGAATTTTCGGTCCTCGTCTTTCCGGTGGCGTTTATGTCCGCGAATGAGCGGCGTCGGTGCTGGAACAGGAAGTTTCGCGAACCCAACCCAGGAGAACGATTGCATGTCGAACTTGAAACTCACGATGCTGACTGGCGCCTGCGCGCTCGTCACCGGCATCGCCGGATTGTCCGGTGCCGCGAATGCCGCGGCGGACACCAAGGCCTATGGCGGCGGCTCGTCGCTGATCTCGGTCTATATGGTCCAGGCCTTCAACTGCTACGGCAATCCCCAGCAGCTGATCGTCCGCGGCAACCCGCCGGTGCTGAAGACCATCGCGCCGTTCAACTATACCGGAACGAAGGGCAAGTCGCAGGATTGCGCGACCCAGCACGTCAAGACCAATGTCGACCTGTTCTATGATTCGGCCTCGTCGGGCGTCGGCATCGCGGGCGTGTTCAGCCACGATCCGAGTTCGTCCGCTCCCAACGGCTATGGCGACATCGATCCGAACACCGCCGGCGAGCAGGACTTCCCCTACATCAGCTACGGCATGTCGGATGCGGGCCTGAGCGCGACGGACGTCGGCTACTGGAACCTGGGCAACGACAACAACGGCACCAACGCCGCCAGCAGCACGCCGGAACAGGGCGTGACGGTTGTCGCTCCCGGCGAAACCGCCCATCCGCCCGTGACCTATCCCAATCCGTTCCAGAATCGCGGCGCGCTGGTCCAGTTCCCGGCCTCCGTCGATCCGATCGCCTTCGCCTATGACCCGACCTACAAGAAGGTCAACAACGGCACGACCACGACGTCCTACCACTTCAACATCAAGTTCGCCCATTCGGACGGCAGCGGCGGCCTGCGCCTCGACCAGACGACCTACTGCATGATCTTCAACGGCCAGATCACCAACTGGAACGATTCGCACCTCCAGGCGCTCAACGGCGGCCAGTCGCTGAAGGATCCGGCCGATACCGGCACGTTCAGCGTTCCGCTGCAGATCGCGGGCCGCGGAGACAGCTCGGGCACGACCTCGATCTTCACCCGCCATCTGGCCCATGTCTGCGGCACGCTGGGGATCAATCTCAACGGCAACCAATATGCCGACGGCGCGACCACCCTGCCGACCAGCCTGCAGGGCGGAACCTATGACGGCACGACCGCGACCAACGTCCAGCTCGGCAAGTTCACGCTGGCCACGGGCAGCGGAAACCTCGCCAAATACGTCGCCTTCCTCGCCGCGCCGACCAGCGGTCAGACCCTTACCCAGGGCAATCTGGCCTATATCGGTTCCGACTTCGTGGCCCCCGCCAACTCGGTCAACGGCAACAACACCTACAACCTGAACTCCGCCGATCTGAAGAACCAGAGCGGCAAGTTCGAGGCCGCCAACGGCGCCAACGCCCTGACGGCTTTCGGTTCGATCCTGCCGCCGCAGAGCGACTCCAAGGGTCACTACGACCTGTCGAGCTGCGCCAACTCCTCGGCCCGTTGCCGCGTGCATCCGTATGACTGGGTGGAGCCGGTGTCCAAGACGTCGCCGCTGGCCAACCCGACCGCCAAGACCGCCTATCCGGTCGTCGGCACGACCAACTTCCTGGGCTATACCTGCTACACCAGCCCCAAGGTCGCGAAGCTGGTGAAGAGCTACTTCACCTGGTACGTGAAGAACGTCACGGTCGAGGAAATTCCGGACGGCCTGCTCGTCAAGAACGGTCTGGCCTCTCTGCCGGTCGCATGGCGCAATGCGATCACCGAGACCTTCCTCAACAACAATTCCAACCTGAACCTGACGATTGACGCCGCCGGCAATGGCGTCTGCTCGACGACCCCGGGCGGCTGATCACAGCCCGTCCTGTCTCGATAAATAGACGAATGGCCCCGGCAGAAATGCCGGGGCCATTTTTTTGTACGCTCGTTTCTGGCGAGGGTTAGTTCGCCGGCTTGGCCAGGCCGCGGTGTTCGAGCATCGGGCCGATATCCGGATCCTTGCCGTAGAAGGCGCGGAACATCGTGGCGTAATCCTCGGTGTGGCCTTTCGACAGGATCATGTCGCGGAAGCGCTGGCCGTTCTCGCGCGTCATGCCGCCGTTCTGGGTGAACCAGGCGAAGGCGTCGTCGTCCAGCATCACCGTCCACTGATAGGCGTAATAGCCAGCGGCATAGCCGTTGGCCCAGATATGCACGAAATAGCTGGAGCGGTAGCGCGTCGGCACGTTGGGGAAATCGTTGTGCGTGTCGGCCAGCGCCTTGGCCTCGAACGCGTCGACATCCTGCTTGGGGGCGCTGGCCGGCAGCGAATGCCACTGCATGTCGAGGTCGGACGCCGCCAGCAATTCGCCGAGGTCGTAGCCCTGTCCCCAGACCTGGGAATTCTTGATCTTGTCCACCAGGGCCTGCGGGATCGCCTCACCGGTCTTGTAGTTGACGGCATAGTGCTTCAGCACGTCGGGATAGAGCGCCCAATGCTCGTTGAACTGCGAGGGAAACTCGACCCAGTCGCGCGCCGTGTTGGCGCCCGAGAGCGAGGGATATTGCTCATTGGCGAACAGCCCGTGCAGCGCATGGCCGAATTCGTGGAACATCGTCGTCACGTCGTCGAAGCTGATCAGCGCCGGCTGGCCAGGCGCCGGCTTGGTGAAGTTGGCGACGTTGTAGACCACCGGCTTGGTGCCCAGCAGATGCGACTGGTTGACGAAATTGCTCATCCAGGCGCCGCCCGATTTGTTGTCGCGCTTGAAGT
>JAATGL010000238.1 GCA_015654705.1 Alphaproteobacteria bacterium | reverse complement strand
GCCTGCAAGGTGGCGCCGGCACTGGCCGCCGGCTGCACGATGGTGCTTAAGCCCAGCGAGATCGCGCCGCTCAACGCGATGATCTTCGCCGACATCATGCATGAGGCGGGCGTTCCCGCCGGCGTCTTCAACCTGGTCAATGGCGACGGGCCGACGGTCGGCGAGGCGATGTCGTCGCATCCCGGCATCGACATGATGTCGTTCACCGGCTCGACGCGCGCCGGCATCGCGGTCGCCAAGGCCGCCGCCGACACCGTCAAGCGGGTGGCGCAGGAACTGGGCGGCAAGTCCGCCAATATCGTGCTGGACGATGCCGACCTGCAGAAGGCGGTGAAGCAGGGTCTGGGCAGCCTGTTCACCAATTCCGGCCAGTCCTGCAACGCGCCGACGCGCATGTTCGTGCCGCGCGCCAAGCAGGACGAGGCGGCGCAGATCGCGAAGGACGTGGTCGAGCACACGAAGGTCGGCGACGGCTCGCCCGGCAGCCTCGGCCCTGTGGTCAGCGAGGCCCAGTTCAACAAGATCCAGGGTCTGATCAAGAAGGGCATCGACGAGGGCGCCACGCTGGTGGTCGGCGGCCTCGGCCGGCCGGACGGTCTCAATCGCGGCTATTATGTGCGCCCGACGGTGTTCGCCAACGTCACCAACGACATGACGATCGCGCGCGAGGAAATCTTCGGGCCGGTGCTGGCCATGTTGCCCTACGACAGCGAGGCCCAGGCCATCGAGATGGCCAACGACACTATCTACGGCCTGTCCGGCTATGTGCAGTCGGGCACGATCGAGCATGCCCGCAAGGTCGCCTCGCAACTGCGCACCGGCAATGTGCATCTGAACGGCGCGCCGGTCGATTTCAGCGTCCCGTTCGGCGGCTACAAGCAATCCGGCAACGGCCGCGAATGGGGCGGCGAGTTCGGCATCGCGGAATATCTCGAAACCAAGGCCGTGATCGGCTACGAGGCAGCCTGACGCGCTTTCGAACAAAAGAAACGGGCCGCGGCCATGCTGCGGCCCGTTTGTTTTTGATGCAGCTTCCGCGACGCGTTGTGAGCGAGATTAATCCTTCGCGCGTTCGACGTAGGAGCCGTCTTCGGTCAGCACCACGACGCGCACGCCTGGCACGATATGGGTCGGCACCATGGTGCGCACGCCGTTCGACAGCATGGCCGGCTTGAACGAGCCGGACGCGGTCTGGCCCTTCACCACGGGCTCCGTGTCGGTGATCTCCAGCGTCACGCGCGCCGGCAGCACGATCGAGACCGGCACGCCGTTGAACGTCGAGAGCCGCACCTCCATGCCCTCCTGCAGGTAGGGCGCCCAGTCGCCCATCACGTCGTCGCCGACGCTGACTTGGTCGAAGGTCTCCGGCTCCATGAAGACGTAGTGGTCGCCGTCCTTGTAGAGATAGCTGTAGGTGCGCTCGTCGATGAACGCCTTTTCCAGGCTGTCGGTGGTCTTGCAGCGCTCCTGCACCTTCACGCCGTCGCTGATGCGGCGCATTTCCAGATGCGTGACCGGCGTGCCCTTGCCGGGATGGATGTTTTCCGCCTTGAGGACGACGTAGAGCTTGTTGTCCTTCTCGATGACGTTGCCCTTGCGGACATTGCTCGCCATGACTGAAACCACGATGAACCTCGAGTGTGAAATGAAGCGAGAGACCTGCCGCGCCGGAGCCTGCAAGGCGCAGGGGGTTTAGCAGACGCACGGCGTCCGGCCAAGGCCGGCCGGAACTGCCATCGTGGATGCACCTTCCGGTCGCTGTTTCCGCGACGGCGCCGGAATTCGCTACAACCCGCTCAAAATCCCCGCCAGTTCGTCCGGCATGGAGAAGAACGGCGAATGGTCGGTCTCAAGCGTGAAGACGCGCCGGCAGGGCAGGGCGGCATGAAGCTGGCGCTGCCGGGCGAGCGGAAGGGCGCGGTCCTGGGTGCACTCCACATAGAAGCGGGGCAGGCGGCCGAAATTCGCGGCGCTGGTCCGCATCGGCGTCTCAAATCCGGCCACCGCGTCCGGGCACAGCAGCGATCGCGCCAGCGCGACGTCCTCGTCCGAGCAGCGGCCGTAGAACGCCTCTTTGCTGACGGCCGGATCGGTCGTCGCGGTCCTGCCGTCGGGCGAAAAGAGGATGTTGCCGTTGAGGGCGCTGTCGTCGCTGCCGGCCGCATCGAACGTGCTCTGTCCTTCGACGAGCAGGAACGCCGCGACGTAGACGAGCTTGGCGATCCCATGGGCATGGCGCTCGGCGGTCTGGGTGATGACGGCTCCGCCATAGGAATGGCCGACCAGAATGACGGGCTCGCGCGCCGCCGCGATCACGCTGCCGATCTTCGCCACGATGTCGTCCAGCGTCACGCTCTCGATTGGCGTGCGGTCGATGCCGTGGCCCGGCATGTCCGGCGCGTAGACGGTGTGGCCCTGCGCCTCCAGCCGCGCGACGATCTTGTGCCAGCACCAGGCGCCATGCCATGCGCCGTGAACCAGGACATAGCTGCTCATGATTTCTCCCCGCGCCGAAGCTCGTTTAGAATGCGCGCATAATGAAGGATTTGACAAATACGCCGTGGTGGGCGCCGGACCGCCATGCCGACCGCCGGCCCGCGCTGATCCAGCGCGGCCGCATCAAGGCCGCGGCGCGCGCCTGGTTCGAGGCGCGAGGCTTTACGGAGGTCGAATGCGGCGCGCTGGCGGTCTCGCCCGGCAACGAGGCGCATCTGCACGCCTTCGCCACCGAGGCGGTCGAGACCGGCGGCGCGCGGCGTCCGCTCTATCTGCATACCTCGCCGGAATTCGCGGCCAAGAAATTGCTGGCGGCGGGCGAGACGCGCATCTTCGATTTCGCCCGCGTCTTCCGCAACCGCGAGCGCGGGGCGCTGCACGCGCCGGAATTCACCATGCTGGAATGGTATCGCGCGAACGAACCCTGTGATGCGGTGATCGCCGATGGCCTGGCGCTGCTGCGGCTCGCCGCCGACACGACCGGGGCGCAGGCCTTCGCGTTTCGCGACCGCGTTTGCGATCCGCGCGCCGCGCCCGAGCGGCTGACACTCGCCGACGCCTTCACCTGGCACGCCGGAATCGATCTTCTGGCCACGCTGTCGGAGCGCGGCGCCGGCGACCGCGACATGCTGGCGACCAAGGCGCGGCGCGGCGGCATCGAGGTCGCGGGAGACGACACCTGGAGCGATATCTTCAGCAAAATTCTGGTCGCCCGCGTCGAGCCGCAACTCGGCCTGGAAAGGCCCACCGTGCTTTGCGAATATCCGCGCTCAGAGGCCGCGCTGGCCCGCGCCGCGCCGCACGATCCGCGCGTAGCCGAACGCTTCGAGCTTTACGTCTGCGGCGTCGAACTCGCCAACGGCTTCGGCGAACTGACCGACGCGTTCGAGCAGCGCGCCCGCTTCGAAGCCGAGATGGACGAGAAACAGCGTGTCTATGGCGAACGCTATCCGATCGACGAGGATTTCCTGGCCGCCCTTTCGCGGATGCCGCCGGCCAGCGGCGTGGCCCTCGGCTTCGACCGGCTCGTCATGCTGGCGACCGGCGCGCGCCGGGTCGACGACGTGCTCTGGACGCCGGCGCCATAAACACCTGTCATCCCGCACGACGCCCGCGCATCGTGCGGCCGGGGCCTCACATCCGCGAGCTTCGTTTCTTGAAGAACGCGCTCACCTTGTGGCGGGTCTGTTCCCACCAGACGACGCGGCCGTTGGTGACCCAGTTGAGCTGGATCACCCGACGCGGGCCCTCGAAGGCCTCGAAGCCGTGCCAGGCATTGGGCTGGTTCTGGAAGACCAGAAGCGTGCCCTCGTCGGGCGGCACTTCGGCGATCACGTCGTCCAGATTGTCGGGCGCGCGCAGCAGGCGCAGGCGGCCGGTGGGGCTCTCCCATTTTCCGTTCATGTAGATCAGCACGGTGATCAGCTTGGTCACGCTGTCGGTATGGATATGCCCGTCGCGCGTCGAGCTCTGGCCGCGCACCGTGATCATGGTCGGGCGGCCGGACAGGTCGATGGCGAATTTTTCCGCGACCGCCTGGGTGAATTCCGGCCCGCGGATCGCGTCCATCAGGCGCGCGAAGGCCGGGCCGAAGCGCAGCGTTGGCAGGGGAAAGCTGCCGGCGTGTTCGACGGCGGGAAAATCGGCCTCGATGGCCGCGATGGCGTCTGCCTTCACGAAGCCCGGCACCATCAGCCAGGGGAAGGGCTCGCGCGTCAGACGCGCCGCGCGCACGGCCGCCACGTCGATGGGAAGCGCCGCCGCCATGCCTAGCGGTAGCCCGCGTTGAGCGCCTCAAGCGCCGCGGCGCCGGGGCAGAGGTCCGTCTCGCCCAGGCGGTTGAGCGGCGTGGCGACGGTGTTCAGATGGGCGTGCAGGTCTTCCGGCTCGGCCTCGACATAGAGCAGCCCCGTCACCACCTCGCCCAGAGCGTGGCGCTCCTGCAGGTAGGACAACGCCGCGGCGCGGTTGTTCGGGTCGTAATCGGGATGCAGCTTGGCGAGCTTCAGGTAGGAGCCGTCGTGCTGGCGCACGATCTCGGTGGTGCCGGGCTCGAAATCGACGGTGATCTCCGAGCGCGCCGGGATCACGTCGATGCGGTTCATCGCCTCGTTGTGCTCGCGCACATAGTCGAAGCTCTTGGTCGAGCCCGGGCTGTTGTTGAACTGCACGCAGGGCGAGATCACGTCGATCACGGCCGAGCCCTGATGCGCGATCGCCGCCTTGATCAGCGGCACCAGCTGCGCCTTGTCGCCGGAGAAGGAGCGCGCGACGAAGGTGGCGCCCAGGACCAGCGCCAGCGACACCAGGTCGATCGGCGAATCGCTGTTGGTCGCGGTCTTGCTTTTCGAGCCCTTGTCGGCGGTGGCGGAGAACTGGCCCTTGGTCAGGCCGTAGACGCCGTTGTTCTCGCAGATATAGACCATGTTGACGCCGCGCCGCACGCAAT
>JAATGL010000029.1 GCA_015654705.1 Alphaproteobacteria bacterium | reverse complement strand
TCGCATAGAGCAGGTCCGGGCTCGGCCGCACGACCATGCGCGAGCGCGCCGAGGGCCGCGCATTGTAGCTTATCGTGTTGACACCCGCGCTGTGCGACATCGCCGCCAGCACCCGCCCCATGATGAGACGCGGCAGCGCCACGACGCTCGCCAGATGCACCACCACCGCAATCGCCAGCGCCGCGACGAGGAAGGGCCAGTTGCGCTTGAACACGTCGCTCATCGGCAGGACACTTTTTCGATAGCGGGCAGCGCCACATGCACCGGATCGGCCACCACCGAGGGGTCCGGATTGTAGAGCCGCACCGAGAGGCTGAAGGCGCCGTCGCCGCTCGCGATCTGGTTGCGCCCGGCGGCGTCGCGCGACACGGTGATGACGAAGCCGCCATCGGCGCCGCGCAGCACCGAATTCTGCGACACGGAATAGAGCGCGTTGCGGTTGGGGATCAGGAAATCGTCGGCGCCATAGGCGGTGACGCTCCACCAGCGGGTCGGCGGATCGCGCCCGGTCAGCCGATAGACGCAGTTGCCGGTGAGCCTGTCGCCGGCGCTGTCGGTGGTGGCGCTGTAATAGATCGTCTCGCTGCGGTTCAGCGCCAAGAGGCCGTGCACCGCGATGCCGGCGCGCAGATAGGGCCCGCCCTGCACGCTGCCGGCCAGCAGCGAGGTGTGCCACGGCCCGTCCGTCACGTCGTCGCCGAACCCGGCGCCGCGCCACACCGTCACCCAGGTGAGCACAAGCCCCAGCACGACGCCGACGACCAGCGCCGCCAGACTCTTCAGAAAAAACCGCATGCGCCCCGCGAGGTCCTGTCGGCCGCCAACGCCATTAAGACGATCATCTTGCTATGTTTGCAAGCCGGCGGTTTGTTTTTTTCTGACGCGTGAACAGCGCTCAGTTCGAATCGTCGTCGTCGCTGTGCGGGGGCGGGGGAGGTGGTGGCGGCGCCGGGGGCGGAGGCGGCTTGTCGCCGCCGAACAGCCAGTCGAGGAAGCCATGATGCTCGCCGCGCGGGCGTTCGGGCTGGTCGTCGCCGTCGGATGGCGCCTCGCCGGATTCATCGTCGCCGGCGGTGCCGGTGTCGCCGCTCGCGGCGTCGGCATCGTAGGCGGACTCGTCGACCGGCGCCTGCGGCGAGGATTTGTCGAGCGGCGTGGACGGCTTTCCCTTTTCCGCGACGGTCATCACGTCGTGCCAGATCGCGGCCGGCAGCGTGCCGCCGGTCACCGTCTTCATGGCCGAGGAATCGTCGTTGCCGACCCACACCGCGGTCACGTAATCGGCGGTGAAGCCGACGAACCAGGCGTCGTGGTAATCCTGCGTCGTGCCGGTCTTGCCGGCGGCCTCGTGGCCGGCCAGCGCGGCGCTGCGCCCGGTGCCCGAGGTCACCACGCCGTAGAGCATGGCGACGAGATCCTTGTTCACATGCTCGGCGATCACGCGCTGCGGCTCCGGCGCATGGCGCCGGTAGAGCACCGCGCCGCCCGGCCCATCGACCTCGGTGACGAAAAAGGGCGCCACCGCCATGCCGCCCGAGGCGAACACCGCATAGGCGGTCGTCAGCTCGATCGGCGTCACCTCGGAGGTGCCGAGCGCCAGCGACGCGTTCTGCTCCAGCGGCGAGGCGATGCCGCAGCGCGCCGCCGCGTCGACGATGGTCGAGATGCCGACCTCCTGCGCCAGATTGGCGGTGACGGTGTTGACGGAATGCGCCAGCGCGTCGGCCAGCGTCAGCGTGCCGTAGGAGCGGCCGCCGAAATTGGTCGGCTTCCAGCCATTGATGTCCACCGCCTCGTCGTCGCGCTGGTCCCACGGCGTCAGCCCCGCTTCCAGCGCCGCCAGATAGACGAAGGGTTTGAAGGCGGAGCCGGGCTGGCGGTGCGCCTGGGTGGCGCGGTTGAAGGTGCTCTCGGTGTAGTCGGTGCCGCCGAGCAGCGCGGCGACTGCGCCGTCCGGCTTCATCACCACCACGGCGGCCTCGCTGACATGCAGCTTGTGGCCGGATTTGCGCAAGGTGCGCGCGGCGGCGGCGCGCGCCGCGTCCTCGATGCGCGGCTCCAGCGTCGTGTGCACGACGAGGTCGGCGCTGGGCGCCGTGCCGTCGACGGTGGCGCGCTTCAGCGCCTCGTCGGCGGCGGTGTCGAGATAGAAATTGCGCGCGTCCAGCGCGGCGCGGTCGACGATGACGGCCGGGTTGGCGCGCGCCTCAGCCGCCTGCGCCTTTGTGATCGCGCCGGTCTCCACCATCGCGTTCAGCACCAGGCCGGCGCGCGCCTGCGCCTTGGCGAGATCGCGCCGGGGCGAGAAGACGGACGGCGCCCGCGTCAGCGTCGCCAGCATCGCGGCCTGCGCCAGCGTCAGGTTGCGCGCCGAGGTGTTGAAATAGACATGCGCCGCGCCGTCCACGCCATAGGCGCCGGAGCCCAGATAGAGCCGGTTCAGGTAGAGTTCGAGGATCTGCGTCTTGGAGAGCGATTTCTCCAGCTGTGCCGCCTCGCCCAGTTCCGTCCATTTGCGCGCCATGGTGCGCTCCTGCGACGTGAAGACGATCTTGGCGGTCTGCTGGGTGATGGTCGAGCCGCCCGCCACCACATGGCCGCGGCGGAAATTGGTCCACAGCGCGCGCGCCAGACCGCGCACGTCGATGCCGTGATGCGCGTAGAAGCGGCGGTCCTCCATGGCGATGAAGGCGGCGGGCAGGTAGGGCGGCATCTGGTCGAGCTTCAGCCGCTCGCCGATCAGCGCGCCGCGATGGCCGACCTCATGTCCGTCCACGTCCAGGAAGGTGAAGGCCAGCGGCCGGTTGACCGCGTAGAGATCCTTCGAGAGGTCGAGCGGCGGCGCGAACAGGCTGAGCGTGGTCGGCAGCAGCGCCAGGAGCGCGAACGGAATCGTCACGATGACGACGGCCAGAGCCGCCGCCAGCGCCAGCCCGCGGCGCCGCGCGCCGATCCACCGGCCCAACGCATCGAGGATCAAAAGAAATCTGTCGCCCATCGCGCGGCTACGTCGCCGAACTTTGGGGCGGATTCAAGGCTCCGTGACGCCCTCTCCCCCTTTTGAGGGGAGAGGGAGACGTGTCGAAGATTACAGCTTGGAGCCGCCGCTCGCTTCCAGCGTCACGCCGGTGATCCAGCGTGCGGCGTCGGAGGCCACGAAGGCGATCACGTCGGCGATGTCGTTGGGCTGGCCGATGCGCTTCAGGGCCTGCATCGACAGGGTGAAGGCCTTGCCCTCGTCGCTCTTGGCGAAGCTCGACATGTCGGTCTCGATCACGCCCGGCGCCACCGCGTTGACGCGGATGCCGCGCTCGCCGAAGGCGGCGGCGAACTGCTTGACCAGCGTGTCGATCGCGCCCTTGGTGCCGGCATAGGCGGCGAGGTTGCCCACCGCCGCGCGCGCCACCACCGACGAGGTGAAGATGATGTTCGAGCCCGCGCCCAAAAGCGGCAGCAATTGCTGCACCAGGAAGAACGGCGCGCGCACATTGACGGCGTAGAGCCGGTCGAAATCGGCGACCGTGGTGTCCTCCAGCGGCGCCATCTTGGCGACGCCGGCATTGGCGACGACGATGTCGAGCCGCGCGCCGACGATCTTGCGCACCTGCTCGGCCAGCTTGTGGGCGCCGTCGGGCGCTTCCAGATCGGCGGAGGCCAGATCGGCCCGGCCGGTCTTGCGCAGTTCGGCGACCAGCGCCTCGGCGTCCTTGGCGCTGTTGCCGTAATGCACGATGACATGCGCGCCTTCCTTGGCCAGCGCGCGCGCCGTGGCCGCGCCGATGCCGCGCGAGGCGCCGGTCACCAGCGCCGTCTTGCCCGAAAGATTGCCTGAAGTGCTCATCCGATATCCCTCCTGCTGGCCCGCGGAATGCGGGCTTGCAAATTGCTGTAGAGCTGAAATATGACCGGTCGTATTATATACAAGGCGCTCGGTCGAAATTATTTTTATCTTGCAATATCAATAACTTGAAAATCTGCAATCGTGGATACACTGTGCGTGCTTCGAGGCCCGCCTTCGGCGGGCACCTCAGCATGACGAGGTTGGAGGATACGTCGCTACGCGCCATGCTGAGGTGCGCTGCGCAGCAGCGCCTCGAAGCACGCACATGTCCCTATTTCGTCAGCAGCGGGAAAGCGATGGCGAAGAAGCCGTCCAGCGCGGCGCGGTTCCGGGCGACCTTCATGCGCATCACGGCGCCTTCCCAGGCACTGATCAGGAAGCGGGCGAGGTCGCCGGCGTCGAGCGCGGCGGTGATGGTGCCGTCCGCCTGGCCGTCGCGGATGGCGGCGGCGACCGCGTCCGTCCAGTCCTGCAGCGATGCGGCGACGGCGTCGCGCAGCAGCGGCGTCTCGTCGGTCATCTCGGCCGCCATGGTGCCGAGCAGGCAGCCCTTGGCGAAGCCGTTGCACGCCGCGCTGGACGCCAGGAAGGTGAAGTGGTCCTTCAGCCGCGCCAGCGGCGCGCGGCCCCTGTCGCGCAGGATCTCGCGCCCGGCGCCGTTGCCGTAGATGCCCAGCACCTCGACGGCGAGCAACTCCTTGGCCTTGAAGTAATTGTAGAACGAGCCTTTCGGCACGCCGGCCGTGTCGACGATCTCCTGCACGCCGCAGGCGTTGAAACCCACGGCGTGGAAACGGTCGAGCGCCGCCGCGACGATCTTCTCGCGGACGGACGAAGTCTGTCTCTGTGCCATGCCGCTAAGATGGGCTTTGACCGCGCCGCTATCAAGGCGCGGCACACGGGCCCGTTTGGCGCGTCCGCGCGCCCAAATCGGTCCGGAAAAATAATTTTTGCGCGTTGTCGGCGCCGCGCGATTTCGGAGGTGCTTTGAAAATCCCCCAACAAATCCAACGATCTGACGCGAAATTCGGGCCGCGAAAATTTTTTCCGCGCAGCCCTTGAACCGTCACGGTTGAAACGCCAAATCAGCCATATCCCCACAGTTGCGAGAACACGATGCCCCGGACCCCCGACCGGTCGCCGGACGCCGCCGTTTTGTCCGAAGCGATCAAGGACATGCGGCCCGACGACATCGATTCAGAATGGCTGGACGAGATGGTGAAGCGACTCTTCAAGGAACTGCAAAGGCAGCTGGCGCGCGTCGAGGCGACCAAACCCGACGACGGCGACACCAAGACCGCGTCGGTGCGCACCGCCAATGTGCGCACGCTGAGCGCCATCGAACGCACGCTCGAACGTCTGGCGCGCATGGAACAACAGCGCGTCGCGTCGCGCAAAGTCAGGACCATGGCCAGGAATGACGAACTCCGCGTCGAGATTGAGCAGCGCCTCGATAAACTCCTTACCTATCGCGGCGCGACGCCGGTTTCTGAGGACCCTGAGCCATGAGCAGCTCGTCTTCCTCGCCGGCGACTGGGCGGTCTGGGCGCGCGCCGAGCAATTGCCGCCCGCGGGCGACTGGCGCCTCTGGCTGTTCCTGGGCGGACGTGGCGCTGGCAAGACGCGCGCCGGCGCCGAATGGATCGCCGACGGAATCGCGCGCGGCACGATGCGGCGCATCGCGCTCATCGGCGCCACCTTCAACGACGCGCGTGCCGTGATGATCGAGGGACAGTCCGGCCTGCTCGGCGTCGCCAGAGGCGCGACCTTCGAGCCCTCCAACCGCCGCGTGCTGTGGCCGGGCGGCGAGGTGGCGACGGTGCTGAGCGCCGAGGAGCCGGACGGCATCCGCGGCCACCAGTTCGACGCCGCCTGGGGCGACGAGTTCTGCAAATGGCCGGCGCCGCAGGCGGCGCTCGACATGCTTGAGATGGCGCTGCGCATCGGCGTGCGGCCGCGCCTGCTTTTGACCACGACGCCGCGCAACATTCCGGCGCTGAAGGCGCTGTTCGACATGCCGGGCACCGAAATGACGCATGCGACGACACGGAGCAACGCCGCCAATCTGGCGCCGGGTTTCCTCGACAGTCTCGAAGCGCGCTATGGCGGCACGCGGCTGGGCCGCCAGGAGCTGGATGCCGAGCTGATCGAGGATAATGACGGCGCGCTGTGGCGCCGCGACTGGATCGAGAAGCAGCGCGTGCGCACGGCGCCCGAGCTGGTGCGTGTGGTGGTGGCGGTCGATCCGCCGGCCTCGGCGCATGGCGACGAATGCGGCATCGTGGTGGCCGGACGCGCCGGCGACGGCCAGTGCTATGTGCTCGCCGACATGTCGGCCGGCGGGCTGTCGCCGCCGCAATGGGCCGGCCGCGTCGCCGACGCCTACGAGCATCACCAGGCCGACGCCGTGGTGGCCGAGGCCAACCAGGGCGGCGACATGGTGCGCACCCTGCTGCTCGATGCGGCAGCCGGCGCGCCGGTCAAGCTGGTGCATGCGACGCGCAACAAGCGCACGCGCGCCGCGCCCGCCGCCGCGCTCTACGAATCTGGCCGCGTCCATCACGCCGGCGTCTTCGCCGAGCTGGAAGACCAGATGTGCAACTATGACGGCGAAGGCGACAGCCCCGACCGCATGGACGCGCTGGTCTGGGCGCTGGCCGAACTGGTGCCCGCCATCCGCGCCGGCGTGCCGAAGGTGCGCTCGCTGTGATCGACCGGCCGCTTCCCTAATCTTCTCAAGCTGAAAGACATCCGATGTTCCAGAACTGGTTCCGCCCCGCGAGAGCCGGCGCAGTCGCACGCGCGATGGCGCCAATGCAGACGGTGCAATCCCCCCATGCACCCGAAACCAAGGCGATGCCGCCCCTCATCGCCCTGTCTCTCGCGGGGCGGGCCTCCTGGGGGCCGCGCAACTATGCGACGCTGGCGCGCGAAGGCGTGATGCAGAACGCCGTCGCCTATCGCTGCGTGCGCATGATCGCGGAGGCCGCCGCCTCGGTGCCCTGGCTGCTCTATGAAGGCGCGACGGAACTCGAAGCCCATCCGCTGCTCGATCTGCTCAGCCGGCCCAATGCGCAGGAGGACGGCACCGCGCTGTTCGAGCGCTGGTACGCCTTTCTCGAATGCGCCGGCAATTCCTATCTGGAGGCGCTCCTGCTCGGCGGCGCGGTGCGCGAGCTTCACGTGCTGAGGCCCGACCGCGTGCGCGTGGTGCCCGGTCCGCGTGGCTGGCCCGCCGCCTACACCTACACGGTGAACGAGCAGACCACGACCATCGCGTCCGACCGCCAGACCGGCTTCATGCCGCTGCTGCACGCGACGCTGTTCCATCCGCTGGACGATTGCTACGGCTTCTCGCCGATCGAGGCGGCGTCGCGCGCCATCGAGGTGCACAATGCCGGCGGCGACTGGACCAAGGCGCTGCTCGACAATGCGGCGAGACCCTCCGGCGCGCTGATCTACAAGGGTCCGGACGGCGCGCCGGGCCTCAGCGACGACCAGTTCCAGCGGCTGAAGCGCGAGCTGGAAGACGCCTATCAGGGCTCGATGAATGCCGGCCGGCCGATGGTGCTGGAAGGCGGGCTCGACTGGAAATCGATGAGCTACGCCCCCGCCGACATGGATTTCGCCAACAGCCGCGACGCCGCGGCGCGCGAGATCGCGCTGGCCTTCGGCGTGCCGCCGATGCTGCTGGGCATCCCCGGCGACAACACCTTCTCGAACTACCGCGAGGCCAATCTCTCGTTCTGGCGCCAGACCGTGCTGCCGCTGGTGGCGCGCACCGCCGCCTCGCTGACGCGCTGGCTGGCGCCGCGCTTCGGCGACAATCTGCGGCTCGGCTACGACGCCGACGCCGTCGCCGCGCTGGCCGCCGACCGCGAATCGACCTGGGACAAGCTCAACACCGCCACCTTCCTCACCCTCAACGAACGCCGCCAGGCCGCCGGCTACTCGCCGGTCGACGGCGGGGACGTGCTGCCGTGACCCTTGCCGAATACATCCAGCCTGCGCTGGATCGGAAACTCCCGGCCGCCCTCGTGGCGGCTTTTTTGTTGCAGACGGCCGGTGCGCTGTTCTGGGCCGGCTCGGCTTCGGAGCGCATCACCGTGCTGGAGCGCACCGTCGCGTCCGACCAGGACGCCATCGCGCGCGTCGCCGTGCTCGAGGAAGAGGTGCGCGCGATGAAGGAAACCCTCGACCGCATCGAGACCAAGCTGGATCGCGCCGACGCGGCCAGAAGCGAGTAGCGAAGGTCGCTTTCCGTTCGCCATTGCATCCCGAAAGACCGACATGACACCGACCGTGACCTACGCGCGGCGCCGCCTCGCGCGCGCCAGCATGCCTGCCGTGCTGACGCAGTTGGAAGCCGGCGCGTTCGAGGGCTACGCCTCGCTGTTCGGCGTGCCCGACGGCGCCGGCGACGTGATGGCGCCGGGCGCCTTCAAGGCCTCGCTGCGCAAACATCCGGCGAGCCAGGTGCGCATGCTCTACCAGCATTTCGCGCATGAGCCGATCGGGGTGTGGGATTCGATCGTCGAGGATCCGCGCGGCCTGCTGGTGCGCGGCCATCTCGTGCTCGACGTGCAGCGCGCCCGCGACGTGCGTTCGCTGATCGCGGACGGCGCGCTGAACGGCCTGTCGATCGGCTTCCGCACGCTGCGCGCCCGGCGCGACGCCAGGACCGGCCTGCGCACGCTGCTCGATGTCGAGCTGTGGGAAATCTCGATCGTGACCTTCCCGCTGCTGGCCGGCAGCGGCGTCACGGCGATCGGCGCCAAAGGTGCCCTGGCGCACGACCTTCGGCAGGCGGCAGCGATCCTGCGTCCGGAGAACCGGGCTGTCATCCCGGCCGGGCTCGCGAAGCGAGCGCGTGCCGGGACCCATCGAGACACCGTCCCTGTGGGTCCCGGACAGCCGCTGTCACGGCTTCCGGGATGACAGAATTTTTGAAATCCAAAGGAGAACGACATGGAACTGGAAACAAAGACCATCGACGGCGCGGCCAACAACCGCGAGATCAAGGAGGCGTTCGACGAATTTCTGCGCGCTTTCGACGCCTTCAAGGGCGCCAATGACGAGCGGCTCGAGGCGCTGGAGAAACGCTCCGCCGACGTCGTGAGCGAGGAGAAGGTCGACCGCATCAATCGCGCGCTGGAGGACCAGAAGCGCGCGCTAGACGATCTGACCCTGGCTCAGGCGCGGCCGGCGCTGGCCGGCGATCCCGGGCGCAAGGCCATGCCGCATCAGGTGCGCGAGCGCAAACAGGCCTTCGACCGCTATGTGCGCAAGGGCGATGCCGGCGGGCTCGACGCGCTGGAGCTGAAGGCGATGTCGGTCGGCTCGCTGCCCGACGGCGGCTACACCGTGCCGCTGGAGATCGAGACCACGATCGACCGCGTGCTGGCCAAGGCCTCGCCGATCCGCGGCATCTCGACGGTCCGCCAGATCGGCGCCAACGTCTATCGCAAGCCGATCACCACGGTCGGCGCCGCGACCGGCTGGGTCGGCGAGACCGACGCAATCAGCCAGACCAGCACCCCGACGCTGGCGGCGATCGATTTCCCGGCGATGGAGATCTACGCCATGCCGGCCGCCACCCAGACGCTGCTCGACGACAGCCAGGTCGATATCGAGCAATGGCTGGCGGAGGAGGTGCAGATCGTCTTCGCCGAGCAGGAAGGCATCGCCTTCGTCACCGGCACCGGCACCAACACGCCGAAGGGCTTCCTCTCCTACACCGCGGTGGCGGACGCCACCTGGAGCTGGGGCAATCTCGGCTACATCGCCAGCGGCGCGGCCGGCGCCTTCGCCTCGACCAATCCCTCCGACCCGCTGCTCGATCTCGCCTATGCGCCCAAGCAGGGCTATCGCGCCAATGGCCGCTGGGTGATGAACCGCAAGACCGAAAGCGCGGTGCGCAAGTTCAAGGACACCACCGGCAACTACATCTGGCAGCCCGGCACGAGCGCCGCGCAGCCGGCCACGCTGTTCGGCTATCCGGTGACGGAATCGGAGGCGATGCCCGACGTCGCGGCGAACTCCCTCTCCATCGCCTTCGGCGATTTCGCGCGCGGCTATCTGGTGGTCGACCGCATCGGCATCCGCGTGCTGCGTGATCCCTACAGCGCCAAGCCCTACATCCTTTTCTACACCACCAAGCGGGTCGGCGGCGGCGTGCAGAACTTCGAAGCCATCAAGCTGATGAAATTCGCGGTGTCGTAGCCACCCGTCATCCCGGCCGAGCGCAGCGAGCGCCGGGACCCATCGTGAAACCTCTCGATGGGTCCCGGACGGCCGCTGTCGCGGCTTCCGGGATGACATTTTTTTGGATGTATCATGTCCCTCCAACTCATCACGCCCCCGGCGCTCGAACCCGTCACGCTGGACGAGGCCAAGGCGCATCTGAAGGTCGACACCGCCGACGACGACGCGCTGATCGCCACGCTGATCGCGGCGGCGCGCACCCGCGCCGAATGGCATTGCGGCCGCGCCTTCATCACCCAGGCCTGGATCCTCTGGCTGGATTGCTGGCCGGGCGACGGCGAAATCGAAATTCCGCTGCCGCCGCTGCAAGCCGTCAGCGCGATCACGACCTATGCGCGCGACGGCAGCCCCGGCACCCTCGATCCGCTGACCTATACGGTCGATGCCGCCTCGCAGCCCGGGCGCGTGGTGCTGGCCTGCGCGGCCGTGCCGCCGCTCGCCAATCTGCGCCGTATCAATGCGATCGCCGTCGCCTTCTCGGCCGGCTACGGCACCACGGAAAGCAGCGTGCCGGCGCCGATCCGCGAGGCGATCCTGGAGATCGTGGCGGAGCTCTACGCCAACCGCGGCGACGCCGCCGCGACGCCGTCGCCGGCCGCGCTGGCGCTGCTGGCGCCGTACAGGATGCTCAAGCTGTGATCGGCGAGCTTCGACAACGCGCCTCGCTGCTCGCCGAGACGCTGACGCCGGATGGCGGCGGCGGCTTCAGCGACGCCTGGGAAGTCTTCGCGGAGGTCTGGGTGGCGGTCGCGCCGCTCGGCGGCAACGATGCTTTCGGGCCGGACCGTCTGGAATCGCGCGTGCGCCATCGCCTGACCCTGCGCCGGCGCGGCGACGTGGCGGCGGGCCAGCGCGTCCAGGTCGGCACGCGGCTCTTCCGTATCCACACCGTGCTGGACGAGGGCCCGCAAAGCCAGACCATGATCCTGCTCTGCGAGGAACTGCCATGAATGCGAGCTGGGCCCTGCAGCAGGCGATCTTCGCCGCACTCTGCGCGAGCAGCGCGGTGAAGGCCATGGTCGGCAATCCGCCGCGCGTCTTCGATGCGCCGCCGCGCGGCACCCCGTTCCCCTACATCGTCGTCGGCGACGACACGCAGAGCGACTGGAGCACTGCGACCGAGCCGGGCAGCGAGCACGCGCTCGCCGTGCATGTCTGGTCGTGCGCCGACGGCCGCAAGGAAGCGAAGCTCGTTGCGGATGCAGTGCGCGACACGCTGGACGGCGCGGCGCTGTCCGTCGCCGGCCAGGCGCTGATCGACCTGCGCCACCTCTCGACCACGCTGTCGCGCGAACCCGACGGCGAAACCACCCATGCGGTGCTGCGCTTCCGCGCCGTGCTGGAACCGACCTGACACTTTCGAGGAGAAGACACGATGACCGCACAACGCGGCAAGGACCTGCTGATCAAGATCGGTGACGGCGGCAGCCCGGAGAATTTCACCACCGTCGCCGGGTTGCGCGCCACCATGCTGGCGTTCAACGCAACGACCATCGACGTGACCAATTCGGATTCGGCCGACATGTGGCGCGAGCTGCTCGCCGCCGGGATAAAATCGGCGTCGATCTCGGGCTCGGGCGTGTTCAAGGACGCGGCGTCGGACGCCGCTTTGCGCAGCGCGTTCTTCAACCAGACGCTCCCGGACTGGCAGATCGTGATCCCGAGCTTCGGCACGGTCGCCGGTCCGTTCAAGATGACTGCGCTGCAATATGACGGTCCTTATGACGGCGAGCTGAAACTGTCGCTGTCGCTGGCCTCCGCCGGCGCGCTCACCTTCACCGCGATGTGACCCAAGGAAAACGAACATGCCGAACAGGATTCGCGGCGAGGCCGGCCTCACTGCCGGCGGGCGCTTCTACCGCATGCTGCTGACGCTGGGCGCGCTGGCGGAGATCGAGGACGGATTGGGCCTGAACGATCTCTCCGGCGTCGCCGCCCGGCTTTCGCAGGTGCGCGCGGCCGATCTGGCGGTGGTGGCGGCGGCGCTGCTGCGCGGCGGCGGCCATGAGATGACGCCGGCCGATGTGCTGCGCCTGCCCTGCGATCTGGGCGCGCTGGTCGCGGCGATCGGCGAGACCTTCGACGCCGCCGGCCTGGCGCGCGGCGGCGGAGGAGAAGAACCCGCCCCTTTTCCTGGTTGCGCTGGCTCGAACTCGGGCTAGGCGCGATGCGGCTGGCGCCGTCCGTGTTCTGGGCGATGTCGCTGGTCGAGTGGCGCGCCGCGCTGGCCGGCCGCATGCCGCGCCGCGCCGTGCCGCTGGCGCGCCGCGACTTCGAAACGATGATGAAACGCTTTCCGGATTGACCCAATGGCAGACGATCCCACCCAATCGCTCGGCGCCGATGTGAGCGCCAGCCTGGCGACGGCGGCGCAGGCGCTCAGCGATTTCGCCAACGGCCCGGTCGCCGACACGACCAAGACGATCGAGACCGCGGTGACGCGCAGCTTCAGCGCAGTCTCCAGCACGATCGCGCAGGCCGCACTCTCCGGCAAACTCTCCATCGACCAATTGGTCAATGCGGTGCTGGCCGATTTCGACCGCATCGCCGCCAGCCAGTTCATCGCCAAGCCGATCGACAGCATCTTGAGCTCGCTGGCCGGCTCACTGCTGCCGATCGGCGGCGCGCGCGCCTCGGGCGGACCGGTCGTGGCCGGCACCTCTTACCTGGTCGGCGAGCAGGGGCCGGAACTGTTCACGCCGTCGGGCAGCGGCACGATCACCGCCAACGCGGACCTCGCCGCGCAGCGTCCCTCGGTGGTGGTGAACGTGCAGACCCAGGACGCGCCGAGCTTTCTCAAATCGCAATCGCAGATCGCCGCGATGATGGCGCGAGCGCTGGCGCGGGGACAGAGGAACCTATGAACTTCCACGAAATCCGTTTTCCCACCGCCATCGCCTTCCATTCGACGGGCGGGCCCGAGCGCAAGACCGAGATCGTCGCGCTGGGCTCCGGCTTCGAGGAGCGCAATGCCGTATGGGCCAATTCGCGGCGCCGCTATGACGTCGGCTCGGGTGTGAAGACTCTCGACGACCTCTCCGCCGTGATCGCTTTCTTCGAGGCGCGGCTGGGTCGGCTCTACGGCTTCCGCTTCAAGGACTTTGCCGATTTCGCCTCCTGCGCCCCCGCCGCGACGGTGTCGCCGCTCGACCAGGTGATCGGCACCGGCAACGGCGCAACGACGGTTTTCCAGCTGGTGAAAACCTACACCTCCGGACCCGCGAGCTGGACGCGCAAGATCGCCAAGCCGGTCGCCGGCAGCGTGCGCGTCGCGGTCGCCGGCGTCGAACGCACAAGCGGGTTCAGCGTCGATCCGACCACGGGGCTCGTCAGCTTCACCGCCGCGCCGGCGAGCGGCACCGCGATCACCGCGGGCTACCAGTTCGACTGCCCGGTGCGCTTCGACAGCGATTCGCTGTCGATCAACCTCGCCAGCTTCGCGGCCGGCGAAATTCCGAGCGTGCCGATCGTGGAGGTGCTGCTGTGAAGACCCTTCCCCCCGGTCTGCAGGACCATCTCGACGGCGGCGCCACGACCCTGTGCTGGTGCTGGAAGATCGTGCGCGGCGACGGCGCCGTCCAGGGCTTCACCGATCACGACATGCCGGTCGCGTTCGACAGCGTGACCTATGAAGCGGTCAGCGGCTTCACCGCCAGCGAGGTGCAATCGAACCTGGGATTGGCGGTCGACAATCTGACGGTGGTCGGCGCGCTGTCCTCCGCCACGCTGAACGAGGACGACCTGGCCGCCGGGTTCTACGACAATGCGGCGATCGAGATCTGGCGCGTCAACTGGGCCTCGCCGGACCAGCGCGTGCTGATGCGCAAGGGCAATCTCGGCCAGGTGAGCCGCGGCAGGACCGCGTTCCAGGCCGAGGTGCGCGGACTGGCGCATGTGCTGAACCAGACCGTCGGGCGCGCCTATGGCTATTCCTGCGACGCCGATCTGGGCGATGCGCGCTGCACCGTCGTGCTGGCGGGACCGACCTTCACCGGCGCGGGCGTCGTGGCCGGCGCGACCGACGCGCGGCGCTTCACCGTGTCGGGCCTTGGCGCTTATGCCGATGGCTGGTTCGGCGGCGGCCGGCTGGCCTTTACCGGCGGCGCCAATGCCGGCCGCGCGATGGAGGTCAAGCGCCACGCCCTGTCGGCCGGCATCGTCAGCATCGAATTGTGGCAGGCGATGAGCGAGCCCGTCGCCAGCGGCGACGCGTTCACGATCACCGCCGGCTGCGACAAGCAGTTCGCCACCTGCAAGGCCAAGTTCGGCAACGCTGTGAACTTCCGCGGCTTTCCCTACATGCCCGGCAACGACGCGGTGCTGTCCTATCCCGCGACCGGGCAGACGCTCGATGGGGGCAGCCGCTATGGCAACTGACGTCGTCATCCTCGCGCGCGGCTGGATCGGCACGCCCTATAGGCACCAGGCCAGCCTGAAGGGCGCGGGCTGCGACTGCCTGGGGCTGCTGCGGGGCGTCTGGCGCGAGCTGCACGGCCGCGAGCCCGAGATCGCGCCGCCCTATTCACCCGACTGGGCGGAAGCGACGGGGATGGAAACGCTCTACGCCGCGCTGAAACGCCATCTGGTCGAGATCGACCGTGCCGCGATCGCGCCCGGCGACATCGCGCTCTTCCGCATGGCGCCGCGCGGTCCGGCCAAGCATTGCGGCATCGTCGCGGAAAAGAACGGCGCGCCCACCCTGATCCATGCGCGTCAGAACAAGCGGGTCAGCGAGGAAGCGTTTTCGCCGTTCTGGCGGCGCAAACTCGCTTTCGCGTTCCGATTGCGCTAGTGTTTCGGTCTTCGGAATGTTTCTTTTGATGATGTCGTTGCTGATGGTGTCGTTGCCAATCGTTCGCTGGAGATCGCGATGAAAACAACTTGGCTTGTGGCAGGCATATTCATTTCCATCGTGATCACGAATGCGCCGGCGCTGGCCGGCGTGTCCATCTATATCGGTGGCCCCCCGCTCGGAGATGTTTCCTGCTCGGGCAAACTCGGAGCCGCGACTGCCATCACCGACTGCACGGTTGCCCTTTCGACCATGCGACCGGAGAGGCGATGGGCGATCCTGTTCTATCGCGGGCACGCCTATTTCGCTCAAGGCGATTACGAAAAGGCGCATCAGGATTTCGATTTGTCGATTTATATGAATCCCCAATATGCCTATTCCTATTATTGGCGGGCCGAAACCAACCAGGGAATGGACCGGCGCGTCGATGCCATCAGCGACTACGAGGTGGCCGCCAAGCTCGAGCCGGATTTCTCGGAAGCATACAATGGCGCCTGCTGGGTGCGTGCGATGCTGGCGGAACTCGATCAGGCGCTGATCGATTGCAACAAAGCGGTAGAACTCGACAGCAAATACAGCGCCGCGCTTGACTCGCGGGGTTTCGTCTATTTTCGCATGGCCAGGTATTCGGCCGCGTTGGCGGATTTCAACACGGCGCTCACGCAGAATCCGAAGCTCGCGGAGTCGCTGTATATGCGCGGACTGACCAAGATAAAATTGGGCAACGCTCCGGACGGCGATGCCGATATCGAGGCGGCCAAAGTACTGGATCCGAAGATTGCGGAAACTTACGCGGGTTACGGCATCACGCCGTAACCGACCAAGAGATTGAATACGGTGAACGGCGGCTCAAGCCGCCGTTTTCGTTTCAGGAAGCAGAAAAAAAGCATGGCTTCTCTCGTTCTCGGCATCGTCGGTTCGGCGATCGGCGGTTCGCTGCTCGGCAGCTTCTCGGTTCTGGGCGCGACCATCACGGGCGCCGAGATCGGCGGCGCACTCGGCACCCTGATCGGCACCGAGATCGACAATGCGCTGGCGCCCGGCAGCAGCGTCAAGCGCAGCGGACCGCGGCTGACCGACGTCAACGTGCAGGCCTCGACCGAGGGCGCGCCGATTCCGCGCCTCTATGGTCGCATGCGCGTGGCGGGCCAGCTTCTCTGGGCGACCCGCTTCAAGGAAACCGTCACCACGACCAGGACCTCGACCGGCGGCGGCAAGGGCAGCCCGAAGGTCACCGTCACCGAAACCGATTACAGCTATTCGATCTCCTTCGCGGTCGGCCTCTGCGCCGGAATCGCCACCAAGATCGGCCGCGTATGGGCGGACGGCACGCTGATCGACCTGAGCGGCTTCACCACCCGCTTCTATGCCGGCGACGAGACGCAGGGCTTCGATCCGCTGATCGAGGAGATCGAGGGCGCCGGCAACACGCCTTCCTATCGCGGGCTTTGCTACATCGTGTTCGAGGACCTGCCGCTCGAACAGTTCGGCAACCGCATCCCGCAATTGCAGTTCGAGATCATCCGTAGCCTGTCGGCCGCTAGTCCCGATTCGCTGGAGACCCTTCTGACCGGCGTGGCGTTGATCCCCGGCGCCGGCGAGTTCGTCTATGCGACGCAGGTCGTCACCGCCGATGACGGCGAGGGCACCACCACGGTGCAGAACGCGCACAATTCTTCGAGCGAGGCGGACATCGAGGCCTCGCTGGACGAGCTGCAGGCGCTGGCACCGAACCTGAACGCGGCCTCGCTGGTGGTGGGCTGGTTCGGCAGCGACCTGCGCGCCGAATATTGCCTGATCCAGCCCGGCGTCGAGACGACGACCAAGACCACCTATCCCGAGACCTGGAGCGTCAATGGCGTCGCGCGGAGCGCGGCGCATCTTGTCAGCCAGATCGGCGGCGTTCCCGCCTATGGCGGCACGCCGTCGGACGAAAGCGTCGTCGCCGCGATCCGGGATCTGAAGGCGCGGGCTGGCGGTCGTGTTCTATCCGTTCCTGTTCATGGATATCGCGGGCGGCAACACCCTCACCGATCCCTATACCGGCGCGAGCGGGCAGGGCGCCTATCCCTGGCGCGGCCGCATCACCTGCGATCCGGCGCCGGGCGTTGCCGGCTCGCCCGACAAGACCGCAGCGGCGGCGACGCAGGTGAACGCCTTCTTCGGCGCCGCGACCTCGGCCGACTATTCCGTGGACGGAACATCGGTGCGCTGAACCGGCGGCGCCGATTGGGGCCTGCGCCGCATGGTGCTGCATTACGCGCTGCTCTGCCAGGCGGCCGGCGGGGTGGATGCCTTCCTGATCGGCTCGGAACTGCGCGGATTGACCCATGTGCGCTCCGCCGCCACGACCTATCCGGCGGTGGCTGCGTTGAAGGCGCTGGCCGCCGATGTGCGCGCCATTCTGGGCAGCGGCACCAAGATCGGCTATGCCGCCGACTGGTCGGAATACGCCAATCACCAGACCGGCGACGCGCCGGGCGCGCTGCTGTTCAACCTCGATCCGCTGTGGTCGGACGCCAATATCGATTTCGTCGGCATCGACAATTACATGCCGCTGGCCGACTGGCGCGACGGCACGGCCGGGCTCGATTACAACGCGGCCGACGGCCCGACCTCGATCCACGATGCGGACTATCTGACCGCCAATATCCGCGGCGGCGAGGATTACGACTGGTTCTATGCAAGTCCGGCCGACCGCAATGCGCAGGCGCGCACGCCGATCAGCGACGGCCTGGGCAAGCCCTGGGTGTGGCGGGCCAAGGATCTGTGGAACTGGTGGTCCAATCCGCATTACGACCGGCCAGGCGGCAGCGAAAGCCCGAGCGCGACCGCATGGCTGCCGCAGGCAAAGCCGATCTGGTTTTGCGAGCTCGGCTGCCCCGCCATCGACAAGGGCGCCAACCAGCCCAACGTCTTCTTCGATCCAAAATCGTCGGAAAGTGCGGCGCCCTATTACTCGAACGGCGAACGCGACGACCTGATCCAGCGCCTGTTCCTCGAAGCCCATTTCGCCTTCTGGAACGACAGCGCCAACAACCCGACGTCCAGTGTCTATGGCGGGGCGATGGTCGGGCGGATCTTTGTGTGGTGCTGGGACGCGCGGCCGTTTCCGTTCTTTCCGGCGCGCGCCGACATCTGGGGCGACGCGGCCAATTACCAGTTCGGCCACTGGCTGAACGGACGGCTGGGCGCGGTGGCGCTGTCCGATCTGGTCGCCGGCCTCTGCGCCGATGCGTCTTTCGGCGATATCGACGTGTCCGGCCTTTCGGGCCTGGTCACCGGCTATGCCGTCACCGACACGATGAGCCCGCGCGACGCCATCGCGCCGCTCGGCATCGCCTATTTCTTCGACGGCGTGGAGAGCCAGGGCCTGATCCGTTTCGTGATGCGCGGGCAGCCGACGGCGCTCGCCTTCGCGGAAACCGACATCGCGCTGCCCAACGGCGATCTCGGCTTCGGATTCAGCTTCGAGCGGGCGCAGGAAACCGATCTGCCGCTCGTGTCGCGCGTCGCCTATATCGACGCCGACGCCGATTACCGTCAGGCGGTGGCGCTGGCGCAGCGGCTTGTGGGCGCGTCGGACCGGGTGGCGAGTTCCACCTTGCCGCTGGTGCTGGATCAGGGCCAGGCCATCGGCATCGGCGCGCGGCTGCTGATGGACGCCTGGGTGATGCGCGAGAGCGCGACATTCGCTCTGGCGGCCTCGACGCTTGCGCTCGATCCGGCCGACGAGGTTCTGCTCGACGCCGGCGGCCGCGTCCGCCGCCTGCGCCTGACCGAGATCGACGACGCCGGCGCGCGCCAGATCCAGGCGGTGGCGACCGATCCGTCGATCTATGAACCGTTGGTCGGGCCCTCGCGGGCGCCCGGCCAGACGCAGAGCACCAGCCAGACCGGGCGCGCGCTTTGCGTGTTCCTCGACCTGCCCTTGCTGACGGGAAACGAGATTGCCTGGGCGCCCTATGCGGCGGCATTCGCGAGCCCCTGGCCCGGCGCGGTGCTGGTGCTGCGCAGCGCCTCGGACGCCAATTATACGCTCGACACCGCGCTGACCCGCCCCGCGACCATCGGCGAGACGCTCAACGATTTCTTTCCCGGCCCGGCCTGGCGCTGGGACGAAACGCAGACGCTGCAGATCAAGCTCTACAACGGCGCGCTGTCGTCGCTGGACGATCTCTCGGTTCTGGGCGGCGCCAATGCGCTGGCGGTACAGAACGCGGATGGCGATTGGGAAGTGCTGCAATTCGCCGCCGCCGCGCTGACCGCACCCAACCAATGGAGCCTGAGCCGGCTGCTGCGCGGCCAGGCAGGAACGGAGGACGCAATGCGCGATCCCGTCGCCGCCGGCGCGCGGGTGGTACTGCTCGACGCCGCGCCGGAGCAATTGACGCTGCAGCAGAACGAGTACGCGCTGCCGTTCAACTATCTGTGGGGGCCGCAGGGCAAGGCGATCTCCGATCCCGCCTATCAGGGCGCCGCGCTGCAGTTCAAGGGCATCGGTCTTCGGCCGCTGTCGCCGGTGCGCCTTTCCGCGGCGTGGCAGGCCGATGGCGACCTGCTGCTCGCCTGGATCCGGCGCACCCGCATCGGCGGCGATTCCTGGGACCAGACCGAGGTGCCGCTGGGCGAGGAAAGCGAAGCCTATGACGTCGAAATCATCGATGCGTCGGGCGCCGTGATCCGCGCCGTCGCGGCGCTGCCGTCGCCGTCCCTGACCTACGCCGCAGCCGACATCGCCGCGGATTTTCCCGGCGGCCTGCCGTCGCCGTTCCGCTTCACCGTCTATCAGCTCTCCGCCACCTGCGGGCGCGGCGTGGGCGCGACGGCGGAGATCTGGTTCGCGTGAATTTCCTCTCCTAAACCTCACCGCAGAGTCCGACCATGTCCGATGAAACACCGCGCAGCGGGCTGCCGCTGCTGGCCGCCGCGCAGGCGCAAAAGCACGTCACCCACAACGAGGCGCTGTTGCAGCTCGACGCGCTGTCCTGCGCGCGCCTGCTGGACCGCGACCTGTCGGCGCCGCCGGGCTCACCTGCCGACGGCGACACCTATCTGGTGAAGGCGACCGGCAGCGGCGCCTGGACCGGGCAGGACGGCAACATCGCCTTCGCGGTCGATGGCGGCTGGCGCTTTTACGCGCCCTATGCCGGCCTCATTGCCTATGTCGTCGATGAGACGAAACTCGTCGTCTATAACGGTTCGAGCTGGGTCGACCTGGCGAGCCTGCTGAGCCTGCAGAACGTGCCGCTGCTCGGCGTCAACACCAATGCCAACACGACCAACAAGCTGGCGACCAAATCCTCCGCGCTGCTGTTCGACAATATCGGCCACGGCGTGCAGGCCAAGCTCAACAAGAACGCCAGCAGCGACACCGCATCGCTGCTCTATCAGACCGGTTATTCCGGCCGTGCCGAATTCGGCCTGACCGGCGACGACAATTTCCACTGCAAGGTTTCGCCCGACGGCGCGACATGGACGGACGCGGCCGTCATCGACAAGACCAGCGGCGCGCTGACCCTGGCCGCCGGCGTGAAACTGCCCAACGGATCGGCGGCGGTGCCGGGACTGGCCTTCAACACCAATTCCGGATTCTTCTGGGACACGGTCAACAGCGGCGTGGGCTTCGGAATCGGCGGCACGCAGCTGGGTTTTTTCGGTGCGAACGCGCTGACGATCTCCGTACCGGGCGCCAGCTTCGGCTTCTCCGCGACCAGCGAGGCGTCCACGACGTTCCAGAACGTCGTGTTCCAATCGGGCGCCAACACGGCGGTCTATGCGCTGCGCAAGGGCCGCGGCACCATCGCATCGCCTGCGGTTCCCATCACAGGCGACATACTCGGTACCGTGCGCTTCGGCGGCTATGTTTCGTCCGGACCGACCTTCGGCAACACCGCCGAAATCAGCGCGGTGGTGTCGGAACCGACCTATGGCACAACCAGCATCGGCGGCTATCTGCGCTTCCGCCTGTGCCCGGTCGGCTCGGCCACGCTGAGCGAAGTCGCCCGCCTCGACAACGAGAACGGCCTGCAGCTGTTCGGCACAAATCCCGTGATCGACCAGAACCGCGCCCACCGGCTGCGTTCGACGACGATCGCCGGCGCCGTCGCGCCATCGGTGGCGGGCAATTTGTTCTATCACTCCGACGCGCAAGGCGGCGCCGGCGAAGTGGCCGTCGATACCGGCTCGGCCTATCGCCACGCCGGACAGGCGGCGCTGAAGAAGCTGACCACTGACGCCAACGCGACCTACACGCCGCGCGCCGACGGGCGCATTGTGCGCGACACCGCGGCTCTCACCGCCGACCGCAAGCTCATCCTCGCGATCACCAATGTGACGGACGGCCACAAGGTCGATGTCAGCCGGCGCGGCTCGTCCGGCGGCCACAACCGCGGCGTCTACCAGGCCGACGGCACGACGCTGATCGTCAACCTGGCCGACAACACCAGCGCCGATTTCATCTACGACGCCGCCGCCGCGCTCTGGTTCCAGAAATAGCGCGTCCGCGTCGCATCCGATCCAACCTAGAAGGAGACCGATCATGCTCATCGGATACAAGACCTATATCGTCGGCACCCTCAGCGTGCTGGGCGCGCTGGGCGGCTTTCTCGACGGCGACCTCGGCCTCGTCGCCGCCCTCAACATCGTGGTGCCGGCGCTGCTCGCCATGACGCTGCGCCACGGCATCGCGACCAGCGTCGCGAAATAATCCAGCCGGGGAGACCATCATGAAACTTCTGCCCATGGTAGCCGTCGCCTGCGCGCTCGCGCTTGGCGGCTGCTCGACGATCCAGTCGGTGCTCGGCGGATCGAGCATCGCGCAATCCGCGCCCGCCACCACGGAAGAGGCCGAGAAGGCGCTGGCGATCGCGCATCTGGCCTATCAGGCCGTCGGCGTCTCGCTACAGCAGGCGGCCGCCAGCGGCGCGCTGCATGGCGGCGACGCGGCGACGGCGCAGGCGCTCTACGACAAGGCGGCCGTCGCGCTCGACACCGCCGACCAAGCCGACGCGCTGGCCAATGCCGCAGGCGTGATGGCGGCGGTCGCCGACGCCCAGGCCTTCGTGTCCCAGATCAACGTCCTGATCCCGAAATAGGAGGAAGCCATGTCCGCGACCCTGATCATCCAGATCCTGGAAGCCCTGGCGAACATCGCAGGCCAGGTCGTGCCGCTTTTCACCCAGGGCCAGACGGTTCTGTCCGAAACCGACGTCGCCGCCGTCCATGCGGCGCTCGTGAAGGCGGAACAGGCCACCGCGGCACTGCGGCCCCAGGTCGATGCGGCGCTGGCGCAGGCGGCGAAAGCCTAGATGCTGGACAGCGCAACGGCCGCCTGCCTTCATGGCACCTCGCCCTTGGTGAGGTTGACATGAACGTCGGCGACGCGATCGCTTCGCGCAGGACCATCCGCGCGTTCAAGCCGGATGCGGTGGCGCGAGAAACCATCGAGGATATCCTGACCCTTGCGTCGCGCGCACCTTCGGGCGGCAATCTGCAGCCATGGCGGGTTTATGTGCTGCTGGGCGAAGCGCGCGACGAGCTGGTCCGCCGCGTCGCCGAGCGGCGCAAGGAAACGCCGATGGGCGAGGCGCCGGAATACCATGTCTATCCGCCGGCGCTCGGCGAGCCCTACAGGACCCGCCGCTTCCGTATCGGTGAGGCGCTCTACGAGACGCTCGGCATCCCGCGCGCGGACAAGGCGGGGCGGCTCGCCCAGTTCGTGCGCAACTGGGAATTCTTTGGCGCGCCGGCGGGCCTCATCTTTACTATCGACCGCCAGATGCAGCAGGGCCAATGGGCCGATCTCGGCATGTTCATGGAAAACATCATGCTGCTGGCGCGCGAGCATGGGCTGCACACCTGCCCGCAGGAGGCGTGGGCGGTGTGGCACGGGGTGATCCGCGATTACCTGTCGGTACCGCAGAACGAGATGATCTTCTGCGGCATGGCGCTGGGCTACGCGGACGAAACCGCGCCGGTCAACGCCCTGGCCAGCGAACGCGCCAAGCTGGCGGAATTCGTCACCATGCGGGACAGGGCATAGTCCGCTAAGGTGCTTTGGAAAGCAGACGGATTTCGACGCGTTGGTCGCCTGTTTTCGAACCGTCCAGTTTCGGGCCCGGAATGGCGGAGCGCGCGATCAAATCCTGCGGAACGCCGCCGGCGATCAGGGCCTGGCGGACGGCCGCGAAGCGCGGCTCCGACAGGTCCATGTTGCTGCCCGCCGTGACCCCGGCTTCGATCAGCACCGATGCCGGATGCAGCGCCCGGACCTTGGCGGCGGCGTCGTTGACGATCGTATGGCCCTCGGGGGTGAGGTCCGTGCTCTTGCCGGCAAAAAACACGATGAAGGTCGACGGCGTGTCGCGGTCGAGAACCCCGCAACCCGCCAAAACCAAGCAAATCAAAGTGAGCGTGGCCCCGTTCCTCATCACGGCTAAACGCGCCGAACCGTGCGAAGTTGCAAATCCGTTCGGACGGCCGCGGCCTGGGTCCTAAGGCACGATTCCACCGGCCCGCAGATAGGCGACGATCTCGGCCGCGGCGTCGGCCGCAGCGATGCCCGCGGTCTTGACCGTGATCTCGGCATCCTCGGGCGTTTCATACGGGCTGGTGATGCCGGTGAAGTTCTTGATCTCGCCCGCCATCGCCTTTTGATAGAGGCCCTTGGGATCGCGCTGCATGCAGATCTCGATCGGCGTATCGACGAAGACCTCGATGAACTCGCCGGTCTCCAGCATCTCGCGCGCCATGCGCCGCTCCGAGCGGAAGGGCGAGATGAACGAGACCAGCACGATCAGCCCGGCATCGACGAACAGGCGGGCGGCTTCGGCGACGCGGCGGATGTTCTCCACCCGGTCGGCATCGGTGAAACCCAGATCGCGGTTGAGGCCATGGCGCACATTGTCGCCGTCAAGGAGATAAGTATGCCGCCCGTCGGCGAACAGCGCGCGCTCCACCAGGTTGGCGATGGTCGATTTGCCCGAGCCAGAAAGCCCGGTGAACCACAGGACCGCTGGCTTCTGCACCTTGAGGCCGGACCGCGCGGTCTTGTTCACGTCCAGCGCCTGCCAGTGCACATTGGTCGCGCGGCGCAAGCCGAAATCGATCATGCCGGCGGCGACGGTGCCGTTGGTGAAGCGGTCGATCAGGATGAAGCCGCCGGTGTCGCGGTTATCCGTATACGGATCGAAGGCGATGGGCTGCGACAGCGACAGGTTGCCGTAGCCGACCTCATTGAGTGCCAGCGTCTTGGCGGCAGAATGGTCCAGCGTGTTGACGTCGATCTTGTGCTTCAGTTCGGTGACGGAGGCCGGCACGACCTTGGCGCCGACCTTCAGGAGATATTGCCGTCCCGGCAGCATTTCCTCTTCCGTCATCCACAGGACGTGCGCGGAGAACTGGTCGGAAACCTCCGGCCGGGCCGAGGCCAGCGCCAGCACATCGCCGCGTGAAATGTCCACCTCGTCGGCCAGCGTGATGGTGACCGCCTCGCCGGCGATGCCTTCATCGAGGTCGCCGTCCATGGTGACGATGCGCGTCACCGTGCTGGCACGGCCCGACGCGGCGACCACGATCTTGTCGCCCGGCCTGACGCGACCGCTGGCGATGGTGCCGGAGAAGCCGCGGAAATCGAGATTGGGCCGGTTGACCCATTGCACTGGCATGCGGAACGGCTTTTCGGAGAGCGCCGATTCCACGTCCACGGTATTGAGATGATCGAGCAGCAGCGGCCCCTGGTACCACGGCATCCGGGGCGAACGCTCGATGACGTTGTCGCCGTAGCGCGCGGAAATCGGAATCGGCACCATGGTGACGAAGCCGAGATTCTTCGCGAAGGCGGTGTAGTCCTCGACGATGCGGTTGAAGGTTTCCTGCGAGTAATCGACCAGGTCGATCTTGTTGACCGCCAGCACCACATGGCGGATGCCGAGCAGCGAGGCGATGTAGGAATGGCGGCGCGACTGCGTCAGCACCCCCTTGCGCGCGTCGATCAGCACCACGGCCAGTTCGGAATTGGACGCGCCGGTCGCCATGTTGCGGGTGTATTGCTCGTGGCCCGGCGTGTCGGCGACGATGAATTTGCGCCTGTCCGTCGCGAAGAAGCGGTAGGCGACGTCGATGGTGATGCCCTGTTCGCGCTCCGCCTCCAGCCCGTCGACCAGCAGCGCGAAATCGATGTTGTCGCCGTCGGTGCCGAATCTCTTGGAATCCTTTTCCAGCGCCGAGAGATGGTCCTCGAACAGCATCTTGGAATCGTAGAGCAGCCGGCCGATCAGGGTGGATTTCCCGTCGTCCACGCTGCCGCAGGTGAGGAAACGCAGGAACGACTTGTTCTCCTGCTCCGCAAGATAGGCGCTCAGGTCGAGGGCGGGTTTGGACATCAGAAATAGCCCTCTTTCTTCTTCTTCTCCATCGACGCGTTCTCGTCGTGGTCGATGACGCGGCCCTGGCGCTCCGAGGTGCGTGCGGTGAACATTTCGGCGACGATGTCCTCCAGCGTCGTGGCGGAGGATTCGACCGCGCCGGTCAGCGGATAGCAGCCCAGCGTGCGGAAGCGCACCAG
>JAATGL010000049.1 GCA_015654705.1 Alphaproteobacteria bacterium | reverse complement strand
CGCTCGATATCGACCTCGCCCATATAGACGACGCAGGGCAGCCCGAAGCGCGCCGCCACCGTCGCCGTCGCCACGCCGTGCTGGCCGGCACCGGTCTCGGCGATGATGCGCGTCTTGCCCATGCGCCGCGCCAGGAGGATCTGGCCGAGGCAATTGTTGATCTTGTGCGCGCCGGTGTGATTGAGGTCCTCGCGCTTCAGATAAATCCTGGCGCCGCCCAGATGGTCGCTGAGGCGCTGGGCGAAATAGAGCGGGCTCTCGCGGCCGACATAATGCTTCAGCATGCCGTCCAGCTCGGCGTGGAATTCCGGATCGTCCTTGGCCGCCTCGTAGGCGCGCTCCAGATGCAGCACCAGCGGCATCAGCGTCTCCGCCACGAAGCGCCCGCCATAGGCGCCGAAATGGCCGCGCGCGTCGGGCCCGCTGCGGAAGGAATTGGGCGGAATGCTCATGCGCCGGTCTCCGCGAATTAGGCGTTGCGCGCGGCCTCGACGAAGGCGCGGATCATGGCCGCGCTCTTGACGCCTGGCGCGCTCTCGACGCCGGACGACACGTCGACGCCCGGCGCCTGCGCCGCCGCGACGGCGCGCGCGACATTGTCCGCCGTCAGTCCGCCGGCCAGCAGCCAGGGCCTCGAAAACCTCCGCCCACGGAGCAATTGCCAGTCGAACGCGGCGCCGTGGCCCCCGAGCCGGCCGGCGCCCAGCGGGGCCCTGGCATCGAACAACAGCATGTCGGCCACCGCCTCATATTTCGCGACATCGGCGAAATCGCCCGCTTCGGCTATGGCGACGGCCTTGATGACGGCAAGGCCGCAACGCGCGCGAAGCTGGCCGATGCGCTCGGGCGTCTCGCCGCCATGCAGTTGGAGGAAATCGGGGCGCACAGCGTCTATCACGGCGGCGATCTCCGCGTCGCCCGCATCACAGAGCAGCGCCGTCAGGCGCAGCCGGCCCCGCATCTGCTCGGCCAGCCTCTGCGCCTGATCCAGCGCCAGATTGCGCGGCGATTTCGCGTGGAAAACAAGGCCGGCCAGATCGGCCCCCGCGCGCAGGGCGGCATCGGCCGCCTCGGCCGAGTTGATCCCGCAGATTTTGACCAGAATGCCCATGGGGTGGGCTGTATGACCGTGGCGGCGCGCGAAATCAAGCAAGGACGGCCGGACAGTTTCGGCGCTTAATATCCCGGAAGCGCGTCCGGAAACCATTCGCCGCCCCGGCCGTTTTCTTCGGCGCTGGGCGGCGCACGACAACAGGAGCCAGCCATGACCTTTTCCCCACAAAAGCCGATGCAGCGCGGCGCCTTGCTGGCTGCCGGCGCGTTCGGACTGATGCTCGCGGCGAGCTCGGCCCGGGCGCAGGATTACGGCCGATTCGACGAACCCGCCTATCAGAACGGTCTCAACGAAGAGGTCGAAGTCATCGCCCCGCCCTATCGGGAGGAACGCACACCGCTCAACGCGCCGCCGGGGCGCGTGTCGCTGTCGCATGTGGTGCGCTACGACGATCTCGATTTGCGCACGCGCGAAGGGGCGCACGAATTGCGGGCGCGGATCCGGGAGACGGCGCGCGACATCTGCGAACAGCTGGATGCCGAAGGGCCGATCCCGCTGGCGGGCAGCCCGCCTTGCTACAGAACGGCGGTGGAACCCGCGCTGAACCGCGCCGAAACGGCGATCAGCGAAGCGCGCTACGATCCTGAGGACTAGGCGTCGGCCCTGGCGCTGAGTTCGGCCGCGATCTCGCGCGCCGCCCGCGCCGGATCGGCGGCAGCCGTAATAGGGCGGCCGACGACCAGGATGTCGGCGCCGGCGCGCGCAGCCTCCACAGGTGTCATCACCCGACGCTGGTCGGCCAGATCGCTGCCCAGGGGGCGCACGCCGGGCGTCACGATCAGAAAATCGGCGCCGCAAGCCTTGCGCACCAAGGCGATCTCGCGCGGCGAGCAGACCGCGCCGTCCAGGCCGCAGGCTTTGGCCAGACTCGCCAGCCGCACCACCTGATCGGCGGGGGGACCGTGCTGGCCGACCGCGTCGAGGTCCGCGTCTGCGAAGCTGGTCAGCACCGTCACCGCGATCAGCTTGACCCTGGGGTTGACGGACGCCGCCGCATCCTTGGCCGCGCGCATCATCGCCGCGCCGCCCGATGCGTGGATGTTGAAGATGGCGATGCCCAGTTTGGCGATCTCGCGCGCCGCGCCCGCCACCGTGTTCGGGATGTCATGGAACTTGGCATCGGCGAAGACCGGCAGGCCGAAAGCCGCAATGGCGCGCACGCCGGCGGGGCCCTGGGCCGTCATGAATTCGAGGCCGATCTTCAGGCCGCCGACATGCGGCGCGACGGCACGCACCAGCACCATGGCCCGATCCAGATCGGGCGTGTCGATCGCGACGAAGATGGGATTTTCGAATCGCGCCTGGCTCATCGAACCGGCGTCTTAATCGGTCGAGGGTACGGCGGCAAGCGCTATTCGGCCTTGCCGTTGATGTTGAGCCGCTCGCGCAGCTCCTTGCCGGTGCGGAAGAAGGGCGCGCGCTTCTCGTCGACCGCCACCGGCTCGCCGGTACGCGGGTTACGGCCCAGCCGCGACGGCCGCACCTTCACCGAAAAGGCGCCGAATCCGCGCAATTCCACGCGATGGCCGGCCGCCAGCGCATCCGTGATCTTGTCGAGCACGGTGGACACGATCCGCTCAACATCGCGGTGGTACAAGTGTGGGTAGCGCTCCGTCAGGCGCGCAACCAGTTCCGATTTGATCATCCCCTGCCCCCGAACCGGGACGGCCCTCCGTCGAAAGGCACGCAATACGCGACTCCGACAAGGTTAAACTGTCAGAGGAGTCCCCGCCCGTCAACGGGAAGCCTCTGAAACGGCAGCATTTTCTCAAAACGTGACGGAAATCACGCAGCTCCGCCCCGCCGCCAGCCTTGCCGCCGCGCAATTCGGCGGGAAAGATGGTGAGTGTCGCTTTACAATGATAACAGCTTCCCCGACCGCCCTTCCAACCCAGGACTTCGCCCCATGTCGCACGATCCCGCTCTCGAAGCCCATGAGCACGCCGAGCACGCCGAACATGCCGCCCATGAGAGCGATCCGTTCATCGCGCGGGTGGCGATCACCGTCGCGGTGCTGGCGGTGCTGGCGGCGGCGGCCTCCAGCCTGGAGACGGTGGAAGGCGGCCTCGCCATCACCGCATCAAGCGAGGCGGTCCTCAGGCAGGACCAGGCGACCGATGCCTGGAACGAGTACCAGGCCGACAGCCTGAAGAAGCACCTCTATCTGATCGCCTCGGGCGAGGACAAGGCGCACGCGGACGAATATCGCCGCACCTCGAAGGAGCAGTCCGACAAGCAGGGTTCGATCAAGAAGCGCGCCGACGAAAAGGAAGCCGAACGCGACACGCTGACGGCGGAAAGCGCGGTGCATGAGCGCCGCCACCACTGGCTGACCGGCGCGGCCACGCTGATCGAGATCGGCATCGCGCTGTCGACGGTCGCGATCATCACCAAGCGCCGCACCTTCTGGGCCGCGGCGGTGGGGCTCGGACTGGTGGGGATCGCGCTGGCGGCGGTCGCCTTCGCCTAGCGGATCGAGCCGCGGAGTTCGGCCGGTTCGCCTGTCGCCGCGAACCGGCCGTCGCCGAAAAGCCTAGGGCACGACGTAACGCAGCGTCACGCCGATCACGTCCTCGTTCTTGTTGCGGATCTCGCTGTCGCTGACCGGCGAGGTCGGGAACAGGTTGCGCGAATTGTCGTAGAAATTGTGCTGGTAGTCGATCGAGCCGACCACCGTGTTGGGCACGAAATGGTAGTTCAGCGAGGCGTTCAGACTGGTCGCGTCGCCGCCGCGCGTGGCGTGCGCCAGCCCGTTGAAGGTGTTGAAGGCGTAGGCATTGTTGATGAAGGTGTGGCCGACGCCCGCGTTGACCGAAACCTGGTCGGTCAGGCGAGTCTGCGTGTCGAGGCCGAGCGCATAATTCCACAGCGCATCGGTGCGCGTGAAGCCGCCGACGGTCTGGTTCTCGATCTTGCGGGTGTCCAGATAATCGGCGTCGAAGGTCGCGGCGATGGTGAAGTCGCGCGTCTGATGGCCGATGGTCGCGCCGAAATCGGCCGATTGTCCGCCGCGCGCGACGGTTCCCTCGTCGAAGGCGGTCGCTCCCTTGGCCGGGAAGGCGTCCGGCGAATAATCCGCCCGCAGATCCAGGCTGAAAGGATTGTTGCCCTGCTCCAGCACGCGGTAGGTGGCGCCGAACGCCGGATCGGTCCAGCCCGAACTGGAGCGCGTGTTGCTGCCGGTCGGAACCAGATGGCGCGAGACGTCGCGCGACGGATCGTAGCTCCAGTCGAAGCGCAGCGTGAAATCGTCGGTCACGCCGTACATCAATTGCTGCTCGATGGTGTTGGTGTCGATGCGCGCGGAGTTCACCTTGGCGCCGGTCGAATCGAATTCGTCCTGCGTCGCCGTGCCATATTTGTAGCTGGTGGCGCCGAAGAACTGGCCCTGCAGCGGCAGGTAAAGCGGATCGGAAACGATGCGGCTGGCCTCGGTCGTGAAGTCCAGTGCATAGGCCTGCGTGGACACGGCGAAGAAAGCGGCGGCGGCGAGAAATTTCGTCGGACGTACCGGCATCGTTACGCACTCCTGTGAAACGGGTTTCATGACAGACGCGACAGATCATTTGCGCAGCGGTATGGGACCGTTGCGGACAGCCATGAGATAAACGCGCGCGCCGCGCATTCCGTTTGCCGCCGCGATCTAATCTTTGCGTAATGTTGCCAACGCCTTAGCGGGAGAAAAATTCTTCGCCGAGTGTCGCGGATTTTCATCCGTATAAAGACGGGCACACACCGAATGCCCTGTGATCCGATCCCGCAAAAGCAAAAAGCGCGCGGGCAGAACCCGCGCGCTTTCTAATCCCGGCCGATCATCCGCTGACGGACAATCGGCCGCGCCGTTCAGCCCCGGCTATTCCTCATCCGCGTCGTCCTTCTTGGTCGCCTTCTTCAGCGCCGCGCCCAGGATGTCGCCCAAAGACGCGCCCGAGTCGGAGGAGCCATATTGCGCCACGGCTTCCTTCTCTTCGGAGATCTCGCGCGCCTTGATGGAGAGCGAGATCTTGCGGCTGGCCTTGTCGACGCTGGTGACCAAGGCATCGACCTTCTCGCCCTTGCCGAAGCGCTCTGGGCGCTGATCGGCGCGGTCGCGCGCCAGGTCGGCGCGGCGGATGAAGGCCTTCACGCCGTCCGCCAGGCTGACCTCGATGCCGCCGTCATTGACTTCGGTGACCGTGCCGGTGACGACCTGGCCCTTGCGGACCGCGCCGCCGCCCGCGCCCGCCTTCTCCAGCGGATCGCCAGCGAGCTGCTTGATGCCGAGGCTGACGCGTTCCTTCTCCGCAACGACGTCGAGCACCTGCGCCTTGACGGTCTGGCCATTCTCATAGGCCGAAACCGCCAGCTCGCCCGGTTTGTCCCAGGACAGGTCGGAGAGCTACCTCATACCATCGAT
>JAATGL010000167.1 GCA_015654705.1 Alphaproteobacteria bacterium | reverse complement strand
CGACAGCATCCAGTCGAGATAGTTGCGCACCACCGTCGCCTCGGCCGACATCGGGCTCATCGAGCGCAGCTTCTTCACCTCGGCGGTGGCCTTCTCGCGCGCTTCCTTCGACAGCTTGGTCTTGCGGATGCGCACTTCGATCTCGTTGAGCTCGTCGCGGCCTTCCTCGCCCTCGCCCAGCTCCTTCTGGATCGCCTTGAGCTGTTCGTTGAGGTAGTACTCGCGCTGCGTCTTCTCCATCTGGCGCTTGACGCGCGAGCGGATCTTGCGCTCGACCTGCAGCACACCGATCTCGGCCTCGATCAGCGCCAGAACGCGCTCCAGCCGCTCGCCGGTGTTGAGCGTTTCGAGAAGCTGCTGGCGATCGGAAATCTTGACCGAGAGATGCGAGGCCACGGTGTCGGCCAGCTTGGCCGGCTCGTCGATCTGCGCGACCGACGCCAGCGTCTCCGCCGGGACCTTCTTGTTGAGCTTGATGTACTGCTCGAAATTGGTCTTGACCGTGCGGATCAGCGCCTCGGTCTCCTTGGTCTCGCCGACATTCTCCGGAATGCGCTCGATGGTCGCCTGGAAGAAATCGCTGCGCGGCAGAAAGCCAGTGACGCGGGCGCGCGACTTGCCTTCGACCAGCACGCGCACGGTCTGGTCGGGCAGCTTCAAAAGCTGCAGGACCGTCGCCAGCGTGCCGACCGTGTGCAGGCCATCGGCCGACGGGTCGTCGTCCGAAGCGTTCTTCTGGGTCAGCAGGAGAATCTGCTTCTCCTCGCTCATCACCTCTTCCAGCGCGCGCACGGACTTTTCGCGGCCGACGAAGAGGGGCACGATCATGTGGGGGAACACGACGATGTCGCGAAGCGGCAGGACCGACGCCACATGGCCGCCGATGTCGCCTTTCTGGATACTCAGGGAATCCGTCATTCTTTGCTCCTGTCCGGCCGCCCGAGCGGTCCGGTTGAAAGGTACCATACCCCGAATGGGCGAACGGAACCTTGATTTGTGTCGCCCCAATGGGCCGACTCTGATCGCTTAAATTGGGCGTGCCGGGCGACAGTTTCAAGGTATGGTGCCGGGCGCCCCGAAATTTCGCCATATTTTGGGTCCGCGGCCGACAAGGGACATATCGTCCTATGCCGCCCTTCACGGTCGCGCACCCTGCCCGTGTCGAATCCGCGCCGGTTGGGATTGCGTGGCACAGGTTTTTTTGGCTGTGTTCCCGGATCGTGGGACGCAGGAACTTGCCGAACCGAATAGCCTTCGTGCGGCAGGGACCCATTAGCCAAGGAAATGTTGCATGGCCTTTCAAATCTCGCGGAATTTTGTCGGTGTCGTTTGTCTGGGGCTGGTCCTTTGCGGCGCGGCCGTCGCGGCGTCACCGGGTGCGCCGCAGACGGACAAGCCGCTCTCGCCCGCGTTCCTGGCGCAGATGCGCGCCATGCAGGCCCGCCTCAATGCCATGCCCGACACGCCGGGGACGGGGCCCTACCCCGCGATCAAGGAGCAGGTCGCCTCGCTGCCGGATCATGTGGTGTACCGCCCGGCCGATCTCGCCAAGGTCGGACCCGGCAAGCTCGGCATCCTCGTCTGGGGAAACGGCGGGTGTTCCGGCGACGGCGCGAGCGCGCGCCTGCATCTGCTGCAGATCGCCTCGCACGGCTATCTGGCGATCGCGCCCGGTGACATCGAAAACGGTCCAGGCGCGCCGCCCCCGCCGCCGCCCGCGAAGGCGGATGGACCGGCCGGGCTATGGCCGACCACCACGACCGCCAGGCAGGCCGCCGAGGGCATCGACTGGGCGATCGCGCAGAACAGCCGCGCCGATAGTCCGCTGAAGGGCAAGATCGATACCACCGAGGTCGCGGTCTCCGGCTGGAGCTGCGGCGGCCTTCAGGCGCTCACCATCGCCACCACCGATCCCAGGGTCCGCGCCGTGATCATCCACAACAGCGGAATCTTCTTCGGCCCGACCGGGATGAAGGAAATGGATATCGGCAAGGCCACGCTGGACAGGCTGCGCACGCCGGTCCTCTACATCCTGGGCGGTGCCAGCGATCCCGCCTATGACCACGCCATGGACGATTTTCAGCGCATCGCCAAGGTGCCCGTCATGGTGGCCAATCTGGGCGATGTCGGCCATGTCGGCACCTTCGCCGAACCCGATGGCGGCAAGGCGGCGCTGGTCGACGTGGCGTGGCTCGACTGGCAGCTGAAAGGCGACGCCGACGCCGCGCGCTGGTTCACCGGCACGGCCTGCCGGCTGTGCACCGACCCCAACTGGAAGGTCGAAAAGAAAGGCCTGTGACGGGCGCCTAGGACGCCGTCTGCTCGCGCGCCTGGCCCTTGTCGGAATAGGTGTAGAGCGGCCGGGCGCGGCCGTCGACCACGTCGGCGGTGATCACCACCTCCTGCACGCCGTTCAGCGTCGGCAGCTCGAACATGGTCTCGAGCAGGATGTTCTCCATGATCGAGCGCAGGCCGCGCGCCCCGGTGCGCCGCGCGATGGCGCGCCGCGCGATGGAATGCAGCGCCTCTTCCTGGAAGCGCAGCTTGACGTTCTCCATCTCGAACATGCGCTGGTACTGCTTGGCCAGCGCGTTCTTGGGGCGCGTCAGGATTTCGATCAGCGCCGGCTCGGACAGATCGCCCAGCGTCGCCAGCACCGGCAACCGGCCGATGAATTCCGGGATCAGGCCGAATTTCAGCAGATCCTCGGGCTCGAC
Organism: Alphaproteobacteria bacterium; assembly: GCA_015654705.1. GTDB lineage: Bacteria > Pseudomonadota > Alphaproteobacteria > Micropepsales > Micropepsaceae > Rhizomicrobium. The sequence goes on along the minus strand of JAATGL010000167.1, from coordinate 239 downwards.
CTCGCGCAGGATTTCGCCCGTGCCGCGCTCGTCCGGCGCGCGCACGGTGGCGCCGAAGCCCATCGAGGTGCCCTGCGTGCGCGCCGAGATGATCTTGTCGAGGCCGGCAAACGCGCCGCCCACGATGAAGAGGATGTTGGTGGTGTCGACCTGCAGGAACTCCTGCTGCGGATGCTTGCGGCCGCCCTGCGGCGGCACCGAGGCGACGGTGCCTTCCATGATCTTGAGCAGCGCCTGCT
>JAATGL010000073.1 GCA_015654705.1 Alphaproteobacteria bacterium | reverse complement strand
CCAGCCGTCGCGCGGCTGCGATTCGTGCAGGGCGCCCTGTCGCCGCTCCCCCGCCCCGCCCCGCGCCGTCCTCGAAACGAGCCGCTGCCGCCGGCCGATCCGGCGCGGACATACCAAGGTCCGGACGGACTTCGCGAAGCGCTGCTGCGCCTCGCCCAGGCCCGCCGCGCGACTTTAAATTCGGCACAGGATTGAAGGAAACCGAGACCTCTGCCACAAGCAGGCGGTCATTGCCCTGGAGTAGACACACGTGACGCGGAATCAGGTCATTATCGTCGCCGTTGCCGTCGTGATCGTCGTTCTGGCGGTCGCCGGCTATTATGTGTTCTCGCCCAGCGCCACCGACGCCGTACCGGCGAATGGCGGCGCGGCCGGCTATACGCTGGCGAGCGACGACCGCACCATGGGATCACCCAAGGCGCCGGTGGTGATCATCGAATACGCCGCGCCGACCTGCCCCCATTGCGCGCATTTCGAGGAGGAGGTTTTCCCCCTTCTCAAGCAGAAATATATCGACACCGGCAAAGTCTATTACGTCTTTCGCGTCTTCCCGCTGCATCCCTCAGACGGCGCGGCTGAGGCGATGGCGCGCTGTTTGCCTGCGAATAACTATTTCCAGTTCATTGACCTGCTGTTCCGGAATCAGCCCAAATGGGATTGGGAATATCAAGTCACCGATATCCACGGCGGCCTTGTCCAGATGGGGCGAATCGCCGGAATGAGTGAAGAGCAGGTCGACAAATGCATCGCCGACAAGGCGATGGCCGAACGCATCAACAAGGTCGCTCAGGATGGACAGACGCGGTACAACATCACGGGAACGCCGACGTTCATCATCAACGGCGCGGTCCATTCGTCCGTCGACGTCGGAACCTGGCCCGATATGCAGGCCGCCGTTGACCGCTTGCTGGCAAAAAAGACCTGATGCGGACAGACGGCGCAGGGCGGCGCACGTCCGTTGAAATTCACCCGGCTTAGGATTTCCGGTTTCAAATCGTTCGTCGAGCCGACGGAGCTTTTCATCGAGCCCGGCCTGACGGCGGTCGTCGGCCCGAACGGTTGCGGCAAATCCAACCTGTTCGACGCGTTGCGCTGGGTGATGGGCGAGACGCGGCCGAGTTCGGTGCGCGGCAGCGAGATGGACGACGTGATCTTCGCCGGCAGCGCCGCGCGTCCGGCGCGCAACGTGGCCGAAGTCACGCTGTTCGTGGACAATTCCGACCGCAGCGCCGCCGCGCCCTTCAACGAATACGAATCCATCGAGGTCTCGCGCCGCATCGAGCGCGAGGCGGGCTCGGTCTACCGCATCAACGGGCGCGACGTGCGCCAGCGCGACGTGCAGATTTTCTTTGCCGATGCCTCGTCCGGCGCGGGCTCCACCGCCTTCGTGCGGCAGGGCCAGATCGGCCTGCTGGTCAGCCAGAAGCCGCTGGCGCGGCGCGCGATCCTGGAGGAGGCCGCTGGCATCGCGGGCCTGCACCAGCGCCGCCACGAGGCCGAGCTTCGCTTGCGTGCCGCCGAGACCAATATGGGGCGTCTCGACGACATCATCCGCGAAGTCGAAGGCCAGCTGCAGAACTTGAAGCGCCAGGCGCGCCAGGCGGTGCGCTACCGCAATCTCTCCGGCCACATTCGCAAAGCCGAGGCGCTGGCGCATTATCTGCGCTGGAGCGCGGCGGAGCTTCGCGCCCGCGCCGCGGACGAGGCGCTTGCTGCCACGGCCGCGACCGTCGGCGATTGCACCGAACGTGCGGCGCAAGCCTCCACCGTGCAGGCTGAGGCCGCGAGCCGTCTGCCGCCGCTGCGCCAGATCGAGGCGGAGAAGTCCGCCGCCCTGCACCGGCTGATCGTGGAGCGCGACGCGCTAGACGCGGAGGAAACGCGCGCGCGAGAGACCGCGCAGGGTCTGCGCCAGCGCATCGGCCAGGCGGCGCAGGACGCCGCGCGCGAGGAAGCGCTCGACCGCGATGCCCAGAACGCGCTGGGCGCGCTGGCCACGGAGACGCAGGACCTGGACGCCGTGTCCACACGTGCCGGCGACGAGCTGATCGAAGCGGAAGCACGCGCCGGCGAATTGAACGACGCGCTCGCGCAATGCGAACGCAGCCTGGAACGCCTGACGTCCGAGTTCGCCGAATGGAATGCAAGCAGGACCAGCCAGGAACGCGCCCGCGAAGTGGCATCGGCGCTGGTCGAGACCAGCACGCACCAGCTTCGTGCAGCCGAATTCCGGCTCGACCAGGCGATGGAAGGCGCGCTCGACACGCCGGATGTCCTGCTGGCGCAGAGTGCGACGGAACAGGCCCGCGCTCTGGCGCAGGCGGCGCGTGAGGCCCTGACCGCCGCACGCCAGGCGCTGGCAGACGCGGAGCGCGCCGAAGCTGCGGCGCGCGGCCCGCTCGAAGCGGCCGAACGCGAAACGCAGATGCTGGCAGCGGAGGCCAAGGCGCTCGCCGATCTCCTGCGGCCTGAAGGCCAGGACCTTTGGCCGCCGATGGTCGATGCCGTCGCGGTCCAGCCCGGCTACGAAGCGGCGCTGGCCGCGGCCCTGGGAGACGATCTGCAGGCGCCGCTGGACGAGGCCGCGCCGCATCACTGGCGCGATCTGGGCGCATTGGACGCGACGTCGCCGCTGCCGGCGGGTGCCAGGGCGCTGAAGGAATTCGTGCAGGCGCCCGCGGCGCTCGATCGGCGCCTCGTCATGACCGGCGTGGTCTTCCCCGATCAGGGCTCGGCGCTGCAGAGGGACCTGAAACCCGGACAGCGCCTTGTGTCGCCGCGCGGTGATCTGTGGCGTTGGGACGGATTCGCCGCATCGGCGGATGCGCCTTCGCAGTCCGCGGCGCGGCTGACGCAGCGCAATCGCCTCGCCGCACTTGAAATTGATATCGCGCAGGCCAAGGACGCACGCGCCCTGGCCTTTGCGCACTACTCCACCGCCAAGAACGACGGCGATGCCGCCCGTGCCGCGGCCCAGCAAGCGGAGCAGGAAGACCGCCGCACCGAGAAGAATCTGATCGAAGCGCAGGACGATGCGGCCCGCACGGCGCGTGCTGCCGCCGAGCGCGCCTCGCGCCTGGCAACCCTGGAAGCCGAAATCCGCCGGCTAGTAGCCTCGCGCGATGCGGCAAGCGAAGCCGAGCGGCTGGCGAGCAAAAGCCTGCGCGAACTGGGCGACGGCAAGGCCCTGTTACAGGCCGTGACGGATGCGCGGCAGGACGCCGCAGATGCGCGCGCCGCCGGCAGTGAATCCCGCGCCGCGGTGGACTGATTGAGACGCGATCGCGAAGCACGCCTGCGCCGCCTTGCCGCGATCGCGGATGAACGCGCCCGCTGGCAGTCGCGTCGCGAGGCTGCGGCGCTGCATATCGAGGAACTCCATCGCCGCCGCGCGGAATTGAACACGGCGCTGCTCGCCGCCGATGCCGTTCCCGAAACGATCGCCGCCAAACGCGATGCTCTGCTCGATGCCATCGGTGCGGCGGAAGCCGCGCGCAACGAGGCCGCTGATGCGCGCGCAGGGGCGGAAACGCTTCTCACCGACGCCGACCGGATCTCCAAAGCGGCGGATGGCGCGTTGTCCGCTGCGCGCGAGGAGCGCGCCCGCGCTGAAGCCGTCCTGGAAGCGGCCACCGCGCGCATCGCCGAGCTGCGCGAGCGCATCCGCGACGAACTGGATATCGCGCCGGCGGAACTCGCCGAACGCGCCGAAATCCGCGAAGACCAGGAATTGCCGCCGCTCGATCAGGCCGAAAAGCGCGCCGAGAAGCTTAAGCAGGAACGCGAGCAACTGGGCGGCGTCAATCTGCGTGCGGAAGAAGAAGCGGCAGAGCACGAACAGCGCCTGCAGACGCTGACGGCCGACCGTGATGATTTGAGCGGCGCGATCGAACGGCTGCGTCGCGGCATTTCGAGTCTCAACCGCGAGGGCCGCGAGCGCCTGCTCGAATCCTTCGAGAAGGTGAACCGCAACTTCCAGGAGCTTTTCACCAAACTGTTCGAAGGCGGCGAAGCCAAGCTCACCTTCACCGAATCGGAAGATCCGCTGGAAGCTGGCCTCGAAATTTACGCCCGCCCGCCGGGCAAGCGGCTACAATCCCTGGCGTTGCTGTCCGGCGGCGAACAGGCGCTGACGGCCATGGCGCTGATCTTCGCGGTGTTCCTGGTCAACCCGGCGCCGGTCTGCGTGCTGGACGAAGTGGACGCGCCGCTGGACGATGCCAATGTCGAGCGCTTCTGCAATCTGCTGGACCAGATGACGCGCCTCGCCGACACGCGCTTCCTGGTCATCACCCACCATGCTCTGACCATGTCGCGGATGCACCGGCTGTTCGGCGTCACCATGGCCGAGCGCGGCGTCAGCCAGCTTGTCTCGGTCACCCTGGCGGAGGCCGAGCGGGTCGCCGCGGAGTAGCCAGGCGCATTTCGCCGCGCCTGTGATTGTCTTTTTATTCCAGTAGCTTAGAACCTTTCCAGCATGCTTGACACAATATTGCGCCAACCCTATGGTCCGCGCGCCTTCGAGGGGGCTGCATCAGCGAGTGTTCCATGTCCGCTCCCGAACCTGAGGATCTGCGCGCGCTGGGCGACCGGCTGGATGCTGTCCAACGGCGGGGTGCGGTGCGTGGAAAGGCGCCGCCGCCGACGTCGCTGGGCGTCGCATTCCGTTTCACGACGGAGTTGGTTTCCGCCCTCGTGGTGGGCGGTGGTCTGGGTTGGGGAATCGACTGGGCGTTCGACCATTGGTCGCCGATCCACACGAAACCCTGGGGAATGGTTGTGATGTTCGTGCTTGGGGCTGCGGCCGGCATCCGCAACGTGCTTGGCGCGGCCAGGCAGTTGAACGCCGAGATGGCGGCGGCGAACAGCGACGCAGGAGATAAAGCGCCGTGAAGATGAACCCGATGGAGCAGTTCGCGGTGAAGCCGCTCATTCCGCTGCACATTGCGGGATACGATGTCTCCTTCACCAACCAGGCGCTGTGGATGTTCATCGTGGTGGGCGCGATCACGCTGTTCATGGGGCTGGCGGTCTCGAAGCGCAGCCTGGTTCCTTCGCGCATGCAGTCGATGGCGGAGATCTCCTACGAATTCGTCGCCAACATGATCGGCACCGCCACGGGCGAGGACGGCCTGCGTTTCTTTCCCTTCATCTTCACACTCTTCATGTTCGTGCTGTTCTCGAACGTGCTGGGCCTGCTGCCCGGGTCGTTCACGGTGACCAGCCAGATCGCGGTGACCTTCGCGCTTGCCGCCTTCGTCATTTTGCTCGTCATCGTCACCGGTTTCCTGACCCACGGCATCGGCTTTCTGAAGCTGTTCGTGCCGAAGGCGCCGGCGCTGCTTCTGCTGCTGCTCGTGCCGATCGAGGTCATCTCCTTCCTGACGCGGCCGATCAGCCTGTCCGTCCGTCTGTTCGCCAACATGCTGGCGGGCCACACCATGCTGAAGGTCTTCGCGACCTTCGTGATCGCGCTGGGCGGCGCGGGCGGCGCGCTGTCGCTGCTTTCCGTGGCGCCGATGTTCCTGATCGTCGCGATCACGGCGCTCGAACTGCTCGTCGCCTTTCTCCAGGCCTACGTCTTCGCCATCCTGACCTGCATCTATCTGGGCGAAGCGCTCCATCTCCACGATCACCACTGACCCAAGAGGAATTGAGACCATGGATCTTGCTGCAGCAAAACAGATCGGCGCGGGCCTTGCCTGTATCGCGCTGGTGGGCGCCGGCATCGGCATCGGCAACGTGTTCGGCAGCTACCTGACCGGCGCGCTGCGCAATCCGGGTGCCGCCGCGACCCAGACGACCAACCTGCTTCTCGGCTTCGCGCTGTGCGAGGCGACGGGCCTGTTCGGCCTGGTGATCGCGCTGATCATCCTGTTCACCTGATGCAGGCCGCCGCCACGACCGCGACGACGGAAGTCCCCGCCAAGGGGCCGGGCTTTCCGCCGTTCAAGACGGAATCGTTCCCGGGCCAGGTGTTCTGGCTCGTGATCACGATGGCCGTCCTGTTCGTCGTGATCTGGCACCTGATCGGTCCGCGCATCCAAGGTACCCTGATCGAACGCCGCAGCTTGATCGCGCACGAGATCGAGACCGCGCAGGAAAACCGCCGCAAGGCCGAGCAGGCGACGGTCGCTTATGAAACGCCGCTGTTCCAGGCGCGCGAGCGGGCACGTGCAATCAACAACCAGTATCGCGAAGAGGCGGCGGCTACCGTGAAGAAGGCCGAAGCCGAGGCCGACGCGAAGGCCGAGCAGGCGACCGCCGAAGCCGAAGCGCGGCTCAGCCGGATCCGCGCCGAGGCAAAGAGCCATATCGTCCAGGCGGCGCAGGACGCGACGATCGAAATCGTCTCGCGGCTGACTGGCGAGCGCATCTCGGCCGAGGATGCTGCCGGCGCCGTGCGCGCGACGCAGGAAGCCTGAGCCATGGAAATTCTCAAAGAGACGGATTTCTGGGAAGGCCTCGGCCTCGCCATCGTCATCGCGATCATTCTCTATCGTCGCGTGCCGGCGATGCTGGCCAAGATGCTCGATGCCCGCGCCGTGGCGATCCAGAGCGAGTTGAGTGCCGCCAAGCAGTTGCGTGAGGAAGCCGAGGCCATCCTGGTGCGCTACACCGAGCGCGCCAGCCACGCCCAGGCGGAAGCCGAAACGATCCTGACCGACGCCAAGGAAGAAGCCGAGCGTTTCGCCAGGGAATCCGAGGCGCAGCTGAAGGCTCTGGTCGAGCGTCGCGCGCGCATGGCGCAGGAACGCATCGCCCGTGCCGAGGCCCAGGCCATGGCGGAAATCCGCGCGCTGGCGGCCGACGCCGCCGCTGCTGCCGCCGGCCAGATCATCGCCGCGCGCCTCGACGACAGCCAAGCCGGCGCGTTGATCGACGGCAGCATCAAGGATCTGGCAGGAAAGCTGAACTGATCGTCGGCCGTTTTCAAACGATCGCGACGATCAGATCTTCTCCGGCATCACCGTGCGGATGTGCAGTTCGCGCAGCTGCTTTTGCGAAACCTCGCCCGGCGCATTCATCATCAGGTCCTGCGCCTGCTGGTTCATCGGGAACATGGTCACCTCGCGCAGATTCTCCTCGCCCGCGATCAGCATGACGATGCGGTCGATGCCTGGCGCCGTGCCGCCATGCGGGGGGGCGCCATAGCGGAACGCGTTGAGCAGGCCGGCGAACTTGGTCTCGGTCTCCTCGCGTGCATAGCCCGCGATTTCGAACGCCTTCAGCATCACTTCCGGATCGTGGTTGCGGATGGCGCCGGACGACAATTCGATGCCGTTGCAGACGATGT
>JAATGL010000161.1 GCA_015654705.1 Alphaproteobacteria bacterium | reverse complement strand
TAGGCCGGGCCGATGCCGCGTTTGGTGGTGCCCAGCGCCTGCAGGCTGTTGGCGGTCTCGCGCGCCACGTCGAGCTCGCGGTGCAGGGCGAGGATCAGCGTCGCGTTCTCCGCCACGATCAGGTTGCCCGGCGTCACCTCGACGCCTTGGCCGCGCAGTTTCTTGATCTCGGCCAGCAGCGCCCAGGGATCGACCACCACGCCATTGCCGATGATCGCCAGCTTGCCCGGCCGCACCACGCCGGACGGCAACAGGCTCAGCTTGTAGGTGACCCCGTCGATGACGAGGGTGTGCCCGGCATTGTGTCCGCCCTGGAAGCGCACCACCACGTCGGCGCGCGCGGACAGCCAGTCCACGATCTTGCCCTTGCCCTCGTCGCCCCACTGGGCGCCGATCACTGCCACATTCGCCATTGTCCGTACCCGGATGAATTCTGGTCCCCCGCGAGGGACTCGCAAGGCACGGTGCGCAGTTATAGCTTGGCCGGCCGGCAAAAAGCAGGAAAATATGACGCCGCGCGCGCCATGCGCCGGAATGCGCGTTCGAGGGGTTTTCCGTTGTGCGGGGCGGCCGGCGAAGGATAGAGTCGCGGCCGGCTCGTGCCCACCTGGCCGCCGCTTGCCCGTCAACGAAGTTCCATAGCGACATGAGCCCGTCATCGCGTCCCGCAATCACCGGCATGGCCTACGCCAAGAACGAGGGGCGCTTTTTCCTCGAATGGATCGCCTATCACCGGCTGATCGGGGTCACCGACTTCCTGATCTACACCAATGATTGCGAGGACGAGTCGCCGGCGCTGCTGGACCGGCTGCAGGAGATGGGCCTCGTCACCCATGTGCCGAACCCGCTGGAGCCCGGCGAAAATCCCCAGCAAAAGGCGCTGACGCGGGCCAACGATCATCCGCTGGTCACCGCGTCGGATTATGTGCTGCAAATCGACATCGATGAATTCCTCTGCGTCAAGGCCGGCGACGGCCGCATCGCCGACCTGATCGCCACCGCCCCCGACGCCGATGCCATCTGCCTGCAGATGCGGTTCTTCGGCGACGCCGGACTAAAGAAGCTGCCCGACGGCCTGGTCATCGAAAGCCTGACATCCGCGTCGCCGGAGGACTTCGAGTACAACAACATCCTCAAGACGCTGGTGCGCAACAACGGCATGTTCAAAAGGATCACCGCCAACCACATGCCTGGTTTCAGGCTGAAGACCAAAAAGGAGCCGGTGGTTTTCAACAGCGGCGGCGTGGAGATCCCCGCCGAGGTCCACAACCGGCAACGCCTGCGCACGATACCGGACGCGTATCGCAGCATGAAATACGCGCAGCTCAATCACTATGCGGTCAAGACGTTCCCGGATTATTGCGCCAAGCGCTATCGCGGCGACGCCTCCCTGCACGACGAAAAGCTCGGCATGGCCTATTGGCGCCTGAGAAACCGCAACGACGTCAGCGACACCGCCATCCTGCGCCACGCGGGCGAGACCCGCAATCTGATGCAGGAATGGCTGCGCGATCCCGTCCTGGCGGCCTGCAACGCGCGCTGCTTCGCGGCCTATGACGCGATCCTGGAACGGGCGAAGGACGTCTTCAAGTGAAGACGAGGCGCGCAGCGGCCCGCAGCTTCGGCGTCGCATAACCCACACTTTTGCGGAAGGCGGCCAAGGATGTTTCCACCGCAGCGCATCGTCTGCCTCACGGAGGAGACGACGGAGACCCTTTACCTGCTGGGCGAGCAGGACCGGATCGTCGGCATTTCGGGATACACCGTCAGGCCGCCGCAGGCGCGCAAGGAAAAGCCCCGCGTCTCCGCGTTCATTTCCGCCGACATCGCCAAGATCACGGCGCTGAACCCCGACCTGGTCCTGGCCTTCTGCGATCTGCAGGCCGACATCGTGGCGGCGCTGATCCGCGCGGGGATCGCGGTGCATGCCTTCAACCAGCGCACGGTGGCGGAAATCCTCGACATGATCCGGACCCTGGGCGCGCTGGTCGGGGCGGGCGCGCGGGCCGGCGCCCTGGCGGACGACCTCGCGGCCCATGTCGAGACCGTCCGCGCCCAGTCCAGTCGGCGGGCGTGGCGGCCAAAGGTCTATTTCGAGGAATGGGACGCGCCGATGATCTCGGGCATCGCCTGGGTGTCGGAATTGATCGGGATCGCCGGCGGCATCGACATCTTTTCGGAGTTGTCGGTACAGAAATCCGCCAGGGACCGCATCGTCGGCGCCGACGCGGTCATCCGCGGCGCGCCGGACATCATCATCGGCTCGTGGTGCGGCAAGAAGTTTCGCGCGGAGAGCGTCGCCGCGCGGCCCGGCTTCGACGCCATTCCCGCGGTCCGCACCAGGCGGCTCCACGAGATCAAGTCGCCGCTCATCCTGCAGCCCGGTCCGGCCGCCCTCACCGACGGGCTCGCGGCGCTGCAGGCGATCATCGCGGCGGATTGAAATCCGTCCCGATTCATCCGACGCTCATGCGCGTCTGTCACAAGTGTGTTGCAGGCTGTCGGAACAAGGGTTCTCAAAGGGGACGTTCGAAGATGAGCGACGCAGTTTCGCCAGGCCTGCCCGCCACGGTGGCCGATCCGGCCAAGGTCGCGGCGATCAAATCGGGCATCAACATCGCCGACACGGCGCAGATCACCGCCTTCGGCGAGCGGGCGCAGCGCGACGTCGCCAGCTTCGCCGACAAGATCCTGGCGCAGACCCGCAACCGCGAACTGGGCGACACCGGCGCGCTCCTGTCCGACATCATTTCCAAGGCCAAGGGGCTCGATCCGGCGCAGCTGCAGAAGCAGGATTTCTTCACCCGCCTGTTCGGCGGGCTGCGGCGGCAGCTCTTCCGCTTTCAATCGCGCTTCGAGACTGTGGCGGCGCAGATCGACCGCATCACCGTCGAGTTGGAGCGGCGCGTCGACATCCTGCGCCGCGACGTGACCATGCTGGACGGCCTGCACGACCAGACGCGCGATTCGATCAGCGGCCTGGATTCCTACATCGCGGCGGGAAAATCCTTCGCCGAGGAATACAAGCGCGGCCCCATCGCCGAACTGGAGGCCAAGGCCAAGGGCAATTCGGGCGACGCGACCAAGGACGTGATGGCGGCGCAGGAATATCAGGACGCGCTGCAGTCGCTCGACCGGCTCGAAAAGCGCATCCTCTATCTGCAGCAGGCGCGCCAGATCGCGATCCAGCAGATGCCGCAGATCCGCATCGTGCAGAGCGGCGACACCACACTGATCGAAAGCCTGCAGGCCTCGGTGACGCTGACCGTGCCGGCATGGAAGCAGAAGATGGTGCTGCTCCTCGGCCTGACCCGCCAGCAGGAGGCGCTGGAGATGCAGAAGACCGTCACCGACGCCACCAACACGATGCTGAAACAGGCCTCGGAGATGATGAAGACCCAGGCCATCGACATCGAGACCCAGTCGCAACGCGGCATCGTCGACATCGACACGCTGCAGAAGACCAACCAGGACCTGATCGACACCATCCAGGGCGTGATGCAGGTGCAGGCGGAGGGCCGGCGCAAGCGCGCCGAGATCGAGGCGGAGATGGACCGTCAGACGGCCGCGCTGAAGGCGGCGCTGGCCCAGTCGCCGGCGCCATGAGGTCCGCCCTGGCCGCGCTGGCCGCGGCGGCGCTGCTGCTTGCAGGCTGCGGTGCTCCGCATGCGGACTTTCACATCGTGGCGGGCTCGGAGGAAAAGACCTTCGAGCCGATCGTGCAGGAATTCTGCGCCAGCCGGAACGTGACCTGCCGGATCGACTACAAGGGCTCGCTCGACATCGGATTGATGCTGGAAGGCGCCAACGCGCCGGACGTCGATGCGGTGTGGCCGGCGTCGAGCCTGTGGCTCGACATCTACGACGCGCATCGCCGGGTCAAGGATCTGAAATCGATCGCCTCGAGCCCGGTCATTCTCGGCGTGCGCCTCGGCAAGGCGCGGGAACTGGGCTGGATCGGAAAGCCCGTCCACATGGACGACATCCTGGCCGCCGTGACCCAGGGCAGGCTCAGCTTCCTGATGACGTCGGCGACGCAGTCCAATTCCGGCGCCGCCGCCTATCTGGCCATGCTGGCCGCCGCCTTCGGCAAGCCCGACCGGCTCGACCCGCGCGCGCTCGACGATCCTGAGGCGCGCGCCAAGGTGAAGTCGCTGCTGAAAGGCGTCTCGCGTTCCTCCGGTTCGTCGGGCTGGCTGAAGGACCTTTATCTGTCGTCGGTCGCCGCCGGCCATCCCTACGACGCGATGTGGAATTACGAGGCGCTGCTGAAGGAAACCAACGACGCGCTGCGCGCCCGCGGCGGCGAGTTGCTCTATGCGGTCTATCCGGCCGACGGCACGACCTATGCGGACGCACCGCTCGGCTATGTCGAGCACGGCCAGGGCAAGGATGCCAAGGCGTTCTTCGACGCGCTGCAGGCGCATCTTTTGAGCGCCGACATCCAGGCCAAGATCGCGGCGTTCGGCCGGCGCACCGCGCTCGGCATGGCCAGGCCCGCGCCGCCCGAGGCGGACTGGAATTTCGATCCGTCGCGGGTCGTGCCCTCGATCGCGCTGCCGGAGGCCCGGGTGATCGCCCGCGCGCTGACGCTGTACCAGGAGGTCCTGCGGCGGCCGTCGCTGACGGCGATCTGCCTGGACTTTTCCGGCTCCATGCAGGGCGACGGTGAAACCCAGTTGAAAGCGGCGCTCCAGACCCTGTTCGATCCGTCGCAGGCGGCGCACAGCCTGATCCAGTGGACGCCGCAGGACCGCATTTTCATCCTGCCCTTCGACGCGGATGTGCGCGAGGTGGACCAGGGCGACGGCAGCGTCGCCTCGCAGGCGCGGCTGCTCGGCGCGGTGCAGCGCCAGTCCGCCGACGGCGGCACCGACATGTATGCCTGTGCCGAGCGTGCGCTCGGCGAAATGAAGCCCTTTCTGGCGACCGGCCAGTTCCTGCCCGCGGTCGTGATCATGACGGACGGCCGGTCGGAGGCGCATCAGGGCTTCAACGAGGTGTGGCGGACCGACGGCCGCGACGTGCCGATCTTCGGCGTGACCTTCGGCGACGCCGACGCCCGCGAACTCGACGAGCTGGCCACCATGACGCGGGCGCGCGTGTTCGACGGGCGCGCCGATCTGACGGAGGCCTTTCGTTCCGTCCGCGGCTACAACTGACAAGATGGAGCGCGGGACATCCACGCTGCTGGCCGGGATCGCGGGCGCGCTGACGTTTCCGGCGCTGGCGCTCGGCCTGGCGCTGCCGCTCTGGCTCAGCCTGCTGGTCGCCGGCGGCGTCTTCGGCGGGCTGGTCCTGGCGCTGCGGCCCAGCGGCTTCGGGCTCAATCTGAATGCGATGATGGAGGCGCAATCCGATACGGTGCGCGGGCTCCTGGCCGATGGCGGCGCGGCGCTGACGCGGATCAAGCGCATCGCGCCGGCGATCAAGGATCCGGCGATGAAGGCCTCGGTGCTGGCGCTGGCCGCGACCAGCGACCAGATCCTGGCGCATGTGCAGGGCGACACGGCGCGCGCCATGGCGGTGCGGCGCTATCTCACCTTCTACCTGCCGAACGCCGCCAGCATCGCCGAAGGCTGGCAGACCATCGAGGCCAGCGCCGGCTCGCCGCCGGAGCGCAAGCAGCAGGCGCGCGACGTGATGAACGCGCTCAACGAGGCCGCCGCCAAATATGCGGGCGAGGCCGACGCGCCGGAGCTCAGCGAGCTTGACCTCAGTCTGAAGGTCGTGAAGGACTCGCTGAAGGCGGACCTGGAGAAAACCGTATGACGATCAGCCGCCGCGCTGTTGTCGGCCTCGGCGTGCTGGGCGGCAGCATCGCCGTCACCGGGACGGCCGTCCTGCTGCAGAACGATCCGGCGATGCGCGGCGTGCTGGGCAAGGTCGATACGCTGCGCGGCTATGCCGGCGGCGAGAAGATGGCATTCATCCAGAACCCCAAGACGGTGCGGGCGCTGCGCCGTTTCGGCCTGGCGCTCGATGCCGAGCGCGCCGGCTCGGTCGACCAGGTGCGCGATCCGCAATTGCTCGGCACCAATCCGCAATTCCTCTGGCCGAGCTCCAGTCCGCTGGTCGAGCTGGCCCGCAAGCACGCCAAGGTGCTGCGCGACCAGGTCATCTTCAACTCGCCGATCGTGGTCTATTCCTGGACGCCGTTCGCCGACGGTCTGGTGCGGGCGGGCATGGCGATGCGCGACGGGGCGCATTACTACATCGACGCGCACAAGCTGATCGACGCGGTGCTGGCGCGCAAATCCTGGCAGCAGCTCGGCCAGCAGGATCTCTACGGCACGGTCAGGCTGATCTCGACCGATCCCAACAAGGCGAATTCCGGATTCATGTTCGCCGGCCTGTCCGCCAACCTGCTGGCCGGCGACGTCGCGACCGAGGAGACGCTGCCGGCGGTGCTGCCGCGGCTGACCGAGCTGTTCCGCGGCATGGGCTACAAGCCGGATTCCTCCGGCAAGGTGTTCGACGATTACATCGCGGGCGGGCCGGGCGCCGATCCGCTGGTGGTGGGCTACGAGAACCAGCTGATCGAATGGATCCTCGCCGATCCCGACCGCTGGGCCCGGGTCGAGGCCGCGGCCGGGCCCGCCAAGCCGGTCACGCTCTATCCCAGGCCCACGGTCTATTCGGCGCATCCGCTGCTGGCGCTGGTGCCGCAGGCCGGGCGGCTGATCGATGCGATGATGTCGCCGGACCTGCAGTCGATCGGCTGGCGAGACCACGGCTTCCGCGGCCCGCTCGGCTCGGTCGGCGCCGAGACCGATCCGCTGATCAAGGGCCGCATGCCCAACCAGATCGTCGCCGTCAGCCCGATGCCCGACATCGACGTGATGCTGAAAATCCTGCAGGCGCTCGCCTAGAGGATCGCGCAGCGGGCCGAAATCCGATAAAGTCTTTGCCACCCGCCAAACGCCGGAGTTTTGAACATGAGCAGCCCGTCCGATTACACGCCGCCCAAGGTCTGGACCTGGAACAAGCCGAGCGGCGGCCAGTTCGCCAACATCAACCGTCCGATCGCGGGCGCCACGCATGAAAAGGAACTGCCGGTCGGCCGCCATCCCCTGCAGCTCTACTCGCTGGCGACGCCCAACGGCGTGAAGGTCACGGTGATGCTGGAGGAGCTTCTGGCGCTCGGCCATAGCGGCGCCGAGTACGACGCCTGGCTCATCCGGATCAACACCGGCGACCAGTTCGGCAGCGGCTTCGTGGCGGTGAATCCCAATTCCAAGATCCCGGCCCTGATGGATCGCAGCGGTCCCAAGCCCATCCGGGTCTTCGAATCCGGCGCCATCCTGATGCATCTGGCCGAGAAGTTCGGTGAATTCCTGCCGACCGAGGCCGGTGCGCGCGCCGAATGCCTGTCATGGCTGTTCTGGCAGATGGGAAGCACGCCCTATGTGGGCGGCGAGTTCGGCAATTTCTACGCCTATGCGCCGATCAAGATCGCATATGCGATCGCCCGGTTCGCGATGGAGACGAAGCGCCTG
>JAATGL010000079.1 GCA_015654705.1 Alphaproteobacteria bacterium | reverse complement strand
GGCCGGCGCGACCTCGGCCGTCACCGCCGTGCCGGAAATCCGCGCGCCGGCATAGATCGGCCGCATATAGGGCGCCAGCAGGCCCGTGCGGCCCTGCGCCTCGTGGATCGTCGCCACCCCGAAACCGGCCAGATGATCGGTGACGATGCGGTCGGTCCGGACGATATTGCGCACCACGACGCTCATTTAGGGCCACTCCTCCGTGTCGATCTCGGCCTGGGTCGCCGCATTATAGCGCGGCCCGTGAATTCTTGCGGCGTCAAAAAGCACTGCCAGACGCTCCAGCGCGGCCCCGTCGAGGGTGAGCCGGGCGGCGCCCAGATTCTCCGCCAGATGGTCCGGCCGCGTCGTGCCGGGGATCGGGACGATGAAGTCGCCCTGGGCCATCGCCCATGCCAGCGCCAGTTGCGCCATGGTGCAATCCCGCTCCCGCGCGATCTGCGACAGCCCGTCGAGCAGCGCCAAGTTGGCCGCGAGATTTTCGCCCTGGAAGCGCGGCATGCCGCGGCGGATATCCTTCTCCGCCAGCAGCGCGGCATCGCGCACCGCGCCGGCGAAGAAGCCGCGTCCCACCGCGCCGAACGCCGCGAAGCCGATGCCAAGTTCGCGGCACGCGTCGAACACCGCGATCTCGGGATTGCGCGTCCACAGCGAATACTCGCTCTGGACGGCGGTGACAGGATGGACGGCGTGCGCCCTGCGGATCGTATCGGCCGACACCTCGGAAAGGCCGATCGTACGGATCTTGCCCGCCGCCACCAGGTCGCCGAGCGCGCCGATGCTCTCCTCGATTGGCACGCGCCTGTCGCGGCGATGCAGGTAGTAGAGATCGATCACCTCGGTCTGCAGCCGGCGCAGACTGTCGTCGCAGGTCCGGCGGATGGTTTCGGGCCGACCGTCGATTTCGCGCACGCCCTGCGCGTTGCGGAAGATGCCGCACTTGCTCGCCAGCACATAGTCCCGGCGCCGGTCCTTCAGCGTGTCGCCGATCAGCGTCTCGTTGGCGCCGAAGCCGTAGAGCGCGGCCGTATCGAGGAAGGTGTAGCCGAGATCGAGCGCTTCGTTCAGCAGACGCGCAGCATCGGCCGCATCCGGCGGCGTGCCATAGGCGTGGCTGAGGCTCATGCAGCCCAGCCCGATCGCGGAGACGTCGAAGGGGCCGATCTTGCGGGTCAGCATCCGCGCGAACCTAAGCCTGCGCCTTCAGGTTCCGTTCCAGCCGGTCGAGCGTCTGCATGGCGGAGAGGCATTGGGCGACACTGGCATTGGGCTCACGGTTCTCGCGGATGGCGGCGAAGAATTCGCGGTCCTGCAGCTCGATACCGTTCATCGAGACGTCGACCTTGGAGACGTCGATAGGCTGCTCCTTGCCGTCCAGCAGATCGTCATAGCGTGCGATATAGGTGCCGTTGTCGCAGATGTAGCGGAAGAACGTGCCCAGCGGCCCCTCATTGTTGAAGGACAGCGACAGCGTGCAGATCGCGCCCGACGGCACCTTGAGCTGGATGCTCATGTCCATGGCGATGCCCAGCACTGAATGGATCGGGCCCTGCACCGCCTGGGCGATGCTGGCGATCTCGCCGGTCTGGTACTGGAACAGGTCGACGGTATGGCAGGCATGGTGCCAGAGCAGATGGTCGGTCCAGCTGCGCGGCTTGCCCAGCGCGTTCATGTTGGTGCGGCGGAAGAAATAGGTCTGCACATTCATCTGCTGGATGGCGAGTTCGCCCTTCTTGATGCGCTTGTGCACCCATTGATGGCTGGGATTGAAGCGGCGGGTGTGGCCGGCCATCGCCACCAGCCCGGTCTCCTTCTGCACCGCGACCAGCCGCTCGGAATCGGCCAGATTGTCCGCCATCGGGATTTCGATCATCACATGCTTGCCGGCGCGCAGGCACTGCTCGCCCTGCGCCGCGTGCATCTGGGTCGGCGTCGTCAGGATCACGGCCTCGACGCCTGGCTGCTCCAAGCTCTCGGCGAGATCGAGGGTCCAATGGGGAATCTTCCATTGCCTGGCGACTTCCTCGGTCGAATCGGCGCTGCCGCCGGCCAGCGAGACGACCTCGATGCCGTCGATCTTGGAAAGCGCCTCCAGATGCTTGATGCCGAAGGCGCCCTGCCCCGCCAGACAAATCTTCATATGCGTGCCTCTTTAAGAACCGATATTCCGCGTGGAACGAGCGCCAAGCGCACCGTGGATCCCGGCCGCGCGCGATGCCGACGCATCGCTGGTGGGGACGACAGCTACGCCGCGGCTTTTCCCATGCGCTGCTCGTGGAATTCCCTGGTTTCGAGGATGATATTGCCGACGCCCGTGGACGACGCCGGCACGTGGTAGAAGCGGTAGACTTCCTCCACCTGGTCGCCGAGCGCGCCGCGCATGATCAGCCACATCACCAGCTCGATCGCCTCGTTGCCCGCCTCGCGCAGATATTCGATCGGCGGAATCTTGGCCAGCGCCTCGGGGTCCCGGGTCAGGCCGTCGAGGAAGCGCGTGTCGAAGCCCTTGTTGATCAGTCCCGCGCGCAGGCCCTGGATCTGGTGGGACATGCCGCCGGTGCCGAAGATCACGACCTTCAAATCCTCTTCCCAACTCTCGACGGCCGTCTTGATCGCCTTGCCGAGATTGTAGCAGCGGTTGCCGGTGGTCGCCGGATCCTGCACCACAATGACCGCCTGCTGGAGCACCCGCTCCGTCCAGT
>JAATGL010000125.1 GCA_015654705.1 Alphaproteobacteria bacterium | reverse complement strand
GGGGAGGCGCGAAACGCTGTGGTGCGGCGCCGGCGGCGCCGCGCCCGTCCGCGATTCGGTAGGTGCCCGCGCCGTGCCACGCCAGACGGATGAACAATCCGCCATAGTGACCGAAATCCGCCGGCCACCAATCCTGCGAGTCCGTCATCAGCGCGTGCAGATCCTTGATCACCGCGTCGAGGTCAAGGCTCTTGAATTCTTTAGCATAGTCGAACGCTGCGCTCATCGGGTTGGACAAGTTCGAGTTGTGATGCAGAACCTGAATGTCCAACTGGTCCGGCCACCAGTCGCGGTTTCCGCGCCCGCGCGTGCCGCCCGTGAACGGGCATTTGCCCGCGCCTTTGTCGTCAGTCTTTGTGTCCATGTTCCGCTCCCGACCTTGCCCGTATTTTCCCTTTTTCGCGCGGAGACGGTCAAGCGCGGAAACGCGGGGCTCACGGCCCAGATTGTCTTTTGACGCGCTAAGCCGCCGGACGATTTTGATGTTCGGCAGACATCTTCAAGGCCCGCATCATTCTTTCGTTTTCCGTCCGAAACGCCCGCACGAGCAGCGGCGTGGCGAGTTTGATCGGCCCGCGCGGCGACAATTCGAGCCGGCGCACGAGATGCACCCCGCCGGGATGCGCCGTGATCGTATGAAACAGCCGGATGTCGATCACGCCGAGCAAGCCGGGCTTCATCGTCATCGGCTGTTCGAAATCGAGCTCGCTCGGCCGCACCAGTTTGGTGATCCTGCCGACGCGGGTCCCGAACGGTCCGGGTTCGATGTAGGTCGTGCCCGCGCCGATCGGGCCGTCCGAGATTTCCAGCGTGCCGTGATAGGCGGAGGACCGCGGCAGCCAGCTTCCATAATCGCGCAGTTCGACGAGAAGCGAGAACACCGCGTCGGCGCTGGCCGCTATGTCTACCTCCCATCTGAGCTCGGTCATGCCTTCGCCTATCCGAGCAGCACCGTCAGCGAGCGCACGCCCTGGGCGCCGTGGATGAGGACGCCCTCGATATCCGCCGTCGCGGACGGGCCGGTGTGAAAGCTGGCGTAGCGATGGCGATGAAATTCGGCGCGGCGATAGGCGTCCTGCAGCGTCGGCACGATGGCGGCGGGATCGAGAAGGATGACGAGATGCTGCGCCAGATAGGCAATCGCGTTGCAGATCAAGGCCTGGTCCATCAACAGAACGGAGCCGGTTTCCGCCACGCCGAAAGACGCGCGCGTGACGGCCACGTCCACATCGGCCAACGCCTGGGGAGGGGTGTTTTCGGCGATATCGCGGTTGCCGCGAAACTCCGGCACGGTCGAGACGATCACCTTGGCGTCCGGAAAGAGCTCCCGCATGGCGGCATCGATGCCGCCGGAATGGCAGCGCCCGCCCATCGCTTCGAGGCTTTTTTGAAAGTGCGCAACCCGGTCGCCCCCATCGTCGAGCGGAAAATCCGGCAGGTCGGGCAGGGGATATTCGCCCCGCGGCCGGTTGGCGCGAACCGCCGCCAGGATCGCATCGCGGGCGCTCATCGCTCCTGCTCCTTTCCGCCTTTGGTTCGCTCATACCATTGGTGGAAGGTTTCGCGCGGCGGCTCGGGCATGTCGCGGCCGCGCGTCCAGGTGTTGAGCGGATTGGCGACCGCGAAGCCGGGCAGGACCTTGAGCGCACCGTCGGCGGCCGCGACGGCGGCGCGATAGAGCCTGGGATGCGAAAGGATCGCGCCGGCCGCCTTCATCAGCGCCTGCTTGCCGAAGCCGATGTCGTGGCTCTCGGCCAGCACCTTGCGCCACGTGAAGATCTGCTCGTGGATGTCGATCTTCACCGGGCAGACATTGGTGCAGGAGCCGTTGAGCGTCGATGCGAAGGGAAGGCTCGAATAGCGGCGGCGGTCGAAGGTGGGATCGAGGATCAGCCCGATCGGCCCCGAATAGGTCGCGCCATAGGACAGGCCGCCAGAACGCCGATAGACGGGGCAGGTGTTCATGCAGGCGCCGCAGCGGATGCATTTCAGGCTCTGCCAGAACTCCGGCTCGCCCAGCCTGGCCGACCGGCCGTTGTCGACCAGCACGACATGCATCTCGCCGCCGGTCCGCGGGCCGCGGAAATGCGAGGTGTATTGCGTGATCGGCGATCCCAGCGCCGAGCGCGACAGAAGGCGGATGAAAACGCCCAGATCGGCAATGCGCGGGATCAGCTTTTCGAGCCCGATCGAGGCGATGTGCAGCGGCGGCACGTTGGCCGACAGATCGGCATTGCCCTCATTGGTGCAGACGACGAAGCTGCCGGTCTCCGCCACCGCGAAATTTGCGCCGGTCATCCCGGCATCCGCGTCGAGGATCAGGGGGCGGGTTTTCTCGCGCTGCTGCTCGGCGAGGTAATGGACATCGTCATTGGCGGGATCGGTGCCCAGCGTCCGGGCGAACACGTCGGCCACGTCGCCGCGCAATTTGTGCACGGCGGGCACGACGATATGGCTCGGCGCCTCGTCGTCCAGTTGCTGGATGCGCTCGCCGAGGTCGGTCTCGACCACCTCGATGCCCACGCCCGCCATATAGTGGCGAAACCCGGTCTCCTCCGTCAGCATCGATTTGGATTTGATCAGCCGCTTCGCGCCGTGGTTGGCCAGGATGCCGTGGACGATGCGGTTATGTTCGGCGCCGTCTTGCGCCCAATGGACATGGACGCCGTTGGCCTTCGCCTGCGCCTCGAATTGCTCAAGATAATCGCCCAGATGGGCGAGCGTATGCTGCTTGATCGCCGAGGCGAGGTTGCGCAAGTCCTCCCATTCGGGGATGGCCTGCATCTGCCGGTCGCGCTTCTGGCGCAGGTCCCAAAGGCGCTCGTCGTGCATCTTCTCATGCTGCGGCGCATCGATGAAGCGTTGCGCGGCCTCGTCATGATCGACCGGTCGCCGACGGTGCAACGCGGCGCCGCGCGGTTGGTGCTCGCGCGCAGGCGGCTGCAACGGCCGCGAACTTGCCTCACCATGCGTCAGCCGCTCGCCGTTGGGGCCTTTCGCGCCGCCGTCGTCGGCGGTGTAAAGCTCCTGATGGATCAACGCGGGGAGACCATCCGCCGCGCGACGGGGCTCCTCGGTCATGCACGGTCTCCGTTCAAGACCTGCGCGATGTGCCGGAACTTGAGCGGCAGCCCGAGCCGGTCCGTGCAGCCCTTTTGATGGAGCAGGCAGGAACTGTCCGCCGACACGACATAATCGGCGCCGGCGGCGGCGTGATCGCGCACCTTGTCCTGTCCCATTTTGACGGAGACCGCCGGCTCGAAGACGCTGAACGTCCCGCCGAAACCGCAGCATTCGTCCGGCCGGGCCTTCTCGACCAGCTGCACGCCCTTGACCAGGCGCAGCAGGTCGAGGGGCTTGGAGTGGGCGGGCTCGCGCCGCTCCGACATGCTGCCGTGGAAGATGCCGCGCAGCGCGTTGCAGTTGTTGTGATAGCTGACCTTGTGGGGAAATTCCGCCCACGGAAACCCGTCGACCTTCAGCACGTCGTG
>JAATGL010000031.1 GCA_015654705.1 Alphaproteobacteria bacterium | reverse complement strand
GATGTAGCGATAGGCGCCGCCCTCGCGCGGCACGCCGGCGCCGGAGAGCACGATCTCCTTCAGCCGGCCCATCTCGTCCGGGCCGAAGGTCAGCGGCCGCGCCGTGCCCATCTTGACGCCCGTCCAGCCGTTCTCGTTGTGGCTGGCGGTCACCATGGCGACGGCCGGCGCATCGAGCGCGAATTGCGCGAAATAGGCGACCGGCGAAAGCGCCAGCCCGATATCGTGCACTTCGCAGCCCGCCTGCATCAGACCCAGGGTCAGCGCCTGCTTGATCGACAGCGAATAGGCGCGGTAGTCGTGCCCGACCGCGACCTTCGGCCGGATGCCGGCTTCGTGGATGAAGGTTCCGAGCCCGAGGCCCAGCGCCTGCACGCCCAGGAGGTTGATCTCCTTGCCGAACAGCCAACGCGCGTCATATTCGCGAAAGCCGTTGGCGGTGACGAGCGGCAGGGTCTCATATTCGTAGGTGTTGGGCTTGAGGTCGTTGCGGGGCTTTTCAGACATGGCACGACAGGTTTTCGCTGCGCCGCCTCTATAACCGGCAGGCGGGACATTGTCCCGCGGAATGGCGCGGCGACTTTAATTTCGTGGCGGCCTCTTACATTTCGCGGATGTGATACAATCTGTATTACACGATAAGGGCGTGAAATGGCTCACGATATCGTCTCCCTGAACGAAGCGGGCCGCGCGGCATCGCCTGCAGAGGCGCTCGGTTTGCCCGCGTTCGAAAAAGGCTGGGTCTGGCTAACCGGCGCGGGGCCGGGCGATCCGGGGCTGATCACGGTGCTCGGGCTGCATGCGCTCGGACAGGCCGATGTGGTGCTCTATGATGCGCTGGTCAACGACGCGCTGCTCAAGCTGGCACGGCCGGGCGCCGAGCTGGTCTATGCCGGCAAGCGCGCCGGCGTGAAATCCTGCAAGCAAAGCGACATCTCCCGCACGCTGGTGTCGCTGGCGCGCAAAGGCCGGCGCGTACTGCGCCTCAAGGGCGGCGATCCCTTCGTCTTCGGACGCGGCGCCGAGGAGGCGCTGGCGCTGGCGCTGGCCGGCATTCCGTTCCGCATCGTGCCGGGCGTCAGCGCCGGCATCGGCGGACTGGCCTATGCCGGCATCCCGGTCACCCATCGCGACACCAACCACGCCGTCACCTTCGTCACCGGCCACGGCGCCGACGGCAAATTGCCGAAGCTGGACTGGGCCGCGATCGCGCGCGGCTCGCCGACCATCGTGCTGTTCATGGCGCGCAAATATGCCGGCGAGATCGCCGCCCGGCTGATCGAGGCCGGCCGCGATGCGGGCGAGCCGGCGGCCATCGTCAGCGATGCCACCTTGGACCGGCAGAGCGTGCAGGCCACGACGCTGGCCGCACTCGGCGCCGCCGCCAGCGAAAGTGCGACGCCGGCAATCCTCGTCATCGGCGAGAATGTGAGGCTGCGCGACAGCCTCGACTGGCTGGGCGCGCTGGGCGGAAAAATCCTGACCCCGCCACAGCCCTACGGCACGTGGCAGAATTCGAGCTTCAGCCCGTCGGGATCGGCGAAGAAGACGGCATAATAGCCCGCGCCATATTCCGGATAATCCCGAGGCGGATCGAGCACGACGGCGCCAATCGTCAAAAGCACCTGGTACAACGCTTCCACGTCGTGGCGGCCGGCTGCCGTCCAGGCCAGATGATGCAGGCCCGGCGCATAGCGGTCATGCGCGCGGTCCGCATTCCCGCCGCTCGCAAGCCTTATGCCGACAGAGCCGAACCGTCCGTCCGCGTCGCGCAAGTCGAAATCGCAGCCGCCATGTGCGTATTCCGTGCCGATGCGGTAGCCTATGAAGCCCAGCACTGCTTCGTAGAACGGCCGCGACGCCGCCGGATCCCTGACCGAAAGATCGATGTGATGGACGAAGCCGCGCATGCGATCAGCCGGACGGAATCGACGATGCCGTTTTCGCGCGCCGCAATCGCTCAGGCAGGACGGCCATCACCGCCGCGCGCTGGCTGTCGCTCAGCGCGCCCCAGCGCGCGATTTCTTCGAGTGTGCGGCCGCAGCCGGCGCACAGCCCGCTGGCCGCATCCATCACGCAGAGCTTGATGCAGGGCGACAGCATCAGCGCCCCGTCGGTACCTGGTTGAACGGCACGTCCTTGTCGACGCGCACATCGCCGGGCAGGCCCAGCACGCGCTCGGCGATGATGTTGCGCAGGATTTCGTCGGTGCCGCCGGCGATGCGCAGGCCCGGCGCGCCGAGCCAGCCCGACTGGAACATCCCGTGCATCGGCGCCTCCTCGCCGCTCAGCATGCCCGCCTCGCCCTCCAGCTCCAGCGCGAAGGCGCAGAGATCCTGCAGCTTGGAGGCGACGACGATCTTGGCGATGGAGGCTTCCGGCCCCGGCTGCTGGCTGCGCGACAGCGCCGTCATGGTGCGCAGCGTGGTGTATTTGAGACCGGCCGAGCGCACATACCAGTCGGCGATCTTCTCGCGCACCGCGGCATTCCTGATCGCCGGGCCGTCCTCCAGTTCCAGCCCACGGGCGAGCTGCAGCAATTGCGGCACGTCGATGCCGCCGCCCTGTCCGCCGCCAACCGCCAGGCGCTCATGCATCAGCGTGGTCAGCGCAACCTGCCAGCCCTGGCCGATCTCGCCGACGCGCTGCGAATCCGCAATCCGCACATCGGTGAAGAAAATCTCATTGAAGCCGCTGCCGCTGGAGGCCTGCCGGATCGGCCGCACCTCGACGCCCGGCGTCGTCATCGAGAGATAGAACATGGTAAGCCCCTTGTGCTTGGGCACGGTGGGATCGGTGCGCGCCAGCAACAATCCGTAGTCGGAGAATTGCGCGCCGGTCGTCCAGATTTTCGAACCGTTGATCGTCCAGCCATCGCCGTTCTTTTCGGCGCGCGTGCGCAGCGCCGCCACGTCGGAGCCGCCGGCCGGTTCGGAGAACAGCTGGCACCAGATCTCCGCACCCTCGACGGCTGGCTTCACGTAACGCGCCCTGGTCTCCTCGCCGCAATAGGCCATCACCGTCGGAATGCACATGCCGAGCCCGATGGCGAAGGCGGCGCCGGACGGCACGTCGTATTTCGTCTCTTCCTGACCGTAGATGATGCTCTGCATCGGCGTCCCTGCGATGCCGCCCATGCCCAAGGGCCAGGTGATGCGGGCATAGCCCCGGTCGGCCCTTTTCTTTTGCCAGGCCTTGGCCTTCGCCATCTGCCCGGAATCCAAACGCTCGTCGAGCGGATTGCCGGCCTCCCGCTCGACGCGCGGCGCGGCATTGGCATCGAGCCAAGCCCGCACCTCGGCACGGAACGCGGCTTCCTCCGGGCTGTCTTCGAAATCCATTCGCGTTCTCCTACGCCGCGTTGCTGCGTTCGAGTTCGCCGACCAGCTTGTCCTTCCAGGCGCGTTGCGGCCCCAGCGCCAGGCCCAATTGCCGCGAACGCTTGTAGTAGAAATGGCAATCGGCCTCCCAGGTGAAGCCGATGCCGCCATGGGTCTGGGTGTTCTCCTTGGCCGCGTAGTCGAAGGCCTGCGTCGCGGAAACGCGCGCCGCCGCCGCCGCCAGCGGCAGTTCGCGCGCATCGGTCGAAAGCGCCCAGGCGCCGTAATAGGCGTTGGAGCGCGCCAGTTCGGTGTTCACATACATGTCGGCCAGCTTGTGCTTGATCGCCTGGAACGAGGCGATCGGCCGTCCGAAGGCATAGCGCGTCATCGCGTAGTCCTTCGCCATGGCGAGACAGGCATCGGCGCCGCCGACCTGTTCGAACGCCATCAGCACCGCGGCGCCATCGAGCACGCGGCTTGCCAGTTGCCAGCCTTGGCCCAGCGCGCCCAGCGCTTCGGCATCGGCGTCGTCGAACACGAGACGCGCCGCGCCGCGCGAGGGATCGAGCGTGGCGACCGCTTCGCGCCGGATGCCCGCGCCGTTCAGATCGACCAGCGCCAGATGCAGCCCGCGCGCACCCGCCTCCTCGGACCCGCGCGCCAGGACCACGGCGCAATGCGCGTCCATGCCATCGGCCACCGCGATCTTGGTTCCCGAAAGCCTGCCGTTCCTGAAGCCGGTGCGGATGGTCTTGGGCGTTACCGCGCCCGGGCCCTCACTGCGCGCGAAGGTGCCGACGATCTCGCCACGCGCAATTCCCGGCAGAAGGCGCCTTTTCTGATCGTCCGTGCCTGCGATCAGCAGCGCTTCGGCGAAGAGATAGACGGTGGAAGAGAACGGCACCGGCGCCAGCGCACGGCCCAGTTCCTCCGCGATCACGCAAAGCTCCAGATAGCCAAGACCGAGGCCACCGAATTCCTCCGGGATCGCGGTGCCCATCCAGCCCAACTGCGCGATCTGCGCCCACAGCACGGGATCGAAATTTCCACCGCCGTCATACAGCTTGCGCACGATCCTGGTCGTGCATTTCTCGTTCAGGAATTTGCGCGCTTGGTCCTTGATCTGCTTCTGCTCGTCGGAGAAATCGAAATTCATGGGCTTCCTCGGATTCCTGCGGCCGACCGAACACGCCGCCGCGCCAAAGCCAACGCGTCAGTTTAACGGCCATCCAAGGGACCGAGTCCATGCTTACGTGAGGTAAGCGATGGCCTGCCGAAACACGGCTACGGCGTGGCGGGTTTCGCCGGTGCGGCCGGCGCCTGCGTTGCACGCTCGGACGGCGGAATGGCGTCTTCGGTCGTCGGCCTGGGATGCAGCGGCGCGAACTGGATCTGCGTGAAGACGATGCTGGCGACCTTGGCGCCGCCCACCAGGCGCCGGGCATCGGCGACCAGACGCGGCGCCAGCGCCGCCGTATCGACGCTGGTCGGATCGGCCGCCTTGCCGATCGGGGCCGCGTTGACGTCGCGCACGAAGGCGTCCTGGATGAAGGCGAGCTTGTCGCGGATTTCGAGCGACGCGGACGGCGACGCGGCGATCAGCTTGCTGGAGATATAGGCGTAGCCGGCGAGCTTTCCGTCCGCATCCATCGGCGCGATCAGGAAGGGCATCCGAACGTGCGTGCCCGGCTCCGCGGGCTTGGCGCTCTTGGGCGCCTCGGCGGCGAGGCCGGGGACCGCGAGAAACAGGCAGAATGCCGGGATTGCCGATGCGCGCATCCGGCGAGAATCGCAAATCATACCTAACGGACCGTTACCCGCTAGAAATGCCTGAACCCGCGCCGCGCGACCGCAATCTCGTGGCCCGCGGCATCGAGAAGGGCGACGCCCACGCCTGATTCAACCCTGCCGATCCGGGTAACTATGGTGTCGTGCGCGCCTTTAGCAATCTCCGCTTCGCTGGAGAGGGGCGCGGTGAAAGCGATCTGGTAATCGTCGCCCGCCGTCGCAGCGCGGAGGATGGACACCGTGTCCCGGCCCCAGAGCACGGCCAGCGCCGGCGAAATCGGAATGCGCGCGGCCTCCACGGCGATGCGCACGCCGGAGGCGTCCGCGACATGACCCAGATCGGCGAGCAATCCGTCGGAGACGTCGACCGCCGCAGTGGCGATCCCGCGCAGGGCCGGGCCGAACAAAACCGGCGGTTGCGGCAGCCGATAGCGGTCGATCAAAAAGGCGCGCAGACCGGCGGACAAATCCGCGCCCGCCTCGCCTTTCAGCAGGGCAAGCCCGCCGCCGCTGTCGCCGAGCGTGCCGGTGACGAAGACGGCATCGCCGAGCCGCGCCCCTCCGCGTATAATCATCTGCCCCTGCGGCACATGGCCGAAAGCGGTGATCGCGACCGAGAGCGGTCCCGGCGTCGAACCCGTGTCGCCGCCCAGCAGCGTGATGCCAAAGCGCGCCTGGTCGTCACGCAGCCCGCGCGCGAAATCCTCCAGCCACGGCATGTCCACGCCGCGCGGCAGCGCCAGATTGAGCAGATAGGCGGCAGGTTCGGCGCCCTTGGCAGCCAGATCGGAGAGATTGACGCGCAGCGCCTTCGCGGCGACCCCGGCCGGCGGATCGCCGGAAAAGAAGTCCACGCCCTCGACGATCGCATCCGTGGTGACGACGAGGTCGAACCCCGCGCGCGCGGCAATGATCGCGACATCATCTTTCAGGCCGAACGCACCCGGCGCCGTCGCCAGCGGCGCGAACAGCCGCGCGATCAGATCGAACTCGGACGGACGGGACATCGGCGCGGGCCCAACACTGTTATGGTCACCTGCCATTCTAACGATCTCGCGGCCGGCAATCTCGGTTTTGCGGATGGCTGCGGCTATTCCGGTTCAACCTGCTGCTTCTGCTTTGACACCTGCCGCGCGAGCAGGCCGATGGCGGCCGACGCCAGCGAAAGGCCCCAGGCGACGAACATGTCGCCATGGGGGGACTGCCGGGTCGTGAAAAGGACCGCGCAGATACCGGCCAAGATCGCCACGAAAACGCTCGGGCCAGGCCTGCCCTGCCACGCCGCCCTCAGCATGAACGCCAGGAGCACGACCACCATCAGAAGTTCGAGCGCGAAGTCCATCTCCGGCGTTCAACGCGCCGGCCGCCCGCTTCCGTCACTCCTGGGATGACATCTTCAGCCGGCCCGGCGATCTAGAACTGGATCTCGCCCTCCGGGGGCGCCTCGCCGAATTCGGGCGCGCGCTTCCTGTGCGCCAGCTTGTCCAGCGCGGCGTTGACGAAGGAGGGCTCGTCGCCCGAGAAGAAGGCGTGGCTGACCTCGACATATTCGTCGATCACCACCTTGGCCGGCACGTCGGGACGGGCGATCAGTTCGAAGGCGGCGGCGCGCAGGATGGCGCGCAGGATCGAATCGATGCGCGAAAGCCGCCAGTCCGAGGCCAGGCATCCGGCGATACCCGCGTCGATTTCCGCCTGGTGCGCCGGCACGCCGCGCACGATGCCCGCGAAGAATTCCTCGTCGGGTTCGCCCGGCGCACCGCCCTCCGCGCTGCGGCCGAAACGGTGCTCGACGAATTCGGAAGCGACCTCGTCGGCCTCCACCCCGGCCAGTTCCATCTGATAGAGCGCCTGCACGGCGGCAAGCCGCGCCGCGCTGCGCCCGCCGCGCTCGCTCATCGATGGGCGCCGAGGCGGGCCCGGATTTCGATCAGCGACAGGCAGGCGCGCACCGCGTGGCCGCCCTTGTCCTCGCCGTCGCGCGCGGCGCGGAACTGCGCCTGCTTCTCGTTTTCGAGCGCCAGGATGCCGTTGCCGATGCAGAGCCCGTGGCCGAGGCTCAAATCCATCAGCCCGCGCGCCGATTCATTGGCGACAATGTCGAAATGATAGGTCTCGCCGCGGATCACGCAGCCCAGCGCCACGAAACCGTCATAGCTCTTGCCGCCGCCCTCCCCCGCCCTGGCCGCGAACAGGATCGCGGGCGGGATCTCCAGCGCGCCCAGCACGGTGATGCGGTCGAAATGGGCGCCGCCCTTCTCCAGCGCGGCGGTGGCGCCGTCGAGCAGCGCATTGGCGATGTCGGTGTAATAGCGCGATTCGACGATCAGGATTTTCGGCGTCATGGCGCGCTCTCATTCGCGTTGCCGCGGATCGGATGGGTACCCACGATGTCGATGCCGTAGCCGTCCAGCGCTACGATCTTCTTCTCCGGCGTGTCGGTCAGAAGGATCATGTCCCGGATCCCGAGGTCGAGCAGGATCTGCGCGCCGACGCCGTATTCCTTGACGCGGCGGCGGTCCAGATCTTCCTCCATCCGGCGCAGTAGCGCATCGGACACGAAGGTCGGGCGCGTCTGGCGCAGCAGCACCACCACGCCGCGCCCCGCATCGGCCACGATCCGCATCGCCTCGCCCAGCACGTCGCGCTCGTAGTTCTTCCAGGCCAGCATGTCGGTGAAGATGTTGATCGCATGCATGCGCACCAGCACAGGCTCGGGCGTCGTGATGTCGCCCTTCACCAGCGCGATGTGCTCGGCATAGTCGAGCGTGTTGATATAGAGGTACATTTTCCAGTCGCCGCCATTGTGGCTGGCGAAATCCGTCTCCGCTTCGCGCTTGACGAAGTGACCGTAGCGCCGGCGATAGGCGATGAGGTCGGCGATGGTGCCGATCTTGAGCCCGTGATGCTGGGCGAACTGCACGAGGTCGGGCAGGCGCGCCATCGTGCCGTCATCGTTCATGATCTCGCAGATCACGCCGGCCGGCGTGAGCCCGGCCAGCCGCGCGATGTCGACCGAGGCTTCGGTGTGCCCGGCGCGGACCAGCGCGCCGCCATGGCGCGCCACCAGCGGGAAGACATGGCCGGGCGTCACGATGTCGTTCGGCCCCTTGGTGGCGTCGATCGCCACCGAAATCGTGTGGGCGCGGTCATGCGCGGAAATGCCGGTGGAGATTCCCTCCTTCGCCTCGATCGAGACGGTGAAGGCGGTCTGGTTGGGGGTGCCGTTGACCGGCGTCATCATCGGGATCTGCAGCGCGTTGGCGCGTTCCTGCGTCAGCGCCAGGCAGATCAGGCCGCGGCCGGACTTGGCCATGACGTTCACCGCTTCCGGCGTGCACATCTGCGCCGGAATGACGAGGTCGTCCTCGTTCTCGCGATCCTCCGCATCGATCAGGATGAACAGCTTGCCGTTGCGCGCGGCTTCGATTACGTCCTCGATCTGCGCGAGATAATCGTGGAAAACCGGAACGTTCATCCTTGCACCAGCCGCGCCACATAGCGCGCCAAAAGATCGATTTC
>JAATGL010000141.1 GCA_015654705.1 Alphaproteobacteria bacterium | reverse complement strand
CGGCTGATGACGCCGCCCGCGCAGGGCGGAAAGGGCGGTGCGCTGGTCACGCTGACCTATCTGGGCGGCAGCCGCGTGATGCCCAGCTACAACGTGATGGGCGTGGCCAAGGCGGCGCTGGAGGCGAGCGTGCGCTACCTCGCCGCCGATCTCGGCCGCGACGGCATCCGCGTCAACGCGATCTCGGCCGGGCCGATGCGGACCTTGGCGGGTTCGGCGGTCGGCGACGCGCGCGCCGTCCTGAAATGGAACAGAACGCTCAGCCCGCTCAAGAAAACCATAGAACTCGACCATGTCGGCGGCGCGGCACTCTATTTGCTTAGCGATCTCTCGGGCGGCGTAACCGGCGAAGTTCATTTCGTCGACGCCGGCTTCAATGTCGTGGGCATGCCCCCGACGACCGATCTCAAGGGCTGGACCGCGCCCGAGAACGGGGCCAACGAAGGAGAGACGAACAATGCGCGGGCGGACGCTTGAAGCTTTCCTGATGGCGCTCGCCTTGCTGGTGCCCGTGGCGGCGGAAGCCGGCTGGCACGACGAGGCCTCCTCTTTCGATCAAAACCGGCTGGCCAGGCTCGATGAATCCCGCGCCAAGGGCCTCGCGGAAGCCCATGGCCGCGGCACCGGCGACGCCGAAGCCATCCACGAAACCCTCGACCGTCCGGCGGTTTCCGGCGGTTCGCTGGCCGGCGCCTGGCATTGCCGCACCATCAAGCTCGGCGGCATGACGCCGTTCGTGGTCTATTCCTGGCACCGTTGCCGCATCGCCGAATATCGCGGCGGCCTGGCCTTCGAAAAGCTCGACGGCACGCAGCGCATGGCCGGCCAGCTGCACGCCGAAGGCGGTAGCTATGTCTATCTGGGCGCCTCCTGGGTGAAGGGCGAGACGCCGCACCGCTATTCCGGCAGCGGCGCATCGGCCGGCGCTTCCGCCACGCCGGACGACCAGATCGGCCTGCTCTCCTCCACCGGCGGCGGCACCGCGCGGCTTGAACTGCCTTATCCGGTACAGGAATCCTCTTTCGACGTGGTCGAATTGCGGCGCTGACGGCGTCTTTTGCGGACGCTAGACTTGCGCGGCATGAGCATCCTGCTGCGCCCCGCCGAAGCCTTTGACATCGACTTCATCATGGTGTGCGAGCGCCGGCCCGGCTACGAGGCGCTCGTCGGACGCTGGCCGCGCGAAAAGCATCGCGCGGTGATGGCGGACGGCGATTTCCGCTACCTGATCGGGCTCGAAGCGGCCGCGCCGCTCGGTTTCGCCATCCTGCACAACACCTGGCTGAGGCCGCAGAACCTCTATCTCAAACGCCTCGCCCTGCATGACGCGGACAAGGGAATGGGACGGAAATTCCTTGCCGCGCTGAACGATTTCGTGTTCGGCAGCACCGATACGCATCGCTTCTGGCTGGAAGTGGTCGAGGGCAATTCGCGCGCGCGCCACGTCTACGGGATGCTCGGCTTCGTGGTCGAGGGTCTGGTGCGCGAGGGCTACGGCAATGCGGACGGCACGCGCGGCAATTTCATCCAGATGTCGATCCTGCGCAGCGAATGGAAAGATCATGCGGCTTAATCAGGTGACGGTGCGCGCGCGCGATCTGCGGCAATCGATTGCGTTCTATCGGATGCTGGGCTTTCACCTGATCGTCGAGGATGTCCATTACGCGCGCTTCGAAATCGGCGATGGCGCTACGACCTTTTCGTTGGAGCTTGGCGACGCGGACGGCGCCGCCTACGGTCCGCATCTCTATTTCGAATGCGACGATCTCGATGCGCGGTTCGTCGAATTGTCTTCAAGGGGAATCGTCTTCGACGGACCGCCAAGCGATCACGGCTGGCTGTGGCGCGAAGCCTGGTTCAGCGATCCCGCCGGCAACCGCCTCTGCCTCTACCGCGCCGGCAGCAACCGCCGCTTCCCGCCGTGGCGCTTGAAGGCTTAAACCCTGGCCTTCGCCGCCTGCGCGAAACGCTCGAACAGATAGTGCGAGTCCATCGGGCCGGGCGAGGCTTCGGGGTGGTACTGGACGCTGAAGACGTCCCGGCCTTCGATGCGCAGCCCGCAATTGGTGCCGTCGAACAGCGAGACATGCGTCTGCCTGACGCCGGCTGGCAGCGTCGCGCCGTCCACCGTGAAACCGTGATTCATCGAGACGATCTCGACCTTGCCGGTCTCCAGGTTCTTCACCGGATGGTTGGCGCCGTGATGGCCCTGGGACATCTTTTTGGTCTGGGCGCCCAGCGCCAGCCCCAGCATCTGGTGGCCGAGGCAGATGCCGAACACCGGCACATCGGCATCGACCAATCCTTTGATGGTCGGAATCGCATAGCTGCCCGTCGCCGCCGGATCGCCCGGACCGTTGGAGAGCACCACGCCATGCGGCCGGTGCGCCATCACCTCTTCCAGCGTGGCGCCGGCCGGCACCACCGTGACATCGGCGCCGGTGCCCGCCAGCTCGCGCAGGATGTTGCGCTTGACGCCGTAGTCGATCACCACGGCGCGGAAGCTCGGCGTGTTCATCTCGCCATAGCCTTCGCCCAGCACCCAGGGCGTCTGGCGCCATTTGCTCGTCTGGCGCGAGGTGACCTCCTTGGCGAGATCCAGCCCCTCAAGCCCGGAAAATTCCCGGGCCGTCCTGATGAGCGAGGCGGTATCGAACGCGCCGCCGGCGATCACGCCGTGCGGCATGCCCTTCTCGCGGATGCGCGAGGCCAGCGCGCGGGTGTCGATGCCGGCGATGGCCGGGATGTTGTGGGCCTTCAGCCAGCGGTCCAGCACGGCGAGGGCGCGCCAGTTGGAGGGATGCGCCGCATCGGCGCGCACGACCAGCCCGCGCACCGCCGGATTGATCGATTCGATGTCCTCGCCATTGGTGCCGACGATGCCGATATGGGGGAAGGTGAAGCAGACGATCTGCCCGGCATAGGACGGATCGCTGAGGATTTCCTGATAGCCCGTCATCGCGGTGTTGAAGCAGACCTCACCCACCGCCTGTGTATCGGCGCCGAAGCCATGCCCCTCGAACACCGTCCCGTCCGCCAGCACCAGCGCGGCGCGCGGAAACGCCGCCGCCTTGTCGGCGACGGACACGGAAACGATATCGCTCATGGGAACCTCGAATTTGCCTAGAAATAGGGATGCCACGCCTGAGCGTCAACGTGCTATTTTGCCGGCCCACAGCGGAGTCGAATCATGGGCCTGCGCGAGCAGTTCACCGAACAGATGAAGGACGCGATGAAGGCCAAGGACAGCCGCCGGCTGTCCACATTGCGCATGGTGCTGGCGGCGCTGAAGGATCGCGACATCGCCGCGCGCACCGAGACCAGCCGCGACCTCCTGGGCGACGACGAAATTCTTCTCCTCCTCGCCAAGATGATCAAGCAGCGCGAGGAATCCGCCGCCGCCTACGAGACCGGCAACCGGCCGGAACTGGCCGCCACGGAGCGCGAGGAGATCAACATCATCCGTTCCTTCATGCCGGCGCAGATGGATGCAAGCCAGACCAGCGCCGCTGCCAGCGCAGTCATCGCCGAACTCGGCGCCTTTGCTATGAAGGACATGGGCCGGGTCATGGCCGTGCTCAAGGAGCGTTTCGCGGGCCAGATGGATTTCGCCAAGGCGAGCGTCACCGTGAAGGAACTCCTTTCAACGCCCAGATAAAAGGCGAGGGAGACAGGGATGAGGAAACTGAATCGAATTTCGGCGACGCGCGCAGGCGGCTTGGCCGCCGCCATGGTTCTTGCTCTGACGGTGGCGCCGCACAGCGCGATCGCCGCCGATCCGCAGCGTTTCGTGGGCCGCGCGGACATCTCGCTGGCCGAGCGGGTACAGCGCCTCGAAGACATCGAGGAGATTCACGAGCTGATGTACGCCTATGGCCGCGCCGTGGACACCAAGGACTTCACCGCATTGGGCCAGTTGTTCACCGCGCAGGGCACCTGGGCCGGCAGCGGTGGCGGACCTGCCATGGTCGGACCGCAGGCCATTCACGACGGGATGGAAAAGATCTTCGGCGCCAAGTCCGGCGTGATCTGGAACGGCGATTTTCACGTCTTCACCAACGCCATCATCGAACTAAACGGCGACACCGCCGCGGCGCTGTCCAAATGGCAGTTCGTCAGTCCCGATCCGAAGGGCGGCACCAAGGTGGACTATGCCGGTCATTACGAGGACAGCTTCGTGCGCGAGGGCGGGCACTGGAAGTTCCAGCATCGCCTCGTCGTCAACGATATCGCGGCGCCGCGGCCGGCTGTGCCGAAATAGGGGCTGCGGGACGCGGCGGTCCGACGGAACTTGTCCCATGGGCGTCGCGATCAGGCTTGGTGAAAGTAAGGCGGATATCCGCCGCTGCTTTCCCGTCTTCAAGGCGCTGCGCCCGCATATTGCCTCGGAAGATGAGTTCCTTGAACGCGTGCGCCGCCAGCAGGCGCAGTCGGGCTGGCGGCTGATTTATATCGAGGATGCGGGCGAGCCGGTCGCCGCTTCGGGCTTTCGCATCTGCGAGTGGCTGGCCTGGGGCAAGGCGCTCTATGTCGACGATCTGATCTGCCTGGAATCCCACCGTGGTCGGGGTTTTGCCGAGGCGCTGATGATCTGGATGGAAGAGCTGGCGCGATCGGAGGGCTGCGGCGAAGTCCACCTCGATTCCGGAACTCACCGCCTCGATGCGCACCGTCTCTATCACCGGCGAAAGCTCGGGATAACGAGCTTCCATTTCCAGAAGACGCTCTGAGCGGCCGCCCAGCCGGTTCGCGGCCGATTGCCCAAATGACAAATTGTGGGTGGAATCGCGGCCGCCCAACAAACGCCGTCCGGACGGCCTAGATTGTTCCCATGCGCTACAGCCCCAACCTCCTTGAGGAAATCCAGCGGCGGACGGATATCGTCCAGCTCGTGGGCAAGCGGGTGAAGCTGGCGCGCAAGGGCCAGGCATTCTGGGGCTGCTGCCCGTTCCACAAGGAGAAATCGGCCAGCTTCAAGGTCGAGAACGCGCGGCGCACCTA
This sequence comes from Alphaproteobacteria bacterium, assembly GCA_015654705.1. Classification (GTDB taxonomy): domain Bacteria; phylum Pseudomonadota; class Alphaproteobacteria; order Micropepsales; family Micropepsaceae; genus Rhizomicrobium. The sequence continues at coordinate 3,548 of JAATGL010000141.1, read as the reverse complement.
CAAATGCTTCGGCTGCGGCAAGGGTGGCGATGCCTTCCGCTGGCTGATGGAGATCGAGGGCCTCACCTTCCCCGAGGCGGTCGAGCGGCTGGCCGGCGAAGCGGGTGTCGAATTGCCCAAATGGTCGGCGGAAGACGAGGCGCGCGAAGAAAAGAAGAAGTCGCTCTACGACGTCATCGAAGCGGCCTGCATCTTCTATGAAACGCAACTGCGCGAGCCGGCCGGGCGCGCGGCGCGCGACTATCTGGCCGCGCGCGGCTTGAACGAGGCCGCGGCAAAGCGGTTTCGGCTGGGCTTTGCGCCCGCCGGCCACAACGCGCTGATCGAGCACCTGAAGACCAAAAACGTCACGATGGACGACATGTTCGCCGCCGGCCTGGCGCGTCCGGCCGACGGCGAACGCGGTGCGCGCGATTTCTTCTACAACCGCGTCATGTTTCCCATCGCCGATGGACGCGGACGGATCATCGCCTTTGGCGCCCGCGCGCTGGAAGCCGATGCCAAGCCCAAATACATCAACACCGGCGAGACCGCGCTCTTTTCCAAGGGTCATCTGCTCTACAATTTCGCGTCCGCCCGGCCGGCTGCGCTGAAGGCGCAATCAATCGTGGTGGCGGAAGGCTATATGGATGTGATCGCGCTGGTGCGCGCCGGTTTCGAGGCGGCGGTCGCGCCGCTCGGCACCGCGCTGACCGAGGACCAGCTGGGACTGCTGTGGCGCGTGGCGCCCGAGCCGATCCTGTCCTTCGACGGCGACGAGGCGGGTCTGAGAGCCGCGCATCGCGCTGCGCGCTTGGCGCTGCCGCTCCTGAAGCCGGGCACCTCGCTGCGCTTCGTCTTCCTGCCCTCCGGCGAGGACCCGGACAGTTTCATCGCCGGCCAGGGCGCAGCGGCGATGAAGAAACTCCTCGACGAGGCCGAGCCCCTGTCCAAGGTGCTGTGGCGGGTCGAGACCGAGGGCAAGGATTTCTCCACGCCCGAGCGCCGCGCCGGCCTCGAACGTGCGCTGGCGGACGTCGTGGCGGCGATCTCCGATGCCAGGATCGCCGATTATTACCGCCGCGATTTCGAGCAGCAGGTCTTCGAGACCTTCAAGCGCCGGGCGCCGCGCCCGCAGAACCGCGTGGCCCAACCGCGGGAACGGCCGTTCCGGGGACGGGGTGAGCAGGGGCGCTTCCCGGCGACGCCGGTCGAAACCGTCTCCGCCGCCGTCAAGGCCAGCCTGCTGGCCCGTTCGAGCCGCACCGGGCCGCGCCATGTCAAGGAAATGGAGCTGGCCGCCTGCCTGCTGAAGGACCCCGAAATCGCCGTCCGGCAGGGCGAAATCCTCGCATCTCTGCCGTTTTCGGACCGTTCGCTTGACACGCTGCGCCACGAACTCTTAAACCTCGCGGCTTCCGGTTTCCGGCTTGAAAATCGGGGGCTGGAGAACCATCTCGTCGTCAGGGGAATGGCCGAACTCGTTGCCCGGCTGAATGCGGGGCGTGGCGGGGGCGGCGATGTCGGCCCTTCGGACGTTTCGTTTTTGGGGGGCGCCGATGCCGAAGATACAGAGGCCCGTTTCCTCCGTGCCGCCGCGCAGTTGCGCGAAATGGCGGAGCTCGAGCCGGAACGGCAACGTGCCGCCGAGCGGCACAAGAACGAGGCGACCGAGGAAAGCTGGGCCGAATATCACCGGCTGCGGGAATTCCCCAACGATTGAGACTTTCGCCTCTCGAAGCTGGTTATAGGACGGTGCGTGCCCGGACGAGCCGGCGCGCCAGTGGGAAGTGAACGCGTGGCAAACAAGATTGTGAAAGATACGAAGAAAGCGACGAAGGCCAAAGCGGCCAGGAAGCCGGTCGCGAAAGCGGCCCAGGCCAAGGCGGCATCGGTGAAAAAGACCGTGGCCAGGACCAAGCCCGCGCCCAGACCGGCCGCCAAGCAGGCGGCGGCCAAGCCGGCGCAAAAAGCCACGCCTGCCGCCAAGCCCGATCCCAAAGCCACCGCGAAAGCCAAACAGGCGACCGAGCTTCTGGCCGCGAAGAAGGCTCCCGCCGTAGTGCCGCCCAAGGCGGCCGTCAAAGTGCCGCCGCCCAAGGTTGGCAAACCCGGCGAGCCGAGCGAGACGCCGGGCGATGCCGACAGCCCGCTGCTGGATATGTCCGATGTCGGCGTGCGCAAGATGATCGCGCGCGCCAAGACGCGCGGCTACGTCACCTATGACGAGCTGAACAAGGTCCTGCCCTCCGACAAGACGTCCTCCGAGCAGATCGAGGACACGATGTCGATGCTCAACGAGATGGGCATCAACGTCATCGAGAGCGAGGAGCAGGAAGAGGCGGTGGAAGGCGAAGTCCCCGCCCTGGCCGAAGGCGGCAAGGACGTCGTCGCCAAGACCGGCACCGCGACCGAACAATATGACCGTACCGACGATCCGGTGCGCATGTATCTGCGCGAGATGGGCTCGGTCGAGCTGCTGTCGCGCGAGGGCGAGATCGCCATCGCCAAGCGCATCGAGGCCGGCCGCGAATTGATGATCGGCGCGCTCTGCGAAAGCCCGCTGACCTTCGAGGCGCTGACGGTGTGGCGCGATGAACTGAACGAGGGCAAGGTCCTCCTTCGCGACATCATCGATCTGGAAGCGACCTACGGCGCCGGTCCCGAGGGACAGGCCGCCGCGGCAGCCGCGGCCGTTGCCGCCGCCAATGCGGTCGGCCCGGACGGCAAGCCGCTGCCGCCGCCGATGCATATCCCCGGCGTGACGCCTCCGGCCATGAACGGTCAGTTGAACGGCCAGACCCCGCCGGCTTTCGAGGCCCGCAAGCCTGCGGCGCCGGCCGTGCCCAAAGCCGACGGCGAACCCGTCGATCCGGCCGAAGCGGCGGCCGCCGCCGATGCCGACGATTTCGACGATGAGGGCAATCTGCCGCTCTCGGCGATGGAAGCCGCGCTGAAGCCGCAGGTGCTGGAGACGCTCGACCAGATCGCCAATCTCTACAAGAAGCTGGGCCGCCTGCAGGATGCCTCCGTCGAGGCGGCGCTGGCGTCCGACGAGCTCTCCACCGGCCAGGAGCGCCGCTTCAAGAAGCTGCGCGTCGAGACCGTCGACCTGGTCAAGGGCCTCAAGCTCAACAACAACCGCATCGAGGCGCTGGTCGATCAGATGTACGGCATCAATCGCCGTCTGGTCAGCCTGGAGGGCAAGCTGCTGCGGCTGGCCGAAGCGCATGGCGTGGCGCGCGAGGATTTCCTCAAGGAGCATTTCGGCAACGAACTCGACCCCAACTGGGCGCGCCGGGTCGGACGGCTTTCGCGCACCGGCTGGAAGGAATTCGTCGCCGATGAGCGCGACAAGCTGCACGCCCTGCGCGACGAGATCCAGACGCTGGCGCAGGAGATGCGCCAGTCGATCGTCGACTACCGCCGCATCGTCCAGACCGTGCAGAAGGGCGAGCGCGAAAGCGGCCAGGCAAAGAAGGAGATGATCGAGGCCAATCTGCGCCTCGTGATCTCGATCGCCAAGAAATACACCAATCGCGGCCTGCAATTCCTCGACCTGATCCAGG
>JAATGL010000283.1 GCA_015654705.1 Alphaproteobacteria bacterium | reverse complement strand
GATCCCGGCGCTGGAGCAGATCATCAAGCGCGGCGGCCAGCTCGGCGTGAAGGAGATCGTGCTCGGCATGTCGCATCGCGGCCGGCTCAACGTGCTGGCCAATGTGATGTCCAAGCCCTATCGCCAGCTGTTCCACGAATTCCAGGGCGGCAGCGCCAATCCCAGCGAGGTGCAGGGCTCGGGCGACGTGAAGTACCACCTCGGCGCCTCGTCGGACCGCGATTTCGACCAGAACAGGGTGCACCTCTCGCTGACGCCGAACCCCTCGCACCTGGAGGCCGCCGATCCGGTGGTGCTGGGCAAGGCGCGCGCCAAGCAATACCAGCTGGGCGACAACCAGCAGCGCACCAGCGTGCTGCCGCTCCTCATCCATGGCGACGCGGCCTTCGCCGGCCAGGGCGTGGTGGCGGAATGCTTCGCGATGTCCGGCACCCGGGGCTTCAACACCGGCGGCACGATCCATTTCATCGTCAACAACCAGATCGGCTTCACGACGGCGCCGATCTATTCGCGCTCGTCGCCCTACCCGTCGGACGTCGCGCTGATGGTGCAGGCGCCGATCTTCCATGTGAACGGCGACGATCCGGAAGCGGTGGTGCATGTCTCGCGCATCGCCACCGAGTTCCGCCAGCTGTTCCACAAGGACGTCGTCATCGACATGTTCTGCTATCGCCGCTTCGGCCATAACGAGAACGACGAGCCGGCCTTCACCCAGCCCCTGATGTACCGCGCGATCAAGGATCATCCGAGCACGCTGGAGCTCTATGCCGCCAGGCTGGTGGCGGAGGGCACGCTGGCCCAGTCCGACGTCAAGGCGATGATGGGGGCGTTCAACGCCCGTCTCGACGAGGAGTTCGACGCCTCGAAATTGCATCTGCCCAATCGCGCCGACTGGCTCGACGGGCGCTGGAGCGGTCTGGCGGTGGCGCCGTCAGGCGACCGGCGCGGCGAGACGGCGCTGCCGATCGAGATCCTGAAGAATGTTGGCCAGGCGCTGACCACGGTGCCGGACAGCTTCCACATCCACCGCACCGTCGCGCGCCAGCTCGAGGCAAAGCGCCAGATGTTCGAGAGCGGCGAAGGCTTCGACTGGGCCACCGGCGAGGCGCTGGCCTTCGGCACGCTGCTGAAGGAAGGCGTGCCGGTACGGCTGTCGGGCCAGGATTCCTCGCGCGGCACCTTCTCGCAGCGCCATTCGGCGCTGGTCGACCAGGAAACCGAAGAACGCTACGTGCCGCTCAACCATGTCGGCGAAGGCCAGGCCGAATTCGAGGTCGTCGACACGCTGCTCTCCGAGGAAGCGGTGCTCGGCTTCGAATACGGCTATTCGACCGCCGAGCCCAAGGCGCTGGTGCTCTGGGAAGCGCAGTTCGGCGATTTCGCCAACGGCGCGCAGGTCGTGATCGACCAGTTCATCGCCTCGGGCGAGATGAAATGGCTGCGCATGTGCGGCCTCGTCCTGCTGCTGCCGCACGGCTATGAAGGCCAGGGGCCGGAGCATTCCTCGGCGCGGCTGGAGCGCTATCTGCAGCTTTGCGCCCAGGACAATATCCAGGTCGCCTGCCCGACCACGCCGGCCAATTATTTCCACGTCCTGCGCCGCCAGATCCACCGCCCGTTCCGCAAGCCCTTGGTGCTGATGACGCCCAAATCGCTCTTGCGCCACAAGCGCTGCGTCTCGTTCCTCTCGGACATGACGCCGGGCTCGTCGTTCCACCGCGTCTTCCGCGACCAGGCCGAAGTGGTGCCGGGCGCGACGACGGTCAAGCTGGTGGAGGACGCCGCGATCAAGCGCGTGATCCTATGCAGCGGCAAGGTCTATTTCGACCTGATGGAGGAGCGCGAGAAGCGCGGCGAGACCCGCATCCAGATCCTGCGGCTGGAACAGCTTTATCCGTTCCCGGATCAGGTGCTGGCGCTGGAGCTGAACCGCTTCCCCAAGGCCGATTTGGTATGGTGCCAGGAAGAGCCCAAGAACCAGGGCGCCTGGAGCTTCGTCGCGCCGCGCATCGAGGACACCGTCGCGCATCTGGGGGGCAGCGCCCGGCCGCGCTATGTCGGCCGTCCGGAATACGCCTCCACCGCGGCCGGCCTGATGAGCCAGCACACGGCGGAACTGAGGGCATTCCTCGACGAGGCTTTGACGCTATAACCCCCTCACCCGGCCCCGCTTCGCAAAAGCGGGGAACAAGGCAAAGAGGCTTTCCATGAGCATCCAGATCACGGTCCCCGCGATGGGCGAATCCGTCACCGAGGCGACCGTCGCGCGCTGGTTCAAGAAGGAAGGCGACGCGGTCAGCCGCGACGAGCCGCTGCTTGAACTCGAAACCGACAAGGTGACGGTGGAAGTCCCCGCGCCGGCCTCCGGCGCCATCGAATCCATTTCGGTCAAGGAAGGCGACACGGTGCAGGTCGGCTCGATCCTGGGCGCCATCGCCGAAGGCAAGGCCGGCGCGCCGTCCGTCGTCGCGGCCAGCAACCCGGATGCCGCGGCGCCGAAGCCGGTTCCGCCACCCAAGCCCGCGGCGCCGGCCCCGGTCGTCCAGCCGCCCCAGCCCGCCAGGGCGGAAGCGCCGGTCCTGCCGTCCGTCCGCCGTATCGCCGAGGAAGAGCATCTCGATCCGGCGCGCGTCAACGGCACCGGCAAGGACGGCCGCGTGACCAAGGGCGACATGCTGGGCGCGTTGGAAGCCCGCGCCGCGACGCAGGAGAGCAAGCCGGCCGCCATCCCGCTGCCCTCCGGCCCGCGCCCCAACGCGGCGCGCGAGGAGCGCGTGAAGATGAGCCGGCTGCGCCGCACCATCGCGCTGCGTCTCAAGGAATCGCAGAACACCGCCGCCCAGCTCACGACCTTCAACGAGGTCGACATGAGCCACGTGATGGCGCTGCGCACCGAATACAAGGAGAGCTTCGAGAAGAAGCACGGCGTGCGGCTGGGCTTCATGGGCTTCTTCGTCAAGGCCTGCATCGCGGCGCTGAAGGACCTGCCCAACGTCAACGCCGAGATCGAGGGCGACGACATCGTCTACAAGAACTACTACGACATGGGCGTGGCGGTCTCGACCGAGAAGGGCCTTGTGGTGCCGGTGGTGCGCGACGCCGACCGCCTCTCGCTCGCCGGCATCGAGGCGGCGATCAACGATTTCGGACTGCGCGCGCGCGACGGCAAGCTGAAGCTGGAGGAGTTGCAGGGCGGCACCTTCACGATCTCCAACGGCGGCGTGTTCGGCTCGCTGATGTCGACGCCCATCCTCAACGCGCCGCAATCGGGCATCCTGGGCATGCACAAGATCCAGCCGCGGCCCATCGCCATCGACAACAGGATAGAGATCCGGCCGATGATGTATCTGGCGCTGTCCTACGACCACCGCATGGTCGACGGCCGCGAGGCGGTGACCTTCCTGGTGCGCGTGAAGGAAAACCTGGAAGACCCGCAGAGATTGCTGCTGGATATCTAGCCGGTTTGCGGATCAATCGGCCGCGACCGGCAGGTCGCGCACGATACCGGGGGCCACGTCGGGATCGTTTTCGACTTCCTTGAGCTTCTCGCGCGCCGCGGCGGCTTCCTTCTGCTTGTTCCACATCGAGGCGTAATGGCCGCCGGCGGCGACCAGCGCGTCGTGGCGGCCGCGCTCGATGATCTCGCCGTGATCCAGCACCAGGATTTCGTCGGCATCGACCACGGTCGAAAGCCGGTGGGCGATGACCAGCGCGGTGCGGCCGCGCGAAATCTCGTTCAGCGAACTCTGGATCTCGCGCTCGGTGCCGGTGTCGAGCGCCGAGGTCGCCTCGTCCAGCAGAAGGATCGGCGGGTTCTTCAGGATGGTGCGGGCGATGGCGACGCGCTGCTTCTCGCCGCCGGAGAGCTT
>JAATGL010000033.1 GCA_015654705.1 Alphaproteobacteria bacterium | reverse complement strand
ATCCGCCGTCGCGGGGCGCAGGCCGCCCTCGCCCTGGATCGGCTCGATCAGGATCGCCGCGGTCTCCGGCACGATGGCCGCTTCCACCGCCTTCACGTCGCCGAAGGGGACCTGGTCGAAGCCGTCGGTCTTGGGGCCGAAGCCTTCGAGATATTTGGCCTGCCCGCCCGCCGCGATGGCGGCCAGCGTGCGGCCATGGAAGGCGCCCTCGAAGGTGATGGTGCGGAAACGCTCGGGATGGCCGCTGGCATATTGATAGCGCCGCGCCATCTTGATCGACGCTTCGATCGCCTCGACGCCGGAATTGGTGAAGAACACGGTATCGGCGAAGGTGGCATCGACCAGCCGCCGGGCCAGCCGCTCCTGATCGGGGATGCGATAGAGGTTGGAGGTGTGCCAGAGCTTGCCGGCCTGCTCGCCGAGCGCCTTCACCAGATGCGGATGGGCATGGCCCAGCGCATTGACCGCGATGCCGCCGCCGAAATCGAGATAGCGCGTGCCGTCCTCGGCGAAAAGACTGGCCCCTTCGCCGCGGACGAACGCGACGTCCATCCGGCTATAGGTCGGCAGGACCGGCGGATACACGATGACCTCCATGGCAGGCGGCTCTGGACAAATCCCGGCCGAAGGCGGGTTTATCGTCCGCGCGGTGCGGAGGGTCAAGCGCGTCTCGGACGATGAGGACACCGCGTTGGTCGCGGATAGGGTCTGCGCGGGATTCACCGTCCTGGCGCGACGGGGGCGGTACCGCTGCGGGTACCGCCCTGTCCGGTGATGATCAACCCAAGCCGGACGTCGCCCTCAGTTGCTCGGGAGATAGGTGGGATTCTTGTAGTAGTTGATGATCTTGGCCGCCAGCCAGCCGTGATCATCGACATTGCTGAAGTTCTTGATGACGTTGGTGGTGTTGCCGCCGCCCCACAGGATGGCGAACACGTGTGCCTTGTCGGCGGCGAATTTCAGCTTCTTGTTGTTTTTGCCCCAGTCGAAATTGTTCGGTTGCCCCTGATAGGCGAGCAGGTACTGCTGGTAGTCCGAGCCGGCGGCGCAGTTATAGAAGGTGCTTCCGCAATTCATCACATAATTGCCTACTGCAGTGCCCGGCGTGGATCCCGAACCCGCGATGATGTTGCCGAGATCAGGCTGCAGCTTCTTATCGCCGAAGAAATACACCGGCGCGGTGCTGAACACGTAGGAGCCGGACACTGTTTCCGGATTTTTCTCGCCGACATAGGGGATGTGGGAGCCGAGAATCTGCCACATCATGATCGGGATGTCGTTGAATCTCGAGCTGACCAGGCCGACCGCAGTCAGGTAATTGTCCCATGACCGCGCGTTATAGAGCGTCGCCTGGCCGGGCGAGGAACTGTCATCCGTCTCGTAGCGGTCGAACACGAAGTAATCGGGGATATAGGAGGCGCCGAGAGCGCCGCTCCTAATCGTGCTGGGCGCATTCTTGTTCAGCCAGTCGGACACCGGTTTCGAATAGGTGCTGGCGATGGCGGCTTTCGTCAGGTCGGCATGCAGCCAGAAGCCGCTGCTCACCGCCCACATATTGTCCTGCCAGCCAAACGTGACCTGCCCGACCGGCGAGAACGTCCGGATGAGCCAGTTGTTGGCCTCGGCCCAGCCGTCGAAACCGGCCCGGAAACTCGGCCGCTTATAGGCCGTATGGTCGTATTTCGGATGGGCGATGCACTGGTTGAACCAGACGCCGACCTGGCTGTAGGTGCTGCCCGTTCCGCCGATCAGGTTGTTGATCGCCGTATTCCAATACGGATCCTGCGCACCGTCGATGCTCCAGACCGGATAGGTGTCGGCGAGCAGCTGCTCCAGGATCGACACCGGCGTCCCGGTGTAGTTCTTGTTGAGATAGGGCGGCGACTGAAGGCCGTTGGGATTGGAGGTGTTGAAATAGGAGCGACTCGTGGTCAGGAAGCACAAGGCCTGATCGACGGCCAGGTTGACGGCCTTCGCCGGCAGCGCGCCGTTCACGCTGCCGATGAGGTTGCCCTGCTGAATGGCACCCATCAGGTCGGGATTGAGGATCTGCGATCCATAGTAGTTGGTGCCGTTATAGGCGACCGGCAGATCGTTCAACGCGATGGTGTCGGACGCCAGGCTGATCAGGTGTCGCGCCATCAGATAGGTGCCGCCGCTCGCCGGATCCGGTATCGGCGAATCCGAAAAGTCGGCCAGCGAGAACCCGCCGCTCATCTGCGCGGTGTATTCGACGATCGCGACGCGCATCGCATGGTTGTTGAGACCGCTGAGAATCGTGAGGTCGCCCGTCATCCGCGTCGCGTTGGTCGGCGGATCGACGATCCCCGGATCGCCATTGCCGTTGACGCCGGCGTATTTGAAGACGACGTCGACAGGCCGTCCGCCGAAATCGTCGTCTTCGCCGGTCGAGTTGATGGTGGGCGGATCGATGTTGGGGCCGCCAACGGCCCCCATGGCGAGATACAGGGGCCAGCCCGGAACGGTTCCCGCCGCCAGTGACGGGGAAACGGCGCCGCCGGCGCAGGCCAATGCCGCGGTGCACAAGACCGCCGCCTTTGCTACCTTCTTCATGCCCATTTCCCCTTCAACTACTCTGCCCGCATGGGTGGAAATCTATCAGCCTTAACCATGTCCTAGATCGGGCGCACATTCAAGAGCGTCGCCGTTTGCGGACATCAAAACGGATATGCTTTGCACGCCGGATGCTCAGGCATGACGCAATCACGCGCCGGCAGAATTCACGACAAACAGTTTTCCAAATTCCCGTTTCTTGTTTACCGCGTAAAAGTTCGCGGCGGTGCGGGATTCGATCATCCGGCACGGCTGGCACAACACAAATAGCACAGCGATGCACTTGATCCGCAAAAGCATTCGTCGCAGGCTCCGTCGCCAATTCAAAACCCGGGGTATCCGAATGCATACGCTTGCGAGTCCTTTCACGATGTTGCGCAGAGGCCTGATGGCATCGGCGGTCGCCGCTGTCCTGGCCGCGGCCGGACCGGCTTTCGCCGCCAAATTGACGACGAGCCATGTGCCGGCGGCCGTCGCCGAACACCGCGTCGCGCTCGCGGGCGCCGTCGATCCGTCCACGCCGCTGCGCCTGCAGGTCGTGCTGCCGATGCGCAACAAGAACGAGCTGAGCGAACTGGTGCGCGCCGTCTCGTCGCCGTCGAGCCCGCAATACCGCCACTACATCTCGGTCGCGGAGTTCACCAGGCGCTTCGGGCCCAGCAAGAGCGATTACGCGGCCGCGATGAAGTTCTTCGCCGCGAACGGTCTCAAGGTCACCGACACCGCGCCGAACCGCTACCTCTTCCAGGTCGAGGGCCGCGCTGCCGATGTCGAGCGCGTGCTGCACCTCAAGCTCAATCTCTACAACCACCCGACCGAGAACCGCACCTTCATGGCGCCGGACCGCGAGCCGACGCTGGCGCTCAACGTGCCGGTGCAGCAGGTCCTCGGCCTGGACAACTACGTCCTCCCGCATCCGAAGCTCGTCCATTCCGACGGGCGCGAACATCCCGCGGGCACCGGATCGGGCCCGGGCGGCAACTTCATCGGCAGCGACTTCCGCGCCGTCTATTACGGCACCGGCAAGAGCGCGAAGCTGGACGGTCACGGCCAGTCCGTCGGCCTGATGGAGCTGGCGCCGTATAACCCGTCGGACGTGTCGCTCTACTTCACCACCTATGGCCCGGCGAACAAGGTCAAGGTGAACGGCATCGCGGTGGGCGGCGGAAGCGCGACCTGCTCGGGCTGCGAGGACGGCGAGCAGGAGCTCGACATCGTCTATGCCATCGCGATGGCGCCGGGCCTGGACCAGGTGCAGGTCTATGTCAGCAACAGTCCGGTCGCGATCGAGAACAAGATGGCGACGGACAACACCAGCAAGCAGCTCTCGACCTCGTGGGGCTATGGCGAGAATTTCGCGACCGAGGATCCGATCTATCAGGAGATGGCCGTGCAGGGGCAGTCCTGGTTCACCGCCAGCGGCGACGATTCCACGCTGCAGGCCAGCGGCCCGTGGCCGGAAGAAGACGCCAACATCATCGCGGTCGGCGGCACCGATCTCGTCACCAACGGCGCCGGCGGCACATGGCAGTCCGAACCGGGCTGGGAGGACAGCGCCTCCGGTCCGTCGCTCGACAAGAACATCCTGATCGAGGACTACCAGCTGCCCTTCATCAACAAGAAGAACAAGGGCTCGACGACCCTGCGCAACGTGTCGGACATCTCGGCCAATGCCGATTTCGACATGATCATCTGCGACAAGGGCTCGTGCAAGGGCGGCTGGGGCGGCACCAGCTTCTCCTCGCCGATCTGGGCGGGCTTCAACGCGTTGATGAACCAGTATGCGCTGCAGAAGGGCAAGCCCACCGTCGGCTTCCTCAATCCGACCACCTACGCGCTGGCTAAGGGCAACAAGAAGATGCTGCACGACATCATCGGCAACCAGAGCGGCATCTATCCCGCCGTGAAGGGTTACGACCTGGTGGGCGGCCTCGGTTCGCCCAACGGCCTCAAGACGATCAAGGCCATCGTCGGCAAGTAAGCGCCCGTTCCGCCTGAAGACGCGGCTCCCGGAAAACCTTCCGGGGCCGCGTTTTTTTGCGGTCGGCGGTCGTCAAACGGTGACAGGCAAGCGGCTCGCGGAAACCGTGCACGCCGCAAGCCGGCCCGGATCTAGTCGGTGAGGCGTTCGAACGCCTTTTCGGCTTCGGGCCGGTTCGGGCTTTCGAACAGAACTTCGAGGCCATCGGGAGACATCACGTAATACATGCGATCCGCCTCCGCGCCGGTCCCGCCCTCCGCAAGTTCGGCCTCTCTCAGCTGAAAGCCGTTCTTCGATCTGAGAATTATGGGAGGCATGCGGGTTTCCTTTTCCTTGGCCTTCAATGGTCGCGGCGGCAGGCGCCGACAATCCCTTTTACACGCTTCCCGCCCCCGCATGGTTGAACTTATGCGTTGCCGGCCTATGATTCAGCGCGAAGCTGAAAGGGGCGTCCGATGAAGCGTCTTCTGGTCGCCATTCCCGTCGCGTTGATGCTGTGCGGCCCGGGTGCGATGGCCGCACCGGCCGGCGGAGCGCCGTCCCCGCCCGTCGCAGGCGGTTCGGGCTCGGGTGGAGCGAACGACCATGGCCAGCAGGAAAGAAAGCAGCACGCCCTTTTCGCGGTGCTGCAGCAGGCAAAGACGATCCGGACCGCCGATGGCGGCACGCTGACGGACGCCCACCGCGCCGAACTCCAGCGCCGGCTCGACGCGGTTCGGGCCGGAAATTACTAAACCACCGGTCCGAAATTCGAGTTCCAGTCAAAAGGCCGGGCATTGCCCTGGCGGGGGACATCTGCGCGGCATAATCCTGCGGTTTGTTGTGGACAACATGTTGTGGTCCCTGCGTAGCCCTTGTTACTCCCGATTCGCTTGATACGATATCTTGTGGCTGGAGCCGGAAGGACACCCAAGATGACGCAACTGAATTGGACCGACGACCGCGTCGAACAGCTCAAGAACCTCTGGACCGAGGGATTGTCGGCCAGCCAGATCGCCCGCGCGCTGGGCGGCGTCACGCGCAATGCGGTGATCGGCAAGGTGCACCGGCTGGGCCTCGCCGGGCGCGCCAGCCCCTCGCGCAGCGAACGGCCCCGGCTTCCCATGGCGCCCAAGATCTCGGTGCGGTCGCACATCCCCGCGCCGCCGGTGATCGAGGAGGATCCGGTCACGCTGGACGACGGCAATTTCGCGACCGTGCTGACGATCAACGACCGGATGTGCCGCTGGCCGATCGGCGATCCCGCCGAGCACGAATTTCACTTCTGCGGCCGCAAGCCCAAATCCGGCTCGCCCTATTGCGAGGCCCATGCGCGCAAGGCCTATCAGCCGCAGCAGCAGCGCCGCGTCGACAAGGGCCGGATGGCCGGCTGACGGCAGGACCCCGCGCGTGCTAGGCTTGTCGCCATGAACAAGCGTGTCGACAGGCCCAAGCACAAACTGCCTCTGACGATGGACGGCGACGTCACCGACGCCGACATGGAGCGCTACATCCGCGACAACCGCGCGGAGATCAACATTCTGCTGAAGGAGGCGCAGGACGATATCGCGAACGGCCGCGTCGCGGAATTGGAGCCGTTGCCGGAGTTCCTGCGCAAGGTGCGCAAAGCCTATAGAGCACGGCGCCAAAAGCAGCCGACTTAGCGATGCCCCGTATCGTCCGGACCCGGGCGGCCGATTCGGATCTCGGCAGAATTTGGTTCAGCATCGCGGAGAGCAACTCTCCAATGATTGCCGATGCCATGCTGGCACGGGTATTCGGCGCGATGGACGTTCTGGCCTCAGCGCCATTGATCGGCAGAAAACGCGCCGATCTGCGGGGAAGCCCCAGGAGCCTGGCCGTCAAGCCGTACACTATCGTCTACGAACCATTGCCCGACGGCGACGGAATTTATGTCTGGCGCGTGCTGCATGGCGCGCGCGACCTGCAACGGATCGTGAAACGCCCAAGGGGAAAGAAATGACGTCGGTTTACGACTTCTCCGCGAAGACGCTGGCCGGCCAGGATGTGCCGCTCGCCGATTATCGCGGGCAGGTGCTCCTGATCGTCAACACGGCCAGCAAATGCGGGTTCACGCCGCAATATGAGGGCCTGGAGAAGCTCTACGAGGGGCTGCATCCGAAGGGCCTCAGCGTGCTGGGCTTTCCCTGCAACCAGTTCGGCGCGCAGGAGCCGGGCGACGAGAGCCAGATCGGCCGGTTCTGCCAGATCAATTACGGCGTCCGCTTTCCGATGTTCGCCAAGATCGACGTCAACGGCGCTGACGCGCATCCGCTCTACCGATATTTGAAGCAGGAAAAGAAGGGGTTGCTCGGCGGCCGCATCAACTGGAACTTCACCAAGTTCCTGATCGACCGCGCGGGCCGGGTGGTCGCGCGCTACGCGCCGATCACCAGGCCAGAGAAGCTGGAAGCGCCGATCACGCGGCTGCTCTGATTCAGGCCCCCAGCGTGTCGTCCAGCGAATAGCCGGCCGAGCGCACGGTGCGGATCGGGTCGCGCACACCTTCGACATTGAGCGCCTTGCGCAGGCGCCCGACATGGACGTCGACGGTGCGGGCCTCGACATAGACGT
>JAATGL010000105.1 GCA_015654705.1 Alphaproteobacteria bacterium | reverse complement strand
TTTCCAGCGCCGAGAGGTGATCCTCGAACAGCATCTTGGAATCGTAGAGCAGGCGGCCGATCAGCGTGGACTTGCCGTCATCGACGCTGCCGCAGGTCAGGAAGCGCAGAAACGTCTTGTTTTCCTGCTCGGCGAGGAATTTTTTGAGATCGAATTGCGGGGCGGTCATTTTAAAAATACCCCTCTTTCTTCTTCTTCTCCATCGACGCGTTCTCGTCGTGGTCGATGACGCGGCCCTGGCGTTCGGAGGTGCGCGCGGTGAACATTTCGGCGACGATGTCTTCCAGCGTTGTCGCCGAAGATTCGACGGCGCCGGTCAGCGGATAGCAGCCCAGCGTGCGGAAGCGCACCAGCTTCATTTCCGGCGTTTCGCCGTCCTTTAGCGGCATGCGCTCGTCGTCGACCATGATCATGGCGCCGTCGCGCATCACTATGGGACGCCGGGCGGCGAAGTAGAGCGGCACGATCGGAAGCTGTTCCATCATCGTGTATTGCCAGATGTCGAGTTCGGTCCAGTTGGAAAGCGGGAAGACGCGGATGCTCTCGCCCTTGTTCACGCGTGTGTTGTAGACGCGCCAGAGTTCCGGGCGCTGGCTCTTAGGGTCCCAGGCATGCTGGGCATTGCGGAAGGAAAACACGCGCTCCTTGGCGCGGGATTTTTCCTCGTCGCGGCGCGCGCCGCCGAAGGCCGCATCAAAGCCGTATTTGTCCAGCGCCTGTTTCAGGGCTTCCGTCTTCATCACCTGGGTGTGCAGCGAGGAGCCCGAGGCGAAGGGATTGATGCCGCGCCTGACTCCATCCTCATTGACATGGACGATCAGCTCGAGGCCCAGCCGCTTGGCTGTCTCGTCGCGGAACTTGATCATCTCGCGGAATTTCCACGTCGTGTCGACATGCATCAGCGGGAAGGGCGGCTTGGACGGATAGAATGCCTTCATCGCCAGATGCAGCATCACCCCGGAATCCTTGCCGACGGAATAGAGCATGACGGGGTTGGCGAACTCCGCCGCCACCTCCCGCATGATATGGATGCTCTCGGCTTCCAGGCGCTTCAAATGCGTCAGATGCGAACCGGTCATGCGAAGGCGTATCCCCTGGGTGAAACCTATAATGCTGAATCGGAACGCAAACTTGCAACCTTGGACCGACGGTGATTATCCTTAATCCCCGGATGGACTTTGCTGCAGGGACAGGT
Organism: Alphaproteobacteria bacterium; assembly: GCA_015654705.1. Lineage (GTDB taxonomy): Bacteria > Pseudomonadota > Alphaproteobacteria > Micropepsales > Micropepsaceae > Rhizomicrobium. Next base: position 8,399 of record JAATGL010000105.1, on the reverse strand, counting down.
TGCCGTGGCGCTGCTCGGCGCCAAGTGTATTTTTTCGCCTTATAGTGATCCCGCTGTCCCTTGTCGCGCGGAAGATGATGCATGGCGCAAAAGCGCAATTCCCATGACGCGCTGTTCCGCGCCGCCGACGCCGCCGCGCGCACCTTCCGGCGGCACAAGGCCGGCGAACTGCGACAAAACGCGCGCATGGCCCAGCAGCAGAAGAATTGGCCGCTGAGCGAAAGCCTGTGGCGCCAGAGCCTGGAGGCGGATCCCGGCGACCGCGCCGCCATCATCGGTCTGGCCAACGCGCTGGTCTATATCGACAAGTTCGACGAGGCGCGGGCGCTGGCCGAGACCCTGTTGGCCCAATGGCCCGAAGACGAGAACGGGCCGCTACTTCTGGCCCGGCTCGCCGAGGCGCGCGGCGACAATGTGGCGGCGATCGCACAGTGGCGCCGGGTGCTCGCGCTCAATCCCGGCAAGATCCAGGCGCTGATCCGGCTCGGGCGCCTGCTGGTGGTCGAGGCGGATTTCGCCGCCGCGCGCGAATGCGCGGCGCGGCTTACGGCGGTCGCACCGGACAATCCGGCCGCCGGGACGCTGCTGGCGGAGATCGCCGCGGCGCAGGGCGATCTCGCCGGCGCGCTGGCCCATCACAAGGCGCTGGCCGGTAGGCTTCCGCAGAACGGACTGGTCCTGCGCGATTATGGCCGCGCGCTTCTGGCGGTCCGCGACTTCGAGCCCTGTGCCGCGCTGATCGAGCGGCTCAAGAATGTGGACCGGCAGAACGGTCTGTGGCTCGAAGGACTGTATCTCGCGGAAACGCAGCCCGAGGCCAGCCACACCGCGTTCTGGAAGGAGGCAAACGCAGCCTTTCCGCGCAACGCCGAGTTCGTCCGCAAATATCTTCACGCTGCGTTGCGCGATGCGGACCGCGACGAAGCGCTGGCGGCGATGGCGGTTCTGTTCGCCACGCCGCCGCTGCGCGAATCGGACGCGAATTTCGTCATCGGTCTCGCCAATTTGCTGGATTCCGCCAGGGGGGGCGAAACCATCCGCCGCGTCGTGCGCGATTTCTTCAAAGGGCTGCGGGATAGCGCAGCCTATCGTCTGGCAGCGATCCGGCTCAGCCGCATTGTCTTCGAACATTTTCCGAATGCGGGGCGATTGCCGGGCCGCGCATCGACGCAGCGTTTGTTGCGCATGTTGCGGCGGGCGCCTGTCCATCCTGACGCCCGGGCCGTCATCGAAGCGGCGGCCGCACGCGAGATCGAATTGCAGAAGACATCGGCCCAATGCCTGTTCGACACCGATATTTCGCGCGCGGAAGCTCAGGCCTTTGTGGCGGATATTCGCACGCGTCTTTCGGCGGGCACGCCGACCTCCTTCATCCGCGTCGGCGACGGCGAAGCCAACGCGCTTACCTATGAATCCGAACTGGAGCGCCATGCGCCGGCCGATGCGGTCGAACGCGAGATCGTCTGGTGGGGCCGTGCGCTGGAACCACGGGATCGTGCTCGCCTCGGTGCACGCGTTCTTGCGGCGATGAAAGAGGCCGATATTCTCGGCATTCCCACGCTGGCGCGCGTGCTGCGCGATATCAGGCTGGAACAACCGCAGAATCTGGCGCGCACGAGGCCGGGCAGGGGACTGCGCGCCGCGCTGCGCGCACTGGAAGAGGACGGCGAACTCCACGGAACGCAGGCTGCGATGCTGACATCGGCGCATCTGCAGCACGATCTGCAGAAATGGGATCTCTACCGGGAACTTTTCGCGGGGCTGGACAACATCGTTGCGGTGTCCTGTCATCCGAACCTTGCGGACGTTTTCCAAGGCCTTTTTGAAGCGCAGATCGTGCACAATATCGTCGTGCCGCCGCGCCATGCCTCGCTCGCGGCATTCGGTCTGTCGCAGATGGGCCCCAGCATCCTTCCCGAGGTCCTGGACCAGGTTGTCGCGCAACTGGGCGATGACCTGAGCGGGCGCCTGGTGATCGTGGGCGCGGGCTATGCCGGCAAATGCATCGTCCGCGAAGCCAGGGTGCGTGGCGCCGTTGCGCTCGACCTGGGCAGCATCCTCGACTATTGGATTGGCGCCGCGACGCGCAGCTATCTGACGGCCGCGTCGCCGTCGCGTGGTTGACTGGGGCCGAAGCGGCGAGGCACAAGCAGCCGCATGCGATCACGTCACGACAAGATCTTCCGCACATGACTCTGTTCTCGGCAATTTCGGATCGGCTGCTGGGCCGCAGCTGGCGCCGCGCCGAGCCTCGGTCACGCGCCATGCGCCGATCATCGAACGCCGCGCTCGCGCTCGATCCTGCAGCCATTTTCACGCCCGATCCCGCGCTCATCGATTCCTATTCGAATTTCGACGAGAACGACACCGCGAACATCCGGCGCCTGAACGAGAAAAACCTTTTCTATAAAGATATTCCCTATTCGCAGTATCTGGGCGAGTGGCAGTTTCATCCCGGGCGGATCGGCGGATTCCTCACGGCGGGCAGGCTGTCGCCGAGGCTGGTGGCGACGGCCAGGCGCGTGCAGGACTATTTCGTCGAACTGCCCAATGGCGGATTGGCGCTTTATTATCCGCGGTCGATCCGTACCGCGCGCCTGCAAGTCAACGAGCCGATCTATAGCGGCATCGCCCAGGGCCAGTTGCTGGCGGGGTTCACCAGATTGATCCGCGATGGCGTCAAGGCGGATGCAGACGGCGACTGGCACCGGATCGCGGCCGCAATCGCAAAATCCATGACGTTTCCCTTCGAAAAAGGGGGAGTGTGCGTCGACGGCAAGGTCATCCTCGAAACACCGAATTTTCGCGCCTGCCCCGAAGCGATCCTGAATGGCTGGATCGATGCGCTGATCCATCTGAACGACTATCTGCAATTCGTTCCGGACAAGGACATGGAAACGTTCTATGGCCGCAACATCGAAGCCCTGATCGAAATGCTGCCGGCCTTTGATGATCAACGTGCCGCGCTCAGCCGGTATTCCAATCTCTGTCCCTATACGTTCCGCGTTCACTTTGCGGCCGTGCGCAACGCTTCGCCGTCCCGCGTGATGATCGATTATGTTCCGGTTACCGCCGGATACAGCTCCTTTGCCATCGCCGATCTGTGGCATCCAGGCGCGGAGCTGCGCAAATGCATCTACGAGAACAAGATCGAGAACAACAAATCATCTTCCATGGATCTGGCGCTCTCGGTGAGCAGTCTCTACGAGCTGCAGATCCGCGTCGCAGCGGATTGCGCGCGCATTACTTTCGATCCGGGCACGTTCAACGAGACTTCCACCGTGCCGCAGCGGACGCTACGCACGCGTTCGCTCCCACCGGCGTCAAGTTTTGATGGGCAATTCACGACATTCGTGGTGAACGCAGCCGAGCAGGACCTGATCGCGGGCTGTCCGACCAATTTCATGAAATACGGCCAGAATTTCTATCACATCTACCATGTCGTCGCGCTGTACGAGCTGGCGCTGACGACGCCGGACCCAGCGCACAAAAAGGTTTTGACCGATTTCGCGGCGCATTGGATGGACTATACGCGAAGCCCGAAACACCATCATCTGACCGGCCGGGTGAGCTTTTCGGAGCCCGACTCGTTCGTGAAGAAGATCGCCCGATTTCGAGCCGTGCCGAACACATACGGCTTCGAGGAATTGCGTGCGAAAGCGACAGCCGGTCAATCCGGTGCGCGGTCGCCATAGGATTTTTCCTCGCTGAGCGCGGAGCCGAGCAGCGCGTTCAACTGGCGTTTCAATGCCGCGCGTTCGTCGTTGAGCTGGTAGACCGCGCGCGCCAGGCGCACGAAATCGGCGCCGAAATCGGCTTTTGCTTCCTCGCCGCGGATGTCGTCCTCGATGTTCCAGAGCTCTTCGTTGACCGATTTGAGCCGGGCGAACAGTGTTTCGAACGCCGGGTTGTGCGCGATGGCGGCGAAGAGCGCCTCCGACACCAGCGCCAGTTCCCTGCGCACATTCTCCAGTTGTGCCGGATCGCGCATCCGCTCGCTCTTGATGCGCAGGATGGTGAGCTTGTCCACCGCTTCGCCGTAAGAGCAGGGCAGCAGGACGACGCGCATGTGTTCTCCTAGGCCGGGCTGAGCGTGGCGGCCCGCGCGGTCGCGCGCATCATCTCCAGCAGCCTCGCTTCGACAAGGTCGATGTCGATCTCCTCCATGCAGCGGCACTGGCCGCGGGTGAAGGTTTCCGTGTCCTTCAATTCGCAGGGCGCGCAGTCTTTTTCCAGGACGATCGCCCGGCTCGTCGGTCGCAAAGGCAGGCGTGTCCCGGCATTGGTCGGCCCGAACAGCGCCAGGAGGGGAATGCCGAGCGCATTGGCGATATTCATCACGCCGCTGTCATTGCTGACGAAATGGCTGCAATCGAGCATGGAGCCGCACATGTCCTCGATCGTGGCGCCAGTGCGGTTCTCGATGCCTTCGACATATTCCTCCGTCGTCCCGAACGAGGCGACGCGGATGCCGCGCGCCGCCAGCCGCGCCGCCAGCTCCGCAAAATAGGGCCAGCGCTTGACCATCCACAATCCCGTCTTGGAGCCGGCGTGCAGTCCCACCAATGTCTCTGGCGGCGGATAATAAACGAGGTCGCCACAAAAATAGCGTGACACGTCCTCGTCCTCATAGGGTATGCCAAGAAGCTCCCTGGTGCATTCCAGATTGAAGACCGTCTCGTGCTTGCCGGCCGGCGAGAAACTGTCCCAGTCGCGCGACCACACCACATTGTCGGAATTGAAGGCGACGCGCGCGGCGCCGAAGGAATGGGTAACAAAGACCGTCTCGTAGGCGCGGCGCAGAACGACCTGTTTCAGCGAATAGACCGCGTTCACATAATCGGGATTGTGCACCAGGAACAGGCTGTTCGCGTGGTCCTCCGCCACGACGACATCGACGCGGGTGCCGAGATGGTCCGCGATCCTGCGGAGCGTCGGCGTGGTGTGCAGCATATTGCCGAGGCCCGAACCGACGGCGATAAGAAGCGGCGCTTCGGCCGCGGCGAGCAGGCCGTCCAGCGCGTCGCCCTGTGCCGCGAAGCTGTAGCGCGCGGAGTTTTCGAGGGCCTGATCCCGGCGCTGCCGGTAATAGGCGCGGTCGCCCAGGAGGTGCTCGATTTCCGCCGCCCAGGTCTTCGCGTCCTCGGGCAGCACGATGCCGGAATATTCCAGAAGATAGGGCACGTTGCCGCGGTCCGATCCGATCACCGGCTTGCCGTAGCGCTGCGCCTCGATGCAGACGCGGCTGAAGGATTCGCGAAAGCGGTAGCTCGGCACGGCGACGATGGCGGCGCCGCGATAGATCGTGTCCATGTCGTCGCTGCGCCCGATCAGCGTGACATTGCGCACGCCGGCCACGTCGCGGGCGTGAATCGCCTCGTCGAGCGGCGACTGGCTGGCGATCGCCAGGAACGGGACATGCGGCAACAGTGCCGCGACTTTCAGGATGAGGTCGAAGCCTTTTTCGCCGTTGGTGTTGGTGAGCAGGACGTAATTCGCGACCGGCAGTTCCATGGCGTCGGGAAAAATCTCAGGACGACATGCGAACCTATCGGTCCGGGAAGGCCGAATCCATCTTTACCGCCGCTCAGGGCTGGCTTTGGTCGCGGTCCCTGTGCCCGCCTCTGTGGGCGCGGGCGGCCAGCGCCGCCTTGCAGGCGTCGGACAGCTTGTCGATATGGCTCTGGAGACACTGGCGGCGGTCCCGGCCGGTCTGGTCGGCCGAGCAGAACTGCTCGATATCGGCGCGGCATTCGCGGCGCAGGCCGCCATGGCCCTGCTCGCCCCGGCCTGCGCCGCCGTTGCCCGGATGGGGGCGGCAGCCAAGCGCCGTCAGGCAGAGCAGGCAGGCCAGAAGGATGGTGGGCTTTTTCATGGCTCTCGGATCAAACGCGCCTGGACACAACTTCCGTCGCCGTGGGCGGTTCCACGCAGGCTGGATCCGACGCTAGGACTTGTGGCCGGGCGGATCAATCACGGCTCCGTGACAATGCGGGCTGCACACGAGGTCCATATAATTTCAAGCGGTATTTCAAGGCGATAGCGGATTCGTTTTGCTTGCTCTGCCGCGAAGGACCGGGGTAAAAGTCGCCCACCGCGCCGCCAGGCGCACGGGCTGTCTTTCCTGAGGGGCGGACGAGGCGGATGCCATTTGAAATCCTTCTGCGCCGGGCCGCGCGCGCGTTTCGGCTGCTATGCGTGTGCGCCGTCGGCACCGGCTTGAGCCAGGCCGACGCGCAGACACTCGGCACCAGCGATATTCAGAGCATCCTGTCGGGCATCTCGCAGGGCCAGACGCCGTCTCCGACGCCGACCCAGTCCACCGCGCCGCCGCTCGCCCCTTCGACCCAGACCATGCAGCCCGTGACGTCGTCGGCCACGCTCAGCACAGTGCCGAGCGGCCTTGAGGTGCAATTCAGCGCCCGCACCGGTGTTCCCCTGCAGCAATTCGGCTATGACGTCTTCGGCGTGGCGGGCAACGTGACCGCAACCCAGGTCGGCGCGACGCAGGACAGTTACATCCTCGGCGCCGGCGACCAGCTCCAGATCATCATGGTCGGCCATGAAAGCGCGACCTATACGCTGTCGGTCGACCGCGACGGCCGCATCGTCCTTCTCAACCTGCCGCCGATCACCGCCGCCGGGCGCACGCTGGGCGAGGTCCGGGCCGAGTTGTCGGCGCGCATCGCGGCCCAGTTCCTCGGCACCAAGAGCTTCATCTCGGTGGCGACGGTGCGCCAGATTTCGGTCCTGGTGACGGGCGAGGTCGCGTCTCCCGGCCTGCGCACGCTGACCGCGCTCAACACGCCGCTCGACGCGCTGATCCTGTCCGGCGGCATCAAGAAGACGGGCAGCCTGCGCGCCGTCTATGTGGTGCGCGGCACGCGGCGCATTCCGCTGGACATCTATTCGGTGATCAGCCACGGCACCTCGACCGGCGTGGGGGCGCTGACCGAAGGCGACCGCATCGTCGTGCCTCCGCTGGGCGGGACGGTCGCGATCACCGGTCTGGTGCGCCGGCCCGGCATCTATGAATTGCCGCCGCAGGCTGCGCGCATGTCGGCCAAGGCGCTGCTGGACGTCGCCGGCGGCGTCGAGATCGCCGGCGCCAAGCGGCTGAGCAAGCTCGCGCTGCAGGCGGACGGCCGGATGCAGATGGTCTCCGTTCCCTCCGACGGCAACGTCGCCAATGGCGAGGTGCTGTTCGTCGACGCCAACCGCTCGTCGGTTTCGGCGCGCATTTCGCTGAACGGCGAGGTGTCCGTGCCCGGCGTGCATGCGCTGGGCAATTCGCCCCGGATGTCGGGACTGCTGCGCGATACCGACGATCTCGGGCCCAACGCCTATTCGCTGTTCGCGGTCATCATCCGCCACGATCCGGCGACCAATTTCCTCAAGATGATCCCGTTCTCGATCAAGGGCGTGTTCGACGGCGCCGACAATCCCAGCCTTATCGACAACGACGCCGTCTATGTTTTCACCAATATGGAAATACAGACGCTGTCCAACGCCGCCGCCGGCGCGTTGTATACAGCGACGCAGGCGCCCGGCGTGGCGGCGCTGAACCAGCAGCAGACCACCTCCCCCAGCACGCCCAATCCATGGAGCATGCCCAGCACGACGGGGTCACAATCGGCGAATGCGTCATCTTCGCCGCAGGCGCCAAACAGCCAGGCGCTGGCGCAGATGGCGACCGCGGCCTCGGCCCTGTCATCCGGCGCCAATGCCAGCGGCCAGAATGGTCAGAACGGCCAAAACGCACAAAACGGCCAGAGCCAGAATGGACAGAACAGCCAGAACAGCGGCGGGCAAAACGGCGCGTCGGGCCAGAGCGGGCAGGGGCAGTCCTCGGGGGCGCAGCAGCTTCTGCCGTCGCCCTTCGGCGGGGCGCTGCCGTCCAATTCCATGACGAATCCCACGGTCAGCGGCGCCAACACGACGCCGGTGACCCTCGACCAGCTGGCGCAGCGGCTCGGCGTCAGCGACACCGCCCTGACCAATTTGGCCGCTAACTATCTGGTCTGGGTCAATGGTGAGGTCATCAGCCCGGGACCGCTGCTGGCCGCGTCCGATGCCAGCCTGGCCTCGATCATCGACGCGGCCGGCGGATTGCAGCGCCAGGCCGATCTCTCGGGCGTTACCGTGACATCGACGCAGATCAATGCGCAGCAGGGCTCGTCGCGGACCGTGCGGATTACCTATTCCCAGAAGGACACCGATTTCAGCAAGGTCGCCTTGCGGCCGTTCGATTCGATCTCGATCCGGCCGGTGTTTTCCGACCGGATCGGCGAAAGCATCACGCTCAGCGGCCAAATCCGCTACCCCGGGGTCTACGAGATCACGCGCGACGAGCGTCTCTCCTCGGTGCTGGCGCGCGCCGGCGGCCTGACCGACGAGGC